>LDXN01000036.1 GCA_001443445.1 Candidatus Dadabacteria bacterium CSP1-2 | reverse complement strand
GAGGCGCTAAACTATGCGGTATTTCTTACCAAAAAATTTGGTTCCGAAATAATAGGTATTCATGTAATTCCGATGCCCGAAAAATTATTATATGAAACCGAGTTCCAAAATTGGACAATAAAGGTTGAGGAAAATATCCAGTCAAAGTTAACTCTGATAGCGAGTGAACTGACATCTCAAGGACTTAATTTCCAAGGAGTGGTTTTGAAAGGCGAACCGAATAAGGAGATTGTTGGATTTGCCCGTCGTGAAAAGGCCGACCTCATAGCTATCGGTAAAAGAGGACTTGGCATTATAGACAGGATGCTTATTGGAAGCACTACTCTCAGAGTTTTAAGAGAATCTAACATACCTGTCCTTGCGGTTAAGAAGAGGGATGAAGAAGGAAAAGTTGATATACGTAATATCCTTGTTCCACTAGACATATACGAGAAAGTAGACTCCTCCCTTAACTATGCAATAGATCTGGCAGAGAGGATAAGCGCTAATATCTCGGTTGTATATGTTTTTAAACTCGGTCCCTTTTTTGATGAAATTCCTTTTAGTATGTTAGAAGATGCGATAAAGGGTTCTTCTAATAAACTTGCGAAGAGGGTTGAGGAGATAAAACTCAAGCGTGGAATTAAACATGAAATTAACACAGATGTAATTCGAGGAATTAGCACGTCAACTGCCATAGTTGATTATGCGTCTAATAAGAATGCTAACTTAATAATAATCAACACGCACGGAAGAAAAGGGGTTAGGCGGTTTATTTTGGGAAGCGTAACGGAAAAGGTAATTCAAGAATCTACCTGCGCAGTTTTAGCTCTGAAACCATAAGGAGGAATTTAGAGATGAACAACAAGAACAATACACTAACGCTGGATGAGTGGAAGGATCTTGAGAGACAGATAAGTGAATTATTAGACCTCACTTGGAAATGCGCACAGGCCAAAGCAGAAAGGGAGGCTTTAGATTTGAGAAGGTGGTATATAGAGAGGGTGGAAGCTTTTATTGCAACTGGAGAAACATATACGGAGCTTGATGATAAGCTAAAACAGGTGGCGAAGCAACTAAATCCACCTCTCGACAAACATACGATTTGGAGAGGGATAAAACCTCACATAGAAACCAAGCTAAAAGAGACCCAAGAGCAAGTGTTTAAAACCCATAGAAGAGAGGGGTTTGATAGGGTTGCTAAGATCCTGCTATACATGGAGAAACTCGGTTTACCTGAGGAAGCCAGAGAGGCAACCCCTAAATGGTTGGAAAAACTAAAATAGGAATCGAAGTCTCTATGCTCAGATAGAACCTGCAAATTTGTAGACACTAAGGATTCGGGGATTCATCGCTCAGGGAAAGAGTTTTATCTCGTTGGCCCCAGGCCTCATCAAGCACCTTGTCTAGTCCGTAGATATCATTACGAAATTGGACTGAGCCATCTTTGTCTACCCATGCGGTCAAATAAGCTATGTGTAGTGGTATTGGTTCTGGCAGCCAGACAGTTTTTTCTGAACGTTTATTGATAGCATTTAAAATATTTTCTCGTGTCCATTCTGCATCATCTCGCATGAGAAACTCTGCAAGTTCCATAGGCTTCTCTACGCGCATGCAGCCATGACTGAAGCTTCGTACAAATTTTGTAAACAGTTCTGGGGAAGAGGTGTCGTGGAGATAAACATCAAATGGATTAGGAAAAATGAACTTCACACGACCAAGCACATTTTTCGATCCTGGCCTCTGCCTGAATCTATAATCGAAGTTTTTTTCGCTGACCTGATTCCAGTTGACTGTGTCTGGGTTAATTTCCCTCCTTGTACCATCAGCAATTTTATAAACCTTTATATCGTTCTTTGCTAGATAAGTGGGATCGGTTCGAAGTTCCTTCAATATTTCAGAGGTAGCAATGCTTGATGGGACATGCCAGGAAGGATTCAACACAAGATAGGTGATTTCACTGCTAAGGACGGGACTAGGGTCAGAGTGTTTACCTACTACAGCTCGCATATGGATTAGGGGTTCATCATTTTCAACCACTTCTAATTGGAAATTAGGGATATTGATAAGTACATAACGTTTACCGAGCTCTCTAGGGAGCCAGCGCATGCGTTCCATATTGAGCTCAATCTGGCGGACTCGATCCTCAACTGAAACATTAAGTGAGGCTATAGTATCACGACCAACAATCCCATCAACTTTTAGACCGTGGTTATCTTGGTATTTGCTAATCGCCTGCTCTAAGAGGTCATCGTAGAGATCCTTATTAGCACTTAAATCTCCTTCAAGATATCCTTCAGCTATGAGGCGCTTCCGTAATTCTTGCACCCTAGCTCCACTGTCGCCTTTTTTTATTTTCGGTCCATCGGGTACTGAATTCCACCCGCCTCTTGCGGCTATATCTCGATAATGCCTTAAGGCCTGTCTCATTCTTGTATAGCGTTGATCTTCTGGAATGAGACTGTGCAGGGATTCTTCCACTGTATTTGACCCAAGGGCAGCCTGAAGGAGGAGAACAAGATCTACTTCATATCTGTTGGGATACCAGGACGCTTCAATCTTTTCTGGATTTACTCGTCCATCCAATAAATGGGAACCATAAGTCAAGAAGGCTTCTGTAAGCAGTATATCGAGACTAACTAATGTAGATGGATCAATAGGAGTATTCGTGTCTTTACTTTGCCTTATCTCTCTTAATTTATCCTCGATTTCACCAAGATTATATTCATCTGGCATTAGTCCTTCGCGATTGGCTTCACGAATAGTTTTAATGAGGGCATCTACTTGGGGCAGGGGGCCATCATTGCTAATCCATGCGGGAAGGTAGTTTCGCCGCCCATAGAAACGGCTGAGCCTTGAAGTGGTAAATGTATATTCGTCTTCAATTGCTGTATTCGGCAGTACAAGCTCTGTTTCTATTCTATTCTGAAGATGCTCATAAACCAGTTCAGACAAAGCTTGCGCATTAAGGTCTTGTGTGAAACCAAGCTCATAGGCCCAGATTAGGGCAATAGTCTGAACAAAGATTAAAATCAATGCTTTTGAGGTAGATTTGGCCATAATATATATATTATTAGATGCAATATTTATGCCGGTGGTTATTCTATAAATACTATATGTGTAACTTATTTAAATCATTATAAATAGTTTGAGGACAGAACATACCTTGTAACACGTAATTGACAAAAATTGTTATTTTTCAGGAAAAAAATTTCACAGGATGACAAAATTTGTAAAATTTAGATAGTTATTTAGGATTCGTGGGTAAACTATAACCTCAGATCGTGAAAAAGCAATTAGACGATTTAAATCAAATACCCTTTTCCTTAATCTTCTCTGAAATCCTTTCGGCTAAGGCACCTATTGTCTTTGAAGGGTTAGGTCCTAAAGCTGAAGGCACGATTGCCCCATCGGCTACATATAAATTAGGGTAATTGAAAACCTGACCGTCTGCGTCAACAACACCCTTTGTATCACTATCTCCCATAGGACAACCGCCCAAGGGATGTACCGTGATTAGATGACGCCTAGCAGACCAAGTTGGGTTAAACATCAAATTACCATCAAGTCCTGTCTTGAGTTCTGTTATCTCTCTTAATGTCTTTTCTATCTCTCTAAAAAAATCCATGCTGTTCTTATTGTTCCAGTCAATCTCTAAATTACCCTCCTCGTCTATTGACATTACACCATCGGCGGCATCAATGCCCATTACTAAATATAGAATTGCGTCCCTAATAGCATCAAAATCAAGGCGATTGAAAATTTCCTGAGCCAACAGAGTATTACCACTTCTACTCAAAAATTTCCTTAAAAAATCAAACCATCTTCTCCCGGCAGCATAACCTACTGGAAGACGTCTTAAATTGGCCCTGAGAATATCAGGTAAGCCACCGTCCTCTATAATAAATCCGTGTCCATCTAGTTTGTCACCATAATCTACTGTAGCAGTTATCGTTGGACCAACCATAGGATCAATCGCGCGATTAGTTTCGAAACCACCGGCGCCGAAATCGCCGTTTCCTGAAAAATACTTCCCTAACATATCACTTATTTCTGGCAAGGCAGGCTCCACTTTCTTGCATCTGCGTTTATACCCGTGCTTACACTGTAAAAGAAGCTCAGTAGATCCTAAACTACCTCCCGCTAAGATGAGTATTTTTGCCGAAACAGACCCTGAAAAATTCCATCTCAGATTCTCATAATGCACGGTGTAACCCCTTGGGTGAACAGGATGGTTATCTGGATTCTGCTCGATTTTTACTACCTTGTGTTGGGAGTAGACCTCGGCTCCTGCCTTTTGAGCAAGCCAGAGATAGTTCAAATCAAGCGTATTCTTAGAATGGGTATTACAGCCGATATAACATTCGCCACAATACGAGCAAGCAATCTGAGGAGGGCCTCCACGTCCATACGGGTCTTCATTCAAGACCCCCTTTTCACTCCCATTATTTCCCCAGTAGATTGCTAGATCAAGCAATTTAAATCTATCTGATGCGCCTGCCCCTTCTGCACCAGCCTTTAAGGCTCGTGTTTTTAGAGTGGGGTCTGGTATTGGACTAGGGCGAAGCATTTCAAAAACCCTCTGATAGTAAGGAAGCATGTTATCTAATCCCTTTCCCTCAGAAACCTCAGGTGAGCATCCGCGAATTGCCGATGGCCAGCGCCTTTGTCCCTCTGGTCCAATAATGTCAAAGGTTGATTCAAAGGCATTTATCTGTACGTCAAGGTAAACAAGCGATGTTCCTCCTACACCGCTTCCAACCAATACACTGATGTTCTCGAAAGACCTGAATTCCATTAATCCCTTCCAACCACACTTACCACCCTTTCGCCACCACCAATCCTTAGGCTTAGCAACTTCTCGCGGAAACTCTCCCATGTTATAGCGTTTACCGCGTTCAAGCACGCAAACAGAAACCTCCTTACCCTTTTCCTTCTGGGCCTCTGCAAGGCGGCATGCCGTGATGGATCCGCCAAAACCTGAGCCTATAATGACTACATCGTAGTATTGTTTCATTAAACACCTCTTCCGGACAAAAGGAGAGCCGAAGAGTTTCTGTTCTTTAAACGCTTAGCTTTGTTTTCATGACTACGAATTTGCAGCAAAAGAATCCCAACATTATTGTAGAGACGCCATTAATGGCGTCTCTACTTCATTTTCCAATGCTTCTCGCAAATAAAAGGAACTTTGAAAACAACACCACGAACACTAGGTCCCCAATAACGGGGATAATAAAAATAAGCGGAATCTGCCCCATGTAATTAATCATGTTATATATGAAGATGACAGAAAAAGAAAACTTCCCGATAATTCCAAGAATCACAATGTTCTTGTTTTTGTACATATCTCTATAAACCATTAAGTATCCAATTCCAAAGGTAACAAAAAGGGCAATCCATGAATAATAATATGCGGGGGGTTGAGGTATGGTTAAATCTGATAAAGAAAATATCCAGCCGGAAAAGTAAACGATGAAGGCTCCCCCGAGAATATTCCATAACGCCCCTATCAAGAACATCCTCTTATAAAAGTTCTCAGTCATTTATGCTCCGATCTTTATTAGCCACAGAGGGCACAGAGAACAAAGATAATTATTTTAAAAAGGTTTTTCTCCTCGAACTCCGTGATCTGCGTGGCCAGTTTTTTCCTCAAATCCACAAAATCTTTTATATAGTTAAATATGCACATACTCACCATACCCTCTTCCACTTATACTTTGGCCTTTGTAGTTTCCCTCATATGAAAAATTATAGTAGATCATGTTTCTGCCAATTGAAGCAGGAGGCCATTCCCTTGTTCCTACATACTCAAGAATGCCGTCATCCGTTACCGCTTTGACCTTCCATCTCCTGTAAAATTTCACAGGTGTTTGTGCTGAACAGTATGTGTCTACAAGATCGGGTTTTGGATCGTCTAGGTATTTAATCTCTACGCTCTTAATCTCATTGTACTTAGCATTTTGAAAAAGACCACCTCGATTACGAAAATCTATTCCGAAACCTCGTGCATGCATAAAACCCCCTCTGAGGTCATCGTCACCTATAAGCAATTCGTAATGGTATCGAACTGTTCTAAGTGATGGAATAATCTTCTTTAGCAATCTTATTGGTAACCAAAAGCTATCAAAATCGAATGGCTTTCGTGCAAAACCATGTTCGAAACATCCACTGCCTTTGATAGAATAAACCTCTTCCTTATCCATTAACTTATGTGCATCATCATTGCTTGTTCCCCTTTTGTAGATTATCTTGCCATCAAATTTTCCGAAGGCTGCAAAATAAGTAAACACGTCTGGGACATCGGCCCACCATACTACATTTTCGCCCTTATAGTTTAGTGCTAGCTTAATCTCTGCTTGAGGATTGATAAATTCTAGCTCATAATTTGGCCAAGAGCCTCTTATCCTACCGTAAGGCTCTTTCTCTTCATCACTAATAACCTTTGTGCCTGTTATTGCTACGTCTAATTGGTTACTTTTCATAATTAAATCTGTTTCCTTCGGCAGATAATTGTGGGAAAGGTGATTCTCCTTTTGCTTGCTTGCCTCAATTATCTCCTCTGTTGGGATTAGCGTAAGGTGCTCAACCGCTTCCAACGTAGACAGTCTAAGTAGCAATTTTTCATAGTTATCTATACCCTCCAATCCGTACAGGCCTGTCATAAGGCTTGTTCTAATCATCTTTACAGGAAGATCTTTGTCATCTGGAACAACAAAAAAGTACCACCCATCCCAACCAGGCCATAGGACGGTGGTGTCTATTTCACCATTTTTATTTAATTTATAATACCGAGGTAACTCGTATGTCTGAGGCAAGGTGTTTACGTCGTTTTTCTTAGCATTATCAACAAACCTATAGACCCAAATTGAATTAAATCTGATCAAAAGATAGAAGAGGAGAAGGACTATGATGATTAAAATCAGAATTGGCATACTGACTCCTCTCTTAAAGAGACGAATATTTTGACTAAAAAGCCGAAGGAGATTAAATTGTTGTCCCCCGACTTTATCAGGTATCTAAATGTTTCCCTTCACCACGAAGTCTAAGAATAAAAACAACCAGCGCCACTCCCCAAACAACAAGCGTAAAAATCAACATAAATAAAAAGGTACGGTCTTCGTAAAACCATGGAGCAGTACCGGCATTCCATTCAGCATAGGTTCCAAGACGAAAGGTGCTATTAGTCTGACCAAAGATCCAAACTGCTGAGTAAAGGAAGATCAAAACATAAACAATTCGGTTTATTAAAAGGCGCCCTCTTTTAACTAACCAGTAACCTAACTTAAATCCAAAAATACCAGCCAAGAAAAAAATAATTATGAAGATAGGAACGTAGTATGGATATGCCGTGACAGAATCCTCATACCACCACATATGTGTAGTTTCCCAACCAAAGTAGTTGAGAAGGAAATATGCTGGTATCCAACTAAAGAAAAATATTTGAAAGATAATGTTTTTTGAGAAAGTGTGATAATAGTACTCTGGTCTGCCCGTTTGTAACTGTTTGTGAGCGGCATCAGCAAAAATGGTTCCAATTGCAAATGCTATAGGGACATCTATCTGAACCATATCACACCTCCAGTTTGTTGATGCTTTGGTAAAGGTAGAACTGGATCTCAGCGAGCGATAATTCAAAGAAATTAACGTATTCTAACATTGCTCACTTTGTTTTCAGAATCTGACCGCACTGCAATATCCTTGTAAAACGATCCAGTTATTATCTCCTTTATAATATATGCAATTTTCAATGTCAAGGTTTTTTAGTATTTGGATATAACACCGCATGCGATACGAACACCTGAATTTCCACTAGGATCTGTTATCTGGTCATCAGTCGTAGCGTGAATCATTAAGGATGTACCACCAGGATGAAGTAGAGAATTGGTGCCATCTCCTAAGGTCACAAAGGGAAAGAGTATAACTTGAGTAGCTGTACCATCGGGTACTACTAGCAGGTTGGGCGAATCTCCGCTGTGTGGCCCTTCTGGATTTTTAAGCCCGTGCTTTCTTCCGTATGGATTAAAATGTCCACCTGCGGACTTAAAATCAGGTGGCTCACATTTTCCAACTTCATGTATATGAAACCCATGAAGACCCGGTGGGAGATTCCACACATTAATTGTTATCAACACACCATCTGTTCCTTCAACTAGTGTTGCTATGCCAATATTTTCTCCCTTCGAATTATTAAGCTCTGCCTTAGCCTTGTTGGGTTCTGCATATGCATTTAAAACACCCCATATAATTAAAAGTGGGATTACTAAAACAAACGCCATGTATTTCATTGTGTTAATACCTCCTAAAGAATTTTTATAGATAGTGAAATCCTGATTTAATCATGTTCAAAAATACCACTAGATCATAATAAAGAAAAGATAGTTTTTATTTTCTACTCTTGAACAAATATCTTTTAACATTACTGTAAGATTGGCAAGCTTTAATATTTTTAACTTGATAAACCCACGTAGCTATTTACAGGGTTTCCACTGTCATCGCGAGCGAGTGAGCCGAAGCCCAGAGCGAAGCGAAGGGGAAGCGATCGTTTGAGATTCCTCACTGCTCCTTCGACTAGGCTCAGGACAGGGTTCGGAATGACAATTCGTGTCAAATTGCTTCGTCACGGAGTTTACCCTGAGCTATGTCGAAGGGTTCCTCGCAATGACCAAAGACACCGCCCTTTTATGTGCTGACACCCTGCAGCTTGCTGCAGGGTTATTCATTCAGATATGTTAGGATACTGGCAGATCAAGCAACTTTATTTCATTCGTGAAAATACTCAACGTAAGATCGTTTGCTATCAGGTCTGCCGGCATTGATACAAAGTGTTTATCGTGTCCCCGTTTCTTCGATATTTTCAGGTATGATTATTCCCCTAAATTCCAATTCAGAAAATAGCTTTATTGCAGAGCAACATATTTGTGTTGGCTTAACTTTATTCTTAAGTCTAGGAGAATAAATGACTAGAAAGAAGATTTTCTATGGCTGGTACATCGTGGCAGCGTCTCTTGTTTTAATCATCATGGATGGCCTTCTTCTCTACTCATTTGGCGTGTTTCTTCCTTACTTAAATGAAGAATTCGGTTTTTCTCGTGCAATAGGTTCTTCTATTTTTTCTTTTAGATCAGTGATACTTGCCTTTTCTCTAACCCTCGCTGGGCGACTTGTAGACAAGTACGACCCAAGGGCAGTGATTATTTCAGGTGGAATTATCACGGCTATTGGCATGCTTCTCTCTGGAATTGCAGACAAGGGATGGGAGTTATATGTTTCTTATGGATTTCTAATCGGTCTTGGAGACGGGGTTCTATATATTACATGTGTTGCAGTAGTTAGTAGATGGTTTATAAAGAAAAGAGCGCTTGTAATAGGAATTATCACAACTGGAATTCCACTAAGTGGTCTAATTGCAAGTCCGCTTACCGCATGGCTTATTTCTTCGTTCGGACTAAGAAACGCATTCTTTGCTCTGGCTGGACTTCTTACACTTTCTACTCTCTCGGCTTTAGCATTAAGGGGATACCCTCAGGAGAAGAATCTAAAGCCTTATGGTGAGGAGGAAGAACTATCTACGAGTACAGTTCAGGTCACTTGGGATGGACTAAAAAACAATAATAACGATTGGAAAGCACTTGAGGCTATAGCTACTCCAGTTTTTTGGCTAATGTACTCGATGTATTTTTTGGGGTTTACTACCTTTTTAGTAGTTGTGATTCATACTTTTAGCTTTGCGGTAGATTTAGGAATTCCCGCTCTTGTAGCCTCTGGTGCGCTCTCAGCTATCGGAATAGGCAGCATACTAGGAAGAGTAGCTCTTTCTGGACTTCTTACAGAGGTTTTAGAAACCAAGAAGGTTCTTATTCTATGTTTTTTTCTTCAGGGAAGTTCATTGTTTCTTCTACTAGGTGTTAGGGAAGTATGGGCTTTTTACCTTTTTGGCGTCCTATTTGGATTTTTCTACAGCGGGCTCGTTCCAATTTTCCCTACGCTTCTTGGAAAGTTTTTTGGACTAAGTGCAATGGGTACGATCTACGGTTTCTTTGGAACTTCTTATTGTGTAGCTGCCATAGGAGGACCACTTCTCGCCGGATACATTCACGACATAACAGGTAGTTATTTCTACCCATTTCTTCTTAGCATATTTTTCTGCTATGCAGGTGCTATTTTATCCTTTTTCATCAAGCCTCCAGTAAGGATCATTAAACCTATTGAAAGCATTTCTCAATAGCGTGGGTGTTCTGAAAGGATTTGGATTCCCGCTTAAAACATGCGGGAATGACAATCCACTAGTCAACAAACTCAATACGGATGGTAGAGGGAATTAGGCAATCTAGAACCGCCCACTAGCAAGTAGGCGGTTCTCTAACTACCTCCCTCTGGATAGTAGGGACGCGACGCAGCGTGCCCCTACATGTTCCCAGCAAAGACAAAATAGTTAGGTCTTTTTATCAAAAACATATATTATAGCTTATTTAATGTTTCAAAATGAAAAATGTATAAGATATATTAAAACTGTCTATGAATATGGATACAATTCAAGAAATTCGGCAAAATGGTGAGAGATTTCTCAGGGAATTAAACGAGGAGTTTTATCGAAATTTAGCCGGATTAAAAAAGGAAAGTAATATAAGCTCGATTTACAAATCTTATCCAGATCTTTTAGACCCAAATGTTTTCTTTTCTCATCGAGGTGTATCGGCAAAGGATCATGATAAAGAAAAGGGGCTTAAACTCCTTCGTGGTTTCTTAGCAAAATCCATTATAGAAACAGAAACGTCAACTCTGAAAGATAAGATTCTAACAATTGAGACGAGAGCTGAAATTCCGCTCGGCTCTAGAAGAATTTCTTATAGATCAGCCTCAGCAGAAATAAAGAGAGAACCAAGAAGAAAGATAAGAGAAGAGATAGATGAAAAAAGATGTGGGATAGCTTTAAAACTCAACCCACTTTTTCTTGAAGCGTTATATACTACGCACAAAACGTCATCGGAGCTCGGGTTTTTATACACAAACCTTTGTGATGAAATTGAAGGGTTAAACCTAAGTCAACTCGAAACAAATGCTAGACTATTTCTCAAGGATACTGAGTACATTTACCGCGATTTACTAAAATGGTTTCTCTTAAAACGAATGGAGCTTAAACTCCAGGATGCCAAGAAGCATGACCTCGATTTTCTCTTCAACTCCTTTGAGCTTAAAGCAAACTTTCCAAAAAGGGATTTATTAGCCATAGCGAGAAGGTGTCTCGATGAAATGGGAATAGAAGTTGGAGAAAATATAAGGCTTGATTTAGAAAAAAGAAAAGGGAAAAACTCAAGCCCCGTTACGTTTCCGATTGAGGTACCGCAAAAGATAATGCTTGTGATTTATCCAATAGGCGGCTTAGAGGATTACGAATCGTTCTTACATGAACTTGGGACTTCGCTCTACTATGGGTATCGTGAGACTGAGGATGAATTTGAATTTAGAAGATTAAGTGAAGATTCGTCAAGAGATGTATTTGCCCTTCTATTTCAGCACCTCCTTTTACAGCCAAGATGGTTGCGTAGATATTTAAAATTGGATACTGGAAGTGACTTTATACAATTTCTCTATCTTAAGAGGCTTATGTCGATAAGATACCTTTCGGGAAAACTGATATATGAAATATCAGTTCATAGTGATGAAGATTTTAAAGGTAAAGCTGAGTCTTATAGACAAATAATGAAAGAGGCAGTGCTTTGCGAATGTAAAGAAGCAGACTATGTGAATAATGTTTCTCCATTTTTTTATACTGCAAGCTATCTAATTGCAAGTGCTATCGAGACAGAACTAAGTTTGTACCTAATGGAGAAATATGATGAAGAGTGGTGGAGAACAAGAGAAGCGGGTGATTTCATCCTCAAACTCTGGAAAGAGGGTGGAAGAATTACATCCAAAGAAATTTTAAAACGAGTTGGGTTTGAAGAGCTTAGTTTCACACCGCTTCTCCGATCTTTTCAAGAGGTTTTTGAGTAGGTTTGTCAATTCTTAAGTCAATTAAATAGTGAAACTCCCCGTGGCAGAGCCACAGGGCCTCTAAAAATAAAAGTATCGGGTTGCATTTTATCCTCCCGAAGTAGGGGCTGATGCCCTCATCAGCCCTAAAAGCTCGTTCGGGGAACGAGCCCTACATTTCTCTCTATAACTAAATACTTTGTTAATTAAGATCAGATACTGCATGGGTAGTTCTTTTTACCGGGCTCATACCCATCCTCCAGTTAAACCGGAGGACTATATTCTTTCTTGCCCAAAGGGCAACCTGTTTTCATCCCCGTAGTAGAACTACGGGGATGAAAACAGGTATGTTTAACAAACAGAAGGGTTTCTTGTAGTTATTTTTATCTGTTGTTTACTAAAAAACTGACAAATAACATATAGTAAATTAAAAAAGGGAGAATGCTCCTAAATTAGCAGGCAAAAATATTTCTGGAGGTAGTAAGTATGACGACTGGTATATTCTATAGCCATATTTTCAAAACCAGCCCTGGGCCAGTGGTTGGGCCTAAGTTTATCAACTTCCCTGAAGTTCTTGGAGATGTACTTAAATTACCCAATGTTAAGCTCTTTGAGCATGAACCTGTGTCTGAAGATTTGCTTCTGAAATTTCATACGGAGCAGATGATAGAAAGTCTAAAGAACAGGCCATATGGAAAAAACGCCTTTTACTCGGTTGGTGCTTGTGTTACGGCAAGTAAGAAAATAATTAGCGGTGAGCTAAAAAACGGACTTCTATTCAACAGCGCATCGGGGCATCATGCAGGACCCAAACAAGCATGGGGTGGAACTTATCTAAACTGCGTAGCGCCTGCAGTTTATAGTCTAAGAGAAACGTTTAACGTAAATAATTTATCTCTACTTGATACAGACTGTCATCATGGAGACGGGGATAGGGAAATGTTTAAACATGACTCATCCCTTCTCCACGTGTGCTTTTGTGATTCGAGCTATGCAGATGAAACAAATGTCTGTGTGGGCGTTGGCTGGCGTTCAAACAATAATGATTACCTCGATCTTGTCAGAAAAGAATTCATTCCGAGAGCTAAAAAATTTATGCCAGCAATGATCTTCCATTTCCTCGGACATGACACATGTGAGGGAGATTACGGCGATATTGGATTGACGCAGGACTTTTTTATAGAGCTTGTAAAAGAAGTAAAAGAGTGCGCAGAAGATGTTTGTCAGGGCAGATATTTGATAATCACAGGAGGAGGATCGCGACGAGATGTGGCGGAATATATCTTCCCACGAATTGCAAATGTACTAGCAAGTTAGAAAAGATGTAAACTTAAATTCAATCCCGTCAGGGGTTTAAAATAACCTTACCAAATTGATTTCTGTCCTCAAGAAGCTTTTGCGCCACAGCAGCTTCTTCTAGCCTAAACGCTTTATCAATAACAGGACGAAGCTTACCCTGTGAGGTTAAATTCACAACGCTTGATAAATCCTTTCGTGCAGCATTAAATACAGTAACTCCGAGAACAGAGATATCTCTCATGATAAGTGCCCCTAGATTTGCTGAGGCAGCACCACCACCGACAACTCCCACAAGAAGTAACCTTCCCCTTGGAGCAAGTGACTGAATATTTTTATCCCATACCGATGCACCAATCTGATCAAATATAACATCCACTCCGGTTTTATTAGTTATTTTTTTAACCTCTTCTGCAAAATCCGTTTTATTGTAATTTACAGTTTCATCTGCCCCTAGTTCCTTTGCTTTAGCGAGTTTCTCATCAGTTCCTGCAGTTGCGATAACGTACGCACCTGAGAGTTTTGCTACTTGAACGGCGGCACTTCCTGTGCCACTTCCCGCTGCATGAACAAGAACCGTTTCACCGGGTTTGAGATTTCCTCTCTCAAGAAGGCCATACCAGGCTGTTACAGAACAAATAGGAATGGTAGAGGCATCATTGTATGAAAGGTTATCTGGAATCGGAACAACGTTTGCCCCTGGAACTTTCACATATTCTGCAAATCCACCATAAAGATTGACGCCTATCACTTTCGCAGCCACACATAAATTTGACTCGCCTCTTTGACAGAACCGACATTTACCGCATCTTACTGCAGGTTCAATAACAACTCGTGTTCTTTCTGCTACCCCAGTAACATTTTTCCCAGTCTTTACCACATCACCTGAAATATCCAAGCCACCAATATGTGGCAAGTCGACAGGCCTTGGAGACTTTCCCGACCTTAGACGTAAATCAATGTGATTTAGAGAGGCGGCTTTTACATGAACTAAAACCTCATTGTCCGAAATTTCTGGATCAGGCACGTCTTCGTATTTTAGAACTTCAACACCACCAAATTCATGATATCTTATCGCTTTCATTGAGTTACCTCCGTTAATTTAATTGAATTCTGTCAAGCTTCAGATTTTATCTGATTGGTACTGAAATTATAAAGAGAAAATCAAAAAATTTAAACTGCTATTTACCTTATTCCTTGAAATTTCCGATAACCTTTCTCAAAAAGCTTTCTGCGTTTTCTCGATGTGTTCCAGCCCAGTAGATTCTCTTGCAGTTGTTACATCGCCTAAACTCATTCTGAGTTTTCCATACATATGGAGGTATCTGTCCTTCTAGAGAATCCTTTTCTACCTCTTCAAGTAGGGTATTGCAGCGTATACATCTTGTGAAAGCACTCTCGAGTGTATCAATTTCAAAAACTTGTATAAACTCCAGAACCTGCTCTGGTAAGTGATTGCTCCAGATAAGAAGATGGTCTGGAACGTCCTTTCTCTTCGCAATAGATCTATCTCTTGTAAGTATTACCAGACTACTGTACATGGCGCGCTTTATAAGGGTATCGTCGTCTATTTGTTTATCGTATTCAACGTCAACACCTGCGAGCCTAAGCCACCTAGTAAGTGTCCCAAGCATCGCATCAGC
Organism: Candidatus Dadabacteria bacterium CSP1-2; assembly: GCA_001443445.1. Lineage (GTDB taxonomy): Bacteria > Desulfobacterota_D > UBA1144 > Nemesobacterales > CSP1-2 > CSP1-2. The sequence continues at coordinate 11,628 of LDXN01000036.1, read as the reverse complement.
AATAAAACTGTTCTCAAGGGCTTTTCTTTTCATTGGTAATATAATACCAATAATATGATGAAATATCGTACAGACGTATTGCAATGCGTCTGTACTGAATATGAGGCTTTTGATTTTGGTTCTTGAAGATTGCTCGGTGTAATATCTAAGTTGCCTTTCCTTGCATGACATCCTGAGCAAGTTTTTCAGCTTTACTTATCTCTTCGGTAGAGGTTAAAATAAGTTTAAGGGATTTTTCTCCAATATCCAAAGACATATGAAAGGCTTTTCTTGACTTTTTTTCATATTCAGCAAGTGGGATAATGATATTGTCTAAGAATCTAATAAAAGCATCCATAGCTTTTCTTCTTACCCTACCATACCCTTTTATTATCTGAGCGCTTTTTGCTACTATGCATCCAAGATCGTAATTTAACCTTGCGAATTTTTCTACGTTATTCTTGTATTTCTTAATCAACGAATGTTCCTTGTGATACCGATATGAATAAGGTCTCATAAACTTGAGTTTTGTAAGAAGCCATAGCCTTAGAAATCCTGAAAAAGAAGTAGTAATGGGTTTTTGCCCCACAGTTAGCCTCTTACTTTCGGGCCAGTAGCTTCTGAAAAGGTTCGTTTCAGTAAATCGAACTATTGGAGCTATTAAAAGATTTGGAAGGAGTCCATAAACCTCTTCAGCATCTGGTTTCAAGTAATCTGTAACACGAAACATTTGATCGTCCCTGAGTCTCATTTCTTCTTTGATTCGTTTAAATCTTTCAGGTCTAATCTTGAGATCGGCAACTCGAATCCCATCCTCATAGCTCATCCAAAGGGCAAGGTTTTTGGCAAATACTTCAGTGAGTTTGAATCCTCCCTTCATCTCCCTATCTATGTCATATATTATTTGAAGCTCTCTAAGGTATTTTTTTGCGTACCAAACATCTTGATAATCAATCAACCTAAAAAGTGCTTCTGCTAGGATTTCTCTAAGACGCGTTGGATAATCCTTCTCAATCTCACTGATCAGTTTAATATACTCTTCACCCATTTTTGCATCTAGCTTCTCAACCCTTTCTTTTATAAACTCTTCCCATTTTTGTTGCGGTTTTGCTTTCTGCTCTGTGTACTTTCCTGACTTTATAAGGTCCCACCCTATTCTGAACGCTTTTATGTTGCTGCCAACTGCAACTCCTGCCTGCTCTATTGCTTTTAGATAAGCAACTTCGCTAATTGGTAGTGCTTCTGAGGCCCCTAGTGCTCCAAGGAGTATAGCGTTTACCCCAAGTTCATCCATTCCATTTTCCTTCGCTATATCTAGTGCATTGAATCCGATAAATTTAGATGAAAAGTTTATCGCAAGTTTCCTTAAATTTTCATCTGAATATATACCGCTACTTATTGGCATTTTTTCAAGGGTGGAATAAATCCTGTGTGTGCTTGTAACAATCGTTGTTTTATCCGATCCATATCCCTCTTCAAGCGCCCTTCCTAGTTCCAAAAATTCTTGAGCTAGCATCACATCCACGTCACCTGGAACTGGGTATTGTGAAAATATGATTTGCTTTTCATTCGAGCTAGCCTTTGGGTGTGCTTCAAGATAGTAGACCGTTGAGCCACCACGCTGAGAAAGTCCTGGAAGTCCTATTCCCTGAACCTCAAAACCCTCAAGGAAAAAGGCTTGAACCAACCATTCTGTAAGTACCCCGCCCCCTTGCCCTCCTACAGCTGGAATTAAGATCTTTAATAACTCACTGCTTCTTTCCATGTTTGGTTTACACGTTATCAATCCGAAATCTTAACTATTTAACCACAAATAAACACGAATTTAAACGGGTAAAACGATGCAAGATGCATGATGCAAGATTCATGATGAACGAAAGTTACAACCACACTATATCCTGCATCGTGCATCCTGCTTATTTTCACTAGTGTCCATATGTGCTAATTTGTGGCCGAATAGTTACCCGAGTATGGGTGTTAGTTTGTCCATCCGTTTTTGGTGATTAGATGAAGAAAAAAAAGATTAACCTTATTAGCTAGTTTATCAAAAAGAGAAGGATTGTTAATTACCTCAACCTTATAGAAGGAAGGGCAAAGCACAGCGGCATGAGCTATCTCTCCGCATAATCCACAACCTACACACGAGTGCTCTATACTTGCGATGGGATCATCCCTTAGTATAGTCGGACTCTCCTTAAGTGTGAGTGAAGGGCATCCATTGTATCTTATACACGAGTGGTCTCCTGTGCAAATATCAGGATCAATGCCTAGTATTGGCTGAACCATACGCTTACCAGATTCGATTTTTCTTTTTATTACGACCTTTTCTCTTCGGGTTTTTTCTAGCTGGCATTCAGCTTTCGAAATTATTACCTTCAATCCCTTATCTGCTTTGTAAGCCTTCTCAAGAGCTCCCATTGATTCATGTAAATCATAAGGATTTACCTTTTTGATCCAATTAACACCGGCTCCCTTGAGTGCCTTTTCAATATCCATACCGACGCCTTCCTGCCTCATGTTCCTTCCTGAAGCAGGGTTTTCGTGATGACCAGTCATGGATGTCCAGAAATTCTCAAGTATAATAAGAACCGCATCCTGCTTGTTATATACGGCATTTGTAATACTAGTCGTAAGTCCGCTATGCCAAAAGGTTCCATCTCCCATAAATGAGATTACTCTCTTATTAGCCATTCGGGAAAGGGCTCCTGCCGATGCAAGTCCAATCCCCATTCCTGTTATAGAATTGCTGAGGTCAAAAGGTGGGAGTCCACTCATTGAATAGCACCCAATATCCGAAGCATAGTAAGATTTACCGTATTTATCTTCAAGGATTTTTATCGCAGTAAAGACTGGTCTCTCAGGGCAACCAGTACAAAAAACGGGGTTTCTCTTTGTTACAGGCTCCTTAAGAAAGTTTGCCGCCTTTTCTTTATGCTTTGCTATGTATTCGCTTTTTTCCTCAATTCTTTCTTTTTCATAAGTAGAGGTTGTATTCTTAAGAAGGAAACTGCCGATACCCTTAATTATATGGTCTGGTGTATATTCACCAGCTTGAGGGAGAATGTCCTTACCAAAAATATCAACACCTAACTTTGCTCTCTGAGCGATTGCTCTTATCTGCTCTTCGATTAGATTAGGCATCCCTTCTTCAACAATTAGTACTGCCTGTTTATCCCTCAAGAAATTGACGATTTCTTCTGGAACAAGTGGATGAATCACGTTTAGATTGAGTATGGGAATTCTACTTTCACCGTAAAGATTAGCTTCACCTAGGTTATATAGACACCTCATCATGGAGTTGAATATCGTTCCATGGGTGATTATTCCTAAGTTCTGATCATTACCCTCGATAATTTCGTTAAGCCTTCTTTCTACAATGAATTGCCTTGCTGCAGGTATTCTTTTTGAAAACTTATTTCTTTCCTGCTCATACGTAAATGGTGGAAGGGGTATTTTATTTAAGTCGGTAGTTAAGTCATTAAGGGGGCTCAGCATACTTATCTTTGGCTGGATATTATCTTTACAGGTTATTTTTCCTCTTATGTGTGCGACCCTTGTAGATAAAAGAAACATCACCGGCATGTTTGTATATTCAGAGAGATTAAATCCCTCTTCAACCATTTTTGCTAAATGCTGCAAGTCTCCTCTTGGGTCAATCACAGCCATCGTGGACTTTAGCGCAAAGGGAAGCGCCCTTTCTGCAACACAAGTACTGTCACATCCATAGTCTTCTCCGACGATAACCATAGCTCCACCTGTAACGCCTGAAGAAGAAATATGCGATAGGGCATCTGATGCAACGTTAGTTCCTACGATTTTCCAGTTCACAGAACCGCGTATTGGATAGCTAATTGATGCTGAAAGGAGCGCTGCTGCAGAGGCTTCATTTCCTGAGCAGTCAAAGTATATGCCCATGTCTTTTAATATAGGCTCGTATGCATCAGAGATAGCATCAATTAGCCCTGCTGTAGGCGAGCCTGGATAGCCACCTAAGTAGCTTACTCCTGATTGAAGAAAAGCTTTTAAGATAACTAGCGTTGCGTCACCGTAAAAAGTTTTTCCTTGACCAAATTTTAATTGTTCTATTGTTTCTTTAGAATAATTACTACCCATTTTCCTCCTGCATAAATGTAGTCAATTACATTTATAAATTTTGTTGTATTAACTTTACCAGAAAAAGACTAGAGATGCTAGGGAATTTTAATCTTTAAGATCTTTGGAATCATTAACTGTTTCAAAGCATTAGAAAATTTGTGCATTAAATCTTTTTTCGATCGTTTGCGATGTAGGAGTATTCTCTCAGTGCTTCCTCCTGCTCTTCATTTATTGATTGATCAGGTCGCTTCTCTTTTACTATATCTAAAGCTTTATCTGGTTCCATTCCTAAATATACAAGGTAGCTTGCGAGCATAATATTTGTTCTTCCCATACCAGCATAGCAGTGAACTACAATCCGTTTTCCTTCTTGGATTTTACTGTCAATAAATTTTACGAACTCTCCAATGTCAGCCAGTTTTGGGGCCTTAAAATCGTTTATTGGAATATGCTTTACTTCGAATCCATCCCAATTTCTCAAGTGTTCTTCAAGGTTGACAATTATGTCAATCCCAGTGTCTTTTAGGAATTTTAAGTCTTCTTCTAGCACGGAGACTAAACCCGGCCTTTCCATTCCAGCAAGCTTCCCAGTAATTATCCAAGAAAATCGCTCAGGCATGTTCGATCCTTAATCGTTAGGCGTAAGTCGTTGGGTGTTAGGGGATTATTTTACCTCTTACGCCTCACGCTTTACGACTTACGAATAAACCTTTGCTCAGTTTCGACTGATCTCAACACAGACTTTGCGCCTTAGGGGCTGCAAAATTTTTAGTATTTTACTGTTTTTTGTTGTGCGACAAAAATATCTGCCTTTCTTGTAGGTTCAGGGATTCTATAACCCTTAGTGCATTCACGTGTGATTCTTACAGCAGTTCTCAAATCTATTTTATGCCCGATTGATACAAAAACGGGCTTCGTTCCTTTTTTGGTTCTAACTACAGCACCGATGGTGTTTCCTTGGGATCTGGGGTAGCTATAAGGAGCCCGATAAAACCCCCCTCCAGACCCCACATTCCCATCCGGAGGGAGGGATTTCAGGGAACCTCTATTCGGATTTATGAGAGGAGTCCATGAGCCTTCACTGTCAGGCGGTTCGTTGTATTTACCATAGAGCCTTTTCTTTGCTACACCGATTGATGGAATATCTAGAATCACCCCAACATGACTTGCGATTCCAAGCCCACGTGGATGCGCTATTCCCTGGCCGTCAACCATAATCAGGTCAGGTTTGTATTTGACCTTTTTAAAGGCTTCGATTATTGCTGGCCCTTCTCTAAAGGCAAGGAGCCCGGGGATGTAAGGGAACTGCTCATCAACCCTTGCCGAAACCCTTTCCAGTTCTTCGAGTTCTGGGAATGAAAAAACAATTATGCCGCATACAAGCCTTTCTTCACCCTGGATAGGCGCAAGGTCTATCCCTGCTACTCTTTTTATCTCTTTAAATCCATTTTGCGTAATGACCCTTTTTTGAAGCTCTTTCTGAATGGCTTCAGCTTCTTCACGAGAAGGTGGAATTTCATAATAGAGATTGGTTACGCTTTCTTTTTCAGTGGAGTCCATATATTTCAGTAATGATTCTTTTGAATCTAGGGGCATAGATTATCTCAAATGCCTCTTCCTTTCCTGGAAAGAGTCTTAGGGCAAAGTCTCTTACTTTTAGAAAGTGCTCTACCGCTTCTTCCTTTGTTAAGTTTCCCTGATAGATAAGGGATATTGTAAAATCAACCATAAATCTTAGCATCCTTATCTTCTTGTTCTCTTCCGCTATTTCTTGAGGGGTGGGCTTTTTCTCATCCATTTTTATAAAATCATAAGGTGATTAGCATTCAATCTTTAAGTAATTATAACATCTGAAGTTATTAAAAAATGGGCATTAAATTACTTAGGAAGTAAGCACTATTCAAAAATCCTTATAAAGTAGCAAAGCAATTGTCTGTGATCAGTTCGTTTTTATTCTTACGATTGAGATTTCTATATGATTTAATTCATTCTCATTCTTGCTGAGTTTTAAGATCAGTGTGTTTAAATATCTTTCTAAACACCTTTTTCGAAGCAAAATAAAGAACACAGAGTACTGCGACTCCAGCAACTATTGGCAATGTAAGTGATAGAACTGAAAGAGCTGTTGATCCACCAGCTTCAAGGGTTGAAATAACTGGATTTCCTAAACCTCCAGTTGTTGCACTAGAAGCCCTCTTGTTATGCTAGTAAACCCTTGAACAGTGCCTGCAACGCCACCACCAACTATGAAAGCAAGAGTCCACTTGAGAAATGGACTCATATCGGTAATAGTTGACGCCATTACAACCGTTCCGGCAATAAATACAGTTGGTGCAGCGATTGTATCAAGTAGATTATCAAGCCATGGAATATAATAAGCAGAAATTTCTAATATCGAAGCTACTCCGAAAGCCGCAAGAGCTGGATATGTCCCGATCCATTCAAAGCTTGGTGATAAGGTAAGATGCCCAGAGAGAGAAGCTATACTCATTAAGTGCGGTTGCGTGTGCCTTGTGTCAGAGTGGCTATTTAAAATCCAGACATAGACAAGAATATGCCTACAGGCTCTCAGTTTTGATATCTCAAGATTTGACCTGCAATGAATTGAGTAACATTCCCAAGTATGGTAGTATCCCTTTTAATTTTTATAACATATTGAAAGGAGTAAAGAAGAAATGGGTGTGAAGCCCGATCATTGGATAAGAAAAATGGCGCTCAAGCACAAGATGATTGAACCATTCGTCGAGGAACAGATGACAAAAGGTGTTATATCATATGGCTTATCAGCTTATGGTTATGACATCAGGGTAAGCGATGAGTTTAAGGTTTTTACTAATGTTTATAACACCGTTGTTGATCCAAAGGGATTCGATGAAAAGTCATTCGTATCAATTAAATCCGATGTTTGTATCATTCCACCAAACTCATTTGCACTCGCAAAAACGGTTGAGTATTTCAGAATCCCTAGAAGCGTTATTACGCTTTGCGTTGGTAAATCCACTTATGCAAGGTGCGGGATAATAGTTAACGTAACTCCATTTGAACCTGAATGGGAAGGGTTTGTAACACTAGAGATTTCAAACACAACACCGCTTCCAGCAAGGATTTACGCAAATGAAGGAATAGCTCAGGTTATTTTTTTTGAAGCAGACGAAGTATGCGAGGTATCTTATGCCGATAAGAAGGGTAAATATCAAAAGCAAATAGGTATTACACCGCCAAAGGTTTGAATTGAAAGCTATTACATCAATAGCGCAACTGTGGGTAGGCAACGAGTCTTGCTCGTTGCCACCTAGCCACCTGGTAGGGTCACGTTGCAACGTGCCCCTACTCTTTGTGATCCTGCGAAACCCCTTGATTTTCTTTACGTTTAGCGGGTTTTATGGTAACATTTATTAACTTCCAATTTATTAATGGAGGTGGTCTAGTTTAGAAATGGAAAGAGTAGCGGAAGGAAAGAATTATAAAGAAGATAATTCCTATACAGCCGAAGCAATTAAGGTCCTACCGGGGTTAGAGGCTGTTAGAAAACGCCCAGATATGTATATAGGTGATACAAGCACAAGGGGTTTTCATCACCTCGTTTTTGAGGTGCTCGATAACAGCGTTGATGAGGCCCTTGCAGGATTTTGTGATGAGGTAAGTGTAACAATCCATGCAGATGGTAGCGTAACGGTAGAGGACAATGGTCGTGGTATCCCTATAGACATCCATGAAGAGACGGGGAAATCCGCTGCAGAAGTGGTTATGACTATGCTCCATGCCGGTGGAAAATTTGATGGTAAGGTATATAGGGTTTCGGGCGGTCTCCATGGTGTTGGGGTCACAGTTGTAAATGCACTTTCCGAGTACCTGATTCTTGAGATAAGAAGAGAGGGTAAGGTCTGGTATCAGAAATACGAGAGGGGAGAACCTGTTTCAGAATTAAAAGAGACAGGAAAGACGAAAAGAAGCGGAACGAAAATTAGATTTAAGCCAGACCCAGAGATCTTTGAGGTTAATGAATTCAACTATGACACGCTTACACATCGAATCAGGGAGCTTGCTTTTTTAAACAGCGGTCTAAGGATAAAGCTTCTAGATGAGCGCGGCGGAAGAGAGCAGGAGTTTTATTACAAAGGGGGAATAGTTGCATTTGTTCATGAACTCAACAAGAATAGAAACACACTTCATCCAAAACCTATTTATGTTTCTGGGGAGAAGGACGACATTGTTGTTGAGGTTGCTCTCCAGTACCATGATGGATATACAGAAACTATATTCTGTTATGCAAATAACATTAATAACGTTGAGGGTGGCACGCATCTAACTGGATTTAGGGGGGCGCTTACAAGAACAATAAATAAATACGCTGAAGACCAGGGACTTTTTAAAAATGCAAAGGTCGTATTAAGTGGAGAAGACACAAGAGAGGGTCTTACATCGGTTATAAACGTAAAGCTTCCGAATCCTAAATTTGAAGGACAGACAAAGACTAAGCTTGGAAATACAGAGGTTAAAGGAATTGTAGAGACGCTTCTTAACGAAAAGCTTGGGACCTTTTTCGAAGAGAACCCTTCAGTTGCTAGAAAAATCATTGAAAAGACCGTAGATGCCGCAAGGGCAAGAGAGGCAGCAAGAAAGGCCCGTGAGCTTACAAGAAGAAAGAGTGCGCTCGAGTCGGGTTCACTCCCAGGAAAGCTTGCCGATTGCCAGGAACGTGACCCACAGTACTCAGAGCTTTTTATTGTTGAGGGAGAGTCTGCAGGAGGCTCAGCTAAACAAGCAAGGGCAAGATTAAATCAGGCTGTTCTCCCGCTTCGTGGGAAGATTCTAAACGTTGAAAAAGCAAGGTTTGATAAGATGCTTAGCAATGAAGAAATAAGGACTATGATTACTGCCCTTGGAACTGGTATCGGAAGCGATGATTTTGATATCTCGAAACTCCGTTATCATAGAGTAATCCTTATGAGTGACGCTGATGTTGACGGCTCACATATTAGGACACTACTTCTCACATTCTTTTATAGGCAGGTACCAGAGATTATTGAAAGGGGATACCTCTACGTGGCGCAACCTCCGCTTTACAGGATTAAACGCGGTAAAGAGGAAAAGTATCTTAAGGATGATCACGAGTTTGAGAATCATCTCCTTCACATCGGCATTGAGGGGGTTATTCTGAAAGTAAGTAGAGATGGGGAATATAAAGAAATTAAGGGCGATAGGCTTCTTGATATTATAAAAAAATCTATATCATATGGCAAAATTCTCGAGAGGCTTAAGATGTGGGGAAGGGATACTAGAATTGTTGATGCATTTGCCAGTCGCGATAGCTTTAGAAAGAGTCATCTAAAGATTGGAAGCGAGTCAGAACTCGATGAGAATTTAAAGGGGATTAAAAAGTGGATTGAAAAACGTTATACTGATATTTCAGCGCTTGATTGGGATTTGGAAGAAGATGAAGAGCATAACTGCTCAAGGGTTATCTATCATTTTAAAGAAAACGGAAGAAATAGAAACACACTAATTGACTTTGATTTTCTAAACTCGCCCGATTTCGCCGAGCTTAAAAACCTCCGTGACACCATTAAACAGGTCGGGGATCCGCCTTATTTCGTTTTAGTATCGGGTTCTCAGTCTGAGGAGGATGGTCATAGAGAGAAGCAAAGCAGTGAAACTAAGCTAGGAAGCCTAAAAGAGGTTACGGAATATATTCTCGCTCGCGGAAAGAAGGGAATGTTTATCCAGAGGTATAAAGGGCTTGGTGAAATGAATCCCGAACAGCTATGGGAAACTACGATGAACCCTGAAACCCGTGTGCTCAAACAGGTAAGGGTTGAAGATGCGGTTCAGGCTGATGAAATCTTCACAATTCTAATGGGTGATAAGGTCGAGCCTAGAAAGGAATTTATAGAGAAAAACGCCCTAAACGTGAGAAATTTGGATATTTAACCTAGTTTGCCACAGAGATCACGGAGCTTAGTAAAGAGTTTGTTTTATCCATTTTTAGGTTATGTGTCATTCTTATCATTTGTGCCTGGAGTCAAATTCCTTTTCAATTTTGGATTGACAATATTTTATATTTCAAGCCATCACCCTATTTCTCTAATATTATTGAATAATAATTCACGTAATTTCTTGATTAATTTTATAGGATCACCTATTACGAAATTGCATGAATAAAGATAAAGAATTTTGGGAAGAATTAAATTTACATACACAAAAAATCATTGAGTCTGATTCAGATAAAAAACTCATAATTGCAGGTCCTGGAACTGGAAAAACTACTTCATTTAAAAGCATAATATCTAGTCTAGGTATCAATAAAAATAAATGCTTGGTTCTAACTTTCATTAATAACCTAAAATCTGATCTTGAAAAGGATTTATCAGGTTTAGCTGAGGTTTTTACCTTTCATGGTTATTGCCATTATGTTCTACACAGTAAATGCAAATTATCGTATAAGCCTTAGTGGAGATTTCATATATTTCCCAAAAATTATTGAGGTTATTAAATCGGATTGGGAAATTTTTAATGAAACTGAATCCCCGCAATTCATTAAGTTAATGCGCACTTTGAATATTGGAGAAGATGTTCAATTTTTTATAGAGAGAGCCGATTACTATGATACTGTTGGTTACGACGACTCTGTATTTCGTGTACATCGATGTTTGTTTAATGATAATAATCAAAAATCTTACAAGTTGGTGATAGTAGATGAGTATCAAGACTTCAATCTATTAGAAGTATCTTTATTAAAACTCATTTCACAAAAAAGTCCAATTTTAATTACTGGGGATGATGATCAAGCTTTATATTTATATCTCAGGAATTCTGATCCTAAACATATTAGAGATTTATTTTATGATGAAGATTATGAAAAGTTTGAACTTCCTTACTGTACTCGTTGTACAGAGGTCATAGTTAATGCGTTTAATGACGTTGTTGAAACAGCAAAATCATGTAGCAAGTTAAGCGAAAGAATAGATAAACCATTTAATTATTTCCCTCCCCTTAAAAAGTCCGATAGTGAAAAATATCCTAAAATAAAACTAATAAGAACAACAATTCAGAATAAAAAATCGAAATCCAGCAATTATTTTGGTAGGTATATAAGTAATGAAATTTGTAAAATTGAAAAGGAAGAAATTAAGGAATCTAAAGAAAAAGGATTTACAACTGTTTTAATCATAGGTTCTATACAATATCTTAGACAGGTACATGAATACTTAACATTTCAAAACCTTCTGTATTTTTAAATTGGATCAAGGATGAAAGACTAGAAAAAGTGAAAGTGGATAAAAAATATTGGAATCGAAGTAACAAATTTGAAGGGTTTGTGTATCAATCAGATGTCTCCCAAATCCTGATACAGAAATCCTAAAAAGAGCAAAAATTTGGGCCAAGTCTTAAATCGTGAATTTCAGATTCTCCACAGTTTAGATTTATAAGGTGCACTTTAACTTAAAATCCCCCTCAATCCCCCTTTACAAAGGGGTATTTTTTCCCCTCCTTTTATAAAGGAGGGACAGGGAGGATTTAGGGTTACCTATAGAGGTGAAGGTCAAGAGAAGG
>LDXN01000035.1 GCA_001443445.1 Candidatus Dadabacteria bacterium CSP1-2 | reverse complement strand
CGACTGCGTCTAAGAAAATTTTCACCCAACACCGTATGCCACATATCTTCTACAACCTTAACCTTGGTAAAAAAGCGGTGTCCTCCCATGTCAAAATAGTAACCATTATAATTCACCGTCCTAGCTAACCCACCAACTATGTTATCCTTTTCAAGCACCACAGACTCAATTCCGGCCTTACAAAGTTCATAAGCCGCCGTTAAACCTGCGGGTCCTGCACCTGTTATCACTACCTTTTTAGGTATTTCTATTAAGGGTTTCATTGGAATCTTAAATATTCTAGGTTGCTTAGAGAAGGAAGTTTCTGATTTTTAATACAGCTCCGCCCTCTTACTTACATGATAGAAGAATAGCCCCCTGAAGTCAATAACTTCACCCCCCTCATTGACAATCCATAAATTGAATTGCAATATTTTAAAAATGAAATATAATTTAACATTGTATAATTCATCGGCTTAAAAAGGAGGAGCTATATGACTGTAACAAGGATATGTTGGGAATGTCCAGGGTCACCTGTTCGTAAATGGAACATCATTTCTGCAACAAGGGGACGTGAAGGTCATCTAGTTAGGATAAGTTGTCCAAACTGCAGCAAAGAATCTAGGATCTTTGGGTGGATGGTTGGCTGTGAATGCGATTCATGTAAATCTCAAGTTATAGGTGCTGGAAAATAATTAACGCTCTGTTTTTTCAAACTGAGAACTAAAAACTAATGTTTTATCTTGATGATTAATTTTTTTTGATGTGGTTTTTACCTATTATTGAAAACATAGAAAAAGTCTCTTTTAATTATTATTTGTTGCGAACTTCATCTAAGAATAAGTGGCGATTATATTATAAAGATAGGCGTGATCAGCAGTAGCGTTTTCAAGGCGAGAAAATCGTTTTATATAAACCAATGAGCTAATTTGATTAATATTAATCATAAATAAGGCAGATGATCCAAGTTTCTTGGGGCATTGGAGTTAAGAATTGATGTAGAAAATACCGAAATGTTAGAATGGTATGGATTTTTATTTCAATCCGAACATTATACTAAATGGCGAACATTCTACTCAAGGAGTAAGAGGCTAATACGCAATTGAAAAAGGAAGGCCAGAAAGAGAATTCTTTAATAAGTGAAGAATTAAGGAATGAGTCGAAGAAACCAGCAGCTACGGGAGATGAGTTCAACTGGAACACATTAAATATCGGAAAACAAGAGGATAAATTTAATATAGAAACCCCTGATACTAGAGGAACAGAGGATAAGAGCGGGATTAGTAATAAAGCAGAGTATTCGGGATTTAAGTGGGAAAATATACTTATTGATAAAGAACCCATAGATAGTCTATTAGATCCCCCAAAGCTGTTTGATGAAGTGACAGAGGAAGATAATACACAACAAAAAGGTGATGATCTAAGTCAAGAAAGTGAGTTAAGTCATGTTGCTACACTAAAACCAAAACAAGATAAGCTTGTAGTTGATAAAGAAAAGCTGTTAATAACTCAAAAAGGTAGCTCAAGGGCGTATGCTTCATATAAGCCTGTAGAAAGGCCTAGGGAACGTGGTTCAAAGATAAGCTTATCAAAGAAGATTATTACATTCTTTGTTTCTCTTTTTATTTTATTTATTATCTTCTCCGCATCAGTTTGGATTATGATAACTTTGGAATTAATTCCCAAAGACAAAGCTGATAGGTTAACTACCTTTTATTTATCTAAGCTTCCAATCAGGATTTTCGAGCGGATAGAGGACAGCGTAGTCGTGTCTCAGGATTCGGGCAGGTGGGTAAGTACCAGAAACGGATTCATTTACGTTGTCTCTGGAAACATTGAGAATAAATCTAAATATGATGTTAGTTATATAAGGATAAAGGGCGAATTTTTAAGTGGTGGGAAGAAGCTTTATGAACAGGTTGTTTATGCTGGCAACACATTTAGCGACACTGAGCTAAAAACCCTTCCATCTGAATATATACTGAATAAACTTCAGAGAAAAAATGGCGATATAAATTTCAACTACCCTAGCAAACTCGCAGGACTTAATTATGACATTAATCCTGACGAAACTCTGCCATTCTTTATTGTATTCCCATCGAAGGGCAAGGTGCTGGGCTTAAAATATAAGATTGATATTGTGGGTTTTGAGAAAGCTGATCTGGAATAGTACCTCCCTTATGTATTAATTGTAAAGTTCCCAAGTAAAAATTTCTTTAGAAATATTTTTTGATGTATCAATAACGTTAATATATATGTCTAGGTACCCTTTCTAACAGAGATATTTCCTTTTACTAACTTTTAATTTGCACCTTCTTACAATAATCAACTAAATAATTTCAATTAATGCATGACGCTATGGTCAAGGGTTAAAACTGTTAAACTTAATGATTAAACTATAAATGATTTCACTCAAATCAGAATGAGCAAACTTGACTTCCATCACTTATTGTTAATCTCAGAACTTTATCAGAAAATTGTTAAGTTACTTGCTACGGTTAAGCCTCCCGGATTTAGAGGGATCTCTCTACTTGAGGTAATTATGTTTTTTATAAATGAGTTGAAAAAGGATAATATCTGGATCCGTTCTGCAGCTATGGCTTATCACTTTTTTTTAGCCTTATTCCCAGCCCTTATTTTCTTGCTGACTCTTATTCCATATGTTCCGATTAATGGGCTAGAAAAAGACGTTGAAGTAATAGGTAGAAGCATAATTCCACCTGCAATCTTGATCGGGTTTGAATTGAACACGAGTATAGATCATGCTTTTTTAAAACGCGTGGAAACTGAATGAATTTTCCAAAATATTCTTATGTGTTATAAAAAAATAGGAAACTTTCGATGGTTTTACCAATCTAAGTAAAAATAAGTTGCACATTTTAGAGTTTTTGCTAGAAACTTTTGTTCTCTTAATTTTGAAAATTCTAATATGATTAATAATCTAAATAAATTTCTAATTATATCGCAACGGCAATCTCAGCCTTTTAATTATAAACTAATTGTGGTATATAGATAATATATAACAATATATTGTGGATAATATAGTGAATGCGGATCTAGGAAGCAGTTTAAACAGTCTTTTTTACAGAATGCTTGCTATTTTATATAAATTAAGTAAAATACTTCATTAATAAAGACCGGGTAAGCGAGGGTAAAGAGATCTCCCCTATTTTCCTTTTAGGAAGTCTAAACAACAATAAGAGGGTTGAGATTAAGCTGAAAAGGATTTACCGTGTTACTAATGCCTGGCTTTTAGATATAAGGATAAGTGTATTTTATTAACAGGGGGGGACAACGCGGCATGAAATCTACGCGATTCAAAATAAGTGTTAGTCAGGATGGGTTGCTTCCGGAAGAAACGGCAGATGTAGCAACATTACAATTTCCGATTTTACCTAAGAAGCTTCTAAAAGCGCTTGGTTTTGAGAGGATTGATACAAAAACTTATGTTGGAGTGCTTCCTGTTTTTGTGAACATAGGTGATAAGGAGCAGGAGATCGTGGTTGAGCTCGGGGTTACAGTTCCCGAGATGAGAAAGAAGGTAATAGAGGTTGTAAGAACCCCATCAAATCTTGCCTCTCCAAAGCGGGCGTTAAAACCTCAAAAAACAACAATGCGCCGTAATGGGAGAAGGATACAGAGAAAAAGGGTTAAGGTTAGAAAGTCAAGAAGGTAGGCTTCTATGCTCGAAAATAAGATGGAGGAATTTCTAACCTTTGATGATGTTCTATTATTGCCAGATTATTCCGGTGTTCTACCTACTGAAGTAGATGTTTCTACTTATTTGACCCCAGAAATTAAGCTACATATTCCAATTATTAGTGCAGCCATGGATACAGTTACTGAGTCAAAAACTGCAATAGCTATGGCTCAAGAAGGCGGTATTGGGGTCATTCATAGGAACCTAACTTTAGCTGAACAAGTTGCAGAAGTGGAAAAGGTAAAAAAGCATGAAAGCGGAATGATAATAAACCCTATGACCGTTCATCCTTCACAAAGGGTTCAAGAAGCGCTCGATATCATGCTAAAACACAATATAACTGGACTCCCGGTTACTGAGGAGGATGGAAGGCTTTTTGGAATAATTACCTATAGAGACCTCAGATTCGAGAAGAACCTAGATTTCAGGGTTGATAAATTAATGACTCCAAAAGAAAAGCTCATAACTGTCACTGAGGGAATAACACTGACAGATGCAAAAGAGCTTCTTCACAAATATAAGATTGAAAAACTCCCAGTAGTGGACTCTGAGTTCAGGCTACGCGGGCTAATAACGATGAAGGACATAGAAAAAATAGAGAAGCACCCAAATGCTTGTAAAGATGAAATGGGACGCTTAAGGTGTGGAGCCGCAGTTGGCGTCGGGCCTGAAAGAGAATCAACTATTGAGACTCTACTTAAAGCTGGGTGTGATGTCATAGTGATTGACACTGCGCACGCACATTCAAAGAGGGTAATTGATGCAGTGGCTTCGACGAAATCCAATTTCCGTAAAGTAAACTTAGTAGTAGGGAACGTTGGAACTGCTGATGGAGCAGAAGCTTTGGTAAAGGCAGGGGCTGATGCGATAAAGGTTGGAGTTGGCCCTGGATCAATATGCACAACTCGGGTTATTGCTGGGGTTGGAGTCCCGCAGATTACTGCTATTGG
Organism: Candidatus Dadabacteria bacterium CSP1-2; assembly: GCA_001443445.1. Classification (GTDB taxonomy): domain Bacteria; phylum Desulfobacterota_D; class UBA1144; order Nemesobacterales; family CSP1-2; genus CSP1-2. The sequence goes on along the minus strand of LDXN01000035.1, from coordinate 22,034 downwards.
AGATGTAGCACGAGTAGCACAAAGATATGGTGTTCCTGTAATTGCGGACGGTGGGATAAAGTATTCAGGTGACATAACTAAGGCCCTTGCTACAGGGGCTTACTCGGTTATGATAGGAAATCTCTTTGCAGGGGCAGATGAAGCCCCTGGAGAAGTAGTTCTATACCAAGGGAGAACATATAAGGTCTATCGCGGAATGGGCTCTATTGAGGCAATGAAGAAGGGAAGTCGTGATAGGTATGCACAGGACGTTCGTGAGCCTCAGTCGAACGATGATATGATAGAGTCGAAACTCGTTCCTGAGGGGATAGAGGGTAGAGTTCCGTATAGAGGCTCGATTGCAGGGATAATTTACCAACTTGTCGGTGGATTAAAGGCTGGGATGGGATATACAGGGTCCAGAAATGTCGAAGAGCTTAGAAAGAAGGCTAGATTTATAAAGGTTACCCTAGCTGGGCTTCGTGAAAGCCACGTACATGACGTAATAATCACTAAAGAGGCACCTAACTATAGGATTGAATAGAGTCCCTAGTTAGCTTAAATATCGTTTATCTACCTGTCTAATTGATTTTATTATTCAGTATATTACTAAACTGATATCAATTTCATATCACAATTTTGGATTAAGGTTGTCCTCTGTTTAAGCCAACGAGCAAGACTCATTGGCTACCCATAATATTAGGGTAGACCGCCAGTTCCCTCAGCTGAGATCGGGACAGGCTTGCTGGCGGGATAATATTATGAATACTATCAATGCAATCTTTCAAAATGAAAATGATATTATTTATCAACTAAACGTTTCAAAGATTTAAAATGCGTGAAACCGTTTTAGTTCTTGATTTTGGTTCTCAATACACCCAGCTTATTGCACGAAGGGTACGTGAGCTTGGTGTTTATTCTGAGATTAAACCGTTTAACGAACCGATAGAACGAATAAAGGAAACTCAACCAAGGGCGATTATTCTTTCAGGTGGCCCCGCAAGTGTATGGGATAAAGGCTCACCGTCACTTGATCCCGGCGTATTTAACCTTGGGTTTCCGATCCTAGGAATATGCTATGGGATGCAGCTCATAGCTCATCTTCTAGGCGGAAAGGTAGAGCGCTCAACGAGGCGTGAATTCGGACCTGCGGAAATTGAAATCACCGATGGCTCAGATATTTTCTCGAATATTCCCCTAAAGACTAGGGTCTGGATGTCTCATGGCGACCGTGTGCTCGAGCTCCCAAAGGGTTTTGTTTCTATAGCAATGACTGAGAACTCGCCTGTAGCGGCGATGAAGCATATAGGGGGCAGAATCTTCGGCACTCAGTTTCATCCAGAGGTTATTCATACAGAGCTTGGTAATGAGATACTCTCGAATTTTGTTTTTAAGATTTCCAAGTGCCAAGGTTCATGGACGGCGAAATCATTTGCTGAAACCGCCATAAAGCACATTAGACAGAAGGCAGGAAATTCTCATGTAGTCTGTGCGCTCTCAGGGGGAGTGGACTCTGCGGTTACTGCATTAATTGTCCAGCGTGCTATATGGGATAAGCTCCATTGCATATTTGTTGATACAGGGCTTCTGAGACTCAACGAAGCAAAACAGGTAGTTGAAACTTTTAAAGACTTGGGACTCAATTTAACTCATGTAAATGCTAAAAGAAGATTTCTTGATAAACTCCGAGGAATAGAAGAACCTGAAGTGAAGAGAAAAATAATTGGGGAGGAATTTATTAGGGTATTTGAGGACGAAGCCTCAAAGATAGAAGGAGCGGAGTTTCTTGCTCAGGGAACGCTTTATCCTGATGTTATAGAAAGCGTTAGCGTAAAGGGCCCCTCAGCAAAGATTAAAACCCATCATAATGTGGGGGGACTTCCTGAGAGGATGAACCTGAAACTAATCGAACCCTTGAGAGAGCTATTTAAAGACGAAGTAAGAGCTGTAGGGCGGGAGCTCGGGCTTCCTTCGGAAATCCTCGACCGCCATCCATTCCCTGGACCTGGGCTTGCAATAAGAATCATGGGAGAAGTAACAGAAGAAAAGCTTGAGAAGTTGAGGTACGCTGATGCTATTTTCATAGAAGAGATAAAAAGGGTGGGAATTTATAATGACATTTGGCAGGCGTTCTGTTTACTACTCCCTGTAAAAACCGTAGGTGTTATGGGAGATGAAAGAACATATGAAAATGTTATTGCCCTTAGGGCTGTGACAAGCCTTGATGGTATGACTGCCAATTGGGCTCGGATTCCTTATGAAATACTTGAAAAAATTTCAGCACGGATTATAAACGAAGTAAAGGGAATTAATCGTGTTGTTTACGACATCTCAACAAAACCCCCAAGCACAATTGAGTGGGAGTAGAGATATAAGAAATGCGGAATGCTAATTGCGGATTTAACTGTTAGGAAAGGGTGAGGTTCTTGTCCCAGATAATAACAGTGTTGGAAAACACCGACTATCGCTACACACTGGTATTACTACTCTGCTTTTGCAACTAAGCTAAATTGAATGCTGCCTAATGAGGCATTTTCAAACCTTAGTGAAAATCCAGGAAGATTTAAGCTCTGAAGGGTTTTAGTCAGTTCTTGTTGATTTATACTTGAGAGCACCAAAAAGGAGACTCCACCATTTCTAAAAATCCTCTTTGTTATATTATCAATCCCTGGTGTCGAGTTCGCTAAAAGTGTGTCTAGTAGTTCGTATTGTTTGTAGTTACTAAATCCAACAAATGTTATTTCTATTGTTTTACTTTTAAGCCGTTGACCAATATTCCATTTTTTATCAAACTCCAATTTAACCTTATCTGCTGCCTTTGCTCCAGCCTGTTTTATTGCCTCAAGGCTGAGTTGAGTTAGGTCGGTACCGTTCAAATATAAGCTATCACTTACCTCGTTTAATACCTTTTCGTTTTTATCTTTTACTTTTATTAATACGTTTACAAGGGCATAATACATGCTTCTACCTACTTTGCTTTCACTAGTCTTTACACTCACATAAGTTTCTAGTCTAATATCTCCCATGGATTCCTGAACCTTATAACCTCCACCTTGAAGTACTCTTGTAATCTCACTCTTTATTTCTGAGAGAGGTAAGGTCTTTATAATCGGGTCACTCTCTGGGATTTTTAAAACTACTATTGATATCGAAGGCTTTCCGGTAGATTTAACATTATTGACCTTCAAACCTTTGATTTTGTCTTTAAGCATCTCAGAATCCACATTAGCTTCGAGTGTGATTCTATAGTCATCTCCAATACGATTTTCATCAAGAATCCTGTAAGACTTTATGTATGAAATAGGGTTTTCGTTTATTAATTTCCCTAGTGACTTAGCGTCTAAAGTAGGGTTAATCTCTTTTGCAGCGTTTTCAACTGCAGTCTTGAGAGCATTTGATAGTGCAATAGTTCTAGCTGAAGTAATGGTTTTACCAGATAATGGTTCTATGCGCTCTACTGATACTATTACTGGAAGTGCGGAATTAGGTAAAGTAAGCACAAGAAACAATAAAAAAAGATAAGAGATATTATTAACCTTTGATCTCAGACAAATGAGATTCATATTATCGCCTTTAGATAATTCAGTTTGGAATGCAAAATGCTTGTCACGGAATGTAATGAGAATTAATTCTGCATGCTAAATTTTCATGTATAAATTTAACACATTCTTGTTCGTCAACCGCCAACAGTTACAAATCCTAGATATAGATTCAGTCGTTATTCTTTGCCCCTATCACTATTTGAGAGAAATCTATGATAATATCCCTTTTCTTACCTCGGCTTTTTAAAAATCCCAAATTCACCAACTATGTTTACAAGCTCCCACCCATCGTCACCAAGTTTGTTTAAGTTCTGCTCAAAGCCCATTCCTATTTTAGCTCTTCTATTCGTTGCTGCCTGCTTTGACACAGCTATATCGTGATCATCGTGTTCAGGGAAAAGCTCATCTACAGTAATAACTCTATAGTCCCATTTCATCGATTTTCTCCCGATTCACTGTTTGTTATTTCTGATGATTGATTTGTTTCTTCATCAATTACAAGTGGACAACCCTTCTCAGATATGTCGGCAAGTTTATTTAAATGCTCCTCATAGTCCTTTTTCGTGATAGTTCCTCCGCGAATGTCTCTCTCAATTACTCTAACGTCATAAGAAATTTCATATCTATGCTTCATGTTAAACCTCCAAAAAAATAAATTATACCCAGACAAAGTCTGATTATCAATTAACCCTAAATGACATTAACCTAATGAAGAGTTGGGTCATTCTTTGCTATTCCAGGAATTGTAAACTGAGCTGTAGTAATTGATTATTTCCATCCTATTACAAGAGACGATGTAAGTGGAGGTTCTAATCTTATCCATTTGACTTTCTTGAATCCCGCATTCACTAGCCAGCCTCTTACTTCTCGGAATGAATAATCTCGTCCCTTAGTTGCAAGGAGCATTTGAATTGAAAATATAGCCCCAACCGCAGGACTCGTCAGGGTGTGATCAAGAATATGGTCCTTAATTATTATTTCTCCACCACGATTTAATGCTTCATATATTTTATCAAATAGTTTCTTATTAGTTTCTTCATTCTCACTGTGAATGATGTTTGAAAGAAATGCTATATCAAATCCTTTGGGGATTTCATCCGAGTTGTAATCACACTCTAAAAGCTTAATCATACCACTCATTCCCTCCTTTTTTAAAACCTTCTTTGTTACTTTGAGTGTCCCAGGAAGGTCTAGGATCGTGATTTTGAGATGAGGGTATTTTTGTAAAAATTTTATCGGATATGTTCCTGGACCAGAACCAATATCAATCATCGTTTGAGCCCAGCTAAAATCAAGTAAATCGCTCAGAATCTCAGCATCACCCCTTGCACTTACAAGTGAGTGCATAGCCATAATGAATCTTTCCGTCTCTTCTTCACTTTTCTGAAACATATCTGTAGGTCGTGAAGATTTTCCAGTGCGAATAGATTCCTCTAGGTTTGCCCACGTATTCCATAGTCCTTCTTCAAAAAGGATCATTCCGCCAAAGTATTTAGGTGATGTTTTTGTAAGGTATTTAAGAGAAGTTGTTATATTAAAAAACATTACACCTTTTTTACGCAAGAATTTAAGTGCCACTAGGGCATTGAGTAGAAGTTCAGTTGCCCTATGGTTTGTAGAAATCGCTTTGGAAATTTCTAGCGAAGAGCTCCCCTTGCTTTTGATTACATCAAATACACCAAGCTTAACCGCAACCTGAAGAATTCTCGATTGGGTAAAACCACTACTTATTCGGGTGAGCTGTGAAAAATCCATCGCAAAAAGAGTGACTCGTGGCAAGAGGTTCGTGTAACGTGTATCGAATCACGAACCACGAATCCCGGATCACTAATCACGAGTCGCGATCTTTAAACCATTTCCATGTTTGACAGATGCCGTCTTCTAAATTTACATTTGGAGACCAACCTAAAACGCGCTTGGCAAGGTGAATATTGAGGTAAATCCTTAGGACCTCTCCAGCTCGAGGTGGAGAGTATTCTACTTTGAATTCTCGTTTAGTTACTTTTCTAAGAGTAGTTACAAGATCATTAACTGAGGTTTCTATCTGTGTACCGATGTTATAACTTCCAGAAGGCCCATTTATACTAAGTATATTGGCTTTTGCTACATCACCTACAAACACATAATCCCTAGTTTGATTTCCATCACCAAAGATCTCACAGGGTTTTCCTGACATTATTCTGTTGCAAAAGATAGCTAAAACGCCTGCCTCTCCATGTGGGTTTTGCCTTGGACCATACACATTTGAGTATCTAAGGGCAACGTAATCAAGCCCATGCACCGCTTTATAGTAGCCGAGGTATTTTTCAATGGCGTATTTTGAAGCTCCATAAGGTGAGATAGGTATAGGATAGGTAGTTTCGTCTGCGGGTAATTTTTTAGGTTCACCGTAGATTGCACCACCCGATGACGCAAAGATGAAACTTTTTATTTTGTGTTTTACTGAAAGCTCTAAAAGGTTAAGAGTTCCAATAATATTTACCTCGGCATCAAATACGGGATCTTCTACCGACCGCCTAACATTTATCTGTGCTGCATGGTGATTAACTATATCTGGTTTGAAATTGGAAAAGACCTTCTTCAGTAATGCAGATTCTCTGATATCACCTTTAATAAACTCTGCTTTTTTGGGAATATTCCCTTCTATTCCTGTAGAGAGGTCATCAACTACTAAAACCTTATGTCCCTCCTTTATAAAGGCATCGGCTACCCAGGAACCGATAAATCCAGCACCACCAGTAACAAGGATCTTCATTATATTTGCTCCTTCAAATTTTAAAGTTGATTATATAACCCATGATACAATACGTGGATTAGCTAATAAACCCAACACACGAATGATTTTGTATACATTAGTTCCGGCAATTCGAACATTTCATGTAGATAGGACTATTTGCTAATGATAACGATCATCTTTTTTACAACAAAATATAACCTTAAGCTCTTATATTCCTCGATTATTGCCGATTAAGATTACATTAATTTTTGAATTAGCAAAGTTTGTCAGATTAGACAGCACATATAGAATGTAATGGCAAATAAAATGATATTGAAGTGATAAAGACATTGGATTATATTAGAACTTCAAAATACAAAAGATTATCTGATGAGCTTAAAGCTTGAATTAAAGGAATTACTGGAAGAACTCAAAAGATACTTTGAGTGTCAAAAGATTCTAGGACTTGATACGATTGCCTTGGCAAGAGAAAAAAAGAAGGAAGAGAGTTCTGAAATTTACAAGAAAGAATTAAAACCTCCTGTGTTTAGAGAGAAAAAGACTAGAATAAACGTCGAGGAGCAGTTAGGTATTTTTGACAAACCATCTAAAAAACTGACCCTTGAAGAAATCAAGGAAGAGATCGGAGACTGTACAAGATGCAAATTACATCAAGGGAGAACAAATATAGTCTTTGGTGAAGGTAATCCAAAGGCAAGGCTTGTTTTTGTTGGTGAGGGCCCCGGCGCAGAAGAAGACAAACAGGCTAGACCATTTGTAGGAAGAGCAGGGCAGTTGCTTACAAAGATAATTGCCGCGATGGGTCTTAAGCGTTCCGATGTATATATATGCAATGTTGTAAAATGTCGTCCACCCGGTAACAGATCACCTGAACCTGATGAAGCCGGAACCTGCGAACAGTTTCTTTTTAAGCAGCTTAGAGCTATTAACCCAGACGTAATTGTTTGTTTGGGAAGCGTTGCCGCTCAATCTGTATTAAGAACAAAGGAAAAACTGGGAAATCTCCGGGGCAAGTTTCATTCTTATGGAAGGGCAAAGGTCAGGGTTACATATCATCCAGCAGCCCTTTTGAGAAACCCTGGATATAAAAAACCCCTCTGGGACGATATGCAGATTGTGATGAAAGAATTATGAATCTTTAAATCGGGCGATTAGCTCAGGGGATAGAGTACTGGCCTCCGAAGCCAGAGGTCGCGGGTTCGAATCCCGCATCGCCCGCCATAAAAAACTTTGAGATCTAGGGTAGTGAGGGAACCACGGGATCTGTGGTAGCGATCAGGAGGGAGGGTAGTAAGGGAACCACGGGATCTGTGGTAGCGATCAGGAGGGAGGGTAGTAAGGGAACCACATAAGTGAAATTATTCTCTCAGTAACCTTGATGGTTTTGGTACTTTCCGCCGACGCAGTTTGAATTTTTCAACTGCGTGTTTTTCAATGTGCAACATAGCTTCGTCCAACGAATCGGTCAAAAGTATGAGATTTAAGTCGGATAAACCGATTGTTCCCTCAAGCACCATGCGTTTGAAAAAATCCATAGCGTCCTGAAAGTATTCTTTACCTATAAGAACCACTGGGAAATCCAATATCTTCTTTGTTTGTATGAGTGTAATAACCTCAAAGAGCTCGTCTAAGGTTCCGACTCCTCCAGGCATTACAACAAATGCATAGGAGTACTTTACAAGCAATACCTTTCTGACAAAAAAATGATTAAAGGTTACCCACTTATCCAAGTATGTATTAGGCTTTTGTTCTATAGGAAGTGTGATATTACATCCTACGGAGATGCCACCTGCTTCTTTAGCACCACGGTTAGCTGCCTCCATAATACCCGGCCCTCCTCCAGTCATAACAGTGAATCCTAATTTGACAAGACGGCCTCCTACGTTGCGTGCAAGTTGATAATAAGGATGGTCTTCCTTTAGACGCGCTGAGCCGAATACGGTAACGCATGGTCCTACGAAGTGGAGCACTCGAAAACCTTTAATGAACTCAAGGAGAACGCGAATGGTAAAAAAGAACTCCTGTATTCTGGAACGTGGACCTTCAAGAAAATAACGATCCTCGAGCATAGAGGCTTTTTCATACTCTGAAGAAGGGTCTTTGCTCTCTTTTATGACTTGTGTAGAATCACTATCCATATTTACCCCTCGTTAGTGTTTGAATACAACTCTCGTGAGACAGCAACCTGAAATATTACCTTATGTAATGGTCTAGAACTAAGTTAAGTTCTTATTGAATATAGCCAATTAAATTTGACGGGTTGTGCTTTTTACACTTCAGCATTTCTTCTGTACTTAATTGCCTCTAAAACGTTCTTCCAATCCTCTTTTCCTATAACCTCTAAACTATGAATGGTACCGTTATAAGCTGCACTGTAATGCTCAAGTATGCATGCACAAGTTAAAATTAATTCTTTAAATTTAGTTACTGATATGGGACATTTTTCTATGAGATTTGAGGAAAGCTCTTTTATATCAAGATGAGCTTCTCGCTTATTACGCCATAACACTAAACGTTTCCTTACCGATTCTAGTGATTTTAATTTGCGTCTATCTTTTACTATCATTTGAGAAGTTACAGGAATATGCCGTTCTATAAGCGATTCCACATGTTCACGGTTTCTTATTCGTTGTGTAAATCGCTCAGTGGAAAATATTTCTAAATTATTCTCCACAAAATTTAGAAACTTTAATATGCTTAGAGCATCGGGATGTTCATCTATCAGTTTACAAGCGTGGGTTATGGACGACTTTAGATGAGCGTAAATTGTGCTTGCAAAGAAAACTCTAGCTTCGTTTAACTCCGCATTATATTTGTTAGTTGCTTCAGCAAGAGCTTTCCAGATTTGAAAGTGAATATTAGCTTGACGAACCTCAGACATTAGTGCATTAAAATAATCGATGTATATTTGCTCTTTTTTGGATAAAGAAGCCTCTCCCATAGGCATAATTCTACTGGAATTGCTATAGGGTTGATAGTATCCTTATCATTAAAACATCAGATGGTGACTTTGACATCAGTATCAAAAAGAGGGAGAAGCAATTTTTTGCTTAATATGGAAAAGATTAGTGGAAACATTATAAGATTATTTTCTTGTTACTTTATTATCTTTCCTGACTTTATATTGATTGATGGTTTGATGGAGACAAGACGATGAGGCAAGTAATTATTTATCCTGGTGAAGATGGCTACTGGGTAGCTGAATGCCCTAGCCTTCCTGGGTGTATCAGCCAGGGGAAGAACAAGGAAGAGGCGATTGCCAATATCAAAGAAGCGATCCGTGGACACATTGCGGCTTTAGAGGAAGATGGATTACCTGTTCCGGAAGAACGCTTTGAAACGTTGCTAGTGGCCGTATGAGGAAGTTGCCGAGAATCTCTGGCAGGGAGTGTGTCAAAGCGTTAGAGAAGGAAGGCTTCTACTTTAAGCGACAAGAGGGAAGCCACATTATTCTACGGCGAGATAACCCATTTGCTCAAGTCGTAGTACCGGCTCATAAGGAATTGGATCGGGGCACCTTACGTGCTATCATCAGGCAGGCAGGTCTAAGTATAGATGAATTCGTGAAGCTATTGTAATTTTCTATTTATTTTAATCAGGAATTTTTTAGGCTCATTTAATCAATATTGCAGGCAATGAGCGGTATGAAACAAAAAAGAAGAAACTTATTATTAGCTTTTACTACTGGAATAATTATAGGATCAATTGTATTCTTCACATTAAGCAAGGAGGCGATTTTGAAAGCATCTGAATCAAAAAATATGGAGAAACCTAATCGGCTAATAAATGAGAAGAGTCCTTATTTACTACAACATGCAAATAACCCTGTAGATTGGTATCCATGGGGAGAGGAGGCATTTGAAAAGGCTAGAAAAGAGAATAAACCGATTTTTCTTTCAATTGGATATTCAACCTGCCACTGGTGTCATGTTATGGAGCGCGAGTCATTTGAGGACCCTGAGGTTGCAAATCTAATGAACGAGGTATTTGTTTCAATCAAGGTGGATCGGGAAGAGCGCCCTGATATTGATAGTATATATATGACGGTCTGCCAAATGATGACGGGCAGCGGTGGATGGCCGCTTACAATCATCATGACACCCGATAAAAAACCCTTTTTTGCCGGAACCTACTTTCCTAAAGATAGTCGTTTTGGGCGGATTGGGATGACGCAATTAGTGCCTAGGATTAAAGAGATTTGGACAACAAAACGTGATGAGATAGTGAATTCAGCCAATAAAATCACTTCTGCGCTCCAGCAAGCTACGAAGGAAACACTTGGTGAAAAATTAGACGAATCTACTTTTAGAGTTGCATATAACCAACTTGCTGAGCGTTTTGATACCGTGCATGGCGGGTTTGGTAGGGCTCCTAAGTTTCCAACCCCACATAACCTACTTTTCTTGCTTAGGTACTGGAAGCGTGCTGGTAACGAAGAGGCTTTAGAAATAGTTGAAAAAACACTCCAAGCCATGCGCCTAGGCGGTATTTACGACCATGTCGGATTTGGGTTTCATCGTTATTCTACTGACGCAGAATGGTTTTTGCCACATTTTGAAAAGATGCTCTATGACCAGGCGCTTCTTGCTATGGCTTACATAGAGGCTTATCAAGCAACCGGGAATGAGGAATATGAAGAAACAGCACGAGAGATTTTTACCTATGTATTACGGGATATGACCTCACCCCAGGGTGGTTTTTACTCTGCTGAGGATGCCGATAGCGAAGGTGAGGAGGGAAAGTTTTATCTTTGGAAAGAAGAGGAAATCCGGAATGTTCTTGAAAAAGAAGAAGCCGACTTAATTAGAGATGTGTTTAACGTAGAAAAGGGAGGCAACTTCAGCGAGGAGGCAACTGGAAGAGGCGCTGGTGGGAACATTTTGCATCTTAAAAAATCAATCCCTGCGATTGCATCTCAGCTAAAGATCTCAGAGCAAGAGCTAGAAAAGCGTCTCGATGCAGCACGGGAGAAGCTCTTTTCATTTCGTGAAAAACGCATTCATCCATATAAGGACGATAAAATTCTAACCGACTGGAATGGTCTCATGATTACTGCACTGGCAAAAGGTGGACAGGTTTTTAACGAACTCAAATATGCAGAGGCAGCAAAACGAGCTGCGGATTTTATCCTTAAGAATTTGCGTAAACCAGATGGCAGACTTTTACATCGTTATCGAGATGGGCAAGCTGCTGTTCAAGCTCATGTAGATGATTATGCTTTTCTTATCTGGGGATTGCTTGAGCTGTATGAAACCAGCTTTGATATAAATTATCTAAAAACAGCAATTGATCTAAACCGGGATTTGATAACGCACTTTTGGGATGATATAAGCGGTGGGTTTTATTTTACTGCAGACGATGGCGAGAACTTACTTCTTCGCAATAAGGAGATTTACGACGGTGCCATTCCATCAGGGAATTCTGTTTCCATGTTGAATCTGCTCAGACTTGATCGGATTACAGCAAATTCCGATTTTGAAGAGAAGGCTGAAAAGATTGGAAGTGCGTTTTCAAAAACCATAAAACAATTTCCAGCAGCTCATACTGAGCTTATGGTAGCTCTTGATTTTGGAGTCGGTCCTTCTTACGAGGTAGTGATAGTGGGCGACTCACAGGCTGATGATACGAAAGCCATGATAAAAGCTATAAGAAGACAATTTGTACCCAACAAGGTAGTTCTTCTACGTCAAACAGAAAAAGAGGAGCCTGATATAATTCGCATTGCTGAGTTCACCAAATCTCAATTGAGCTTAGACGGTAAGGCGACGGCATACGTTTGCCTTACCTATGTCTGCAAACTTCCAACAACAGACATAAGCAAGATGCTTGAGTTGCTCAATGTGACAATACAGAAAAATCAAAGGCCTCTTAATTGATGCTCCCGGTAGAAGAGGCGCAACAATCAATTTTAGGAAACACAAAGGTTTTAGACCCTGTTGAGATTCCTTTGACAGAAGCAGGCGGTCTTGTTCTTGCCGAGGATATTATTAGCCCGGTCAATCTTCCCTATTTTACGAACTCAGCGATGGACGGCTATGCCGTTAAGAGCAAAGATACAATGGGAGCAAAAGAGAACAGTCCGGTTACCTTGAAAGTTATGGGTGTAATTCGAGCGGGCGATTACCCAGATTTTACTATTAGAGATAATGTGGCAGCTAAAATAATGACTGGTGCTCCGCTTCCCAACGGTGCGGATGCTGTAGTAATGGTTGAGTATACAGAGGAAGAAACTGGAATTGTAAAGGTTAAAAGGTCTGTAAACCAAGGCGAAAATGTCAGATTACGAAGGACAGGAGATAAAGAAAGGAGAAATTGCCCTTGAAAAAGGCACAGAGCTTAATCCCGCATCAATTGGGTTTATTGCGGGGCTAGGAATTAGAAAGATAAGAGTTTATAGAAGGCCCAGAGTTGCTTTTTTCGTTACAGGAGAAGAAGTAGTAGGAATTGATGAAGAACTAAGGCCTGGAAAAATTAGAGATACAAATTCCATAACTCTTTCTATGGCTCTTTCTCAAGAAAATGTCGAGTTTTTATTTCTTGGGCGTGCGAGGGATGAACTTTCTGATATTGAAGAGAAGTTAAAAAAAGGACTTAAGGTTTGTGATCTTTTGATTGTAACAGGTGGAGTCTCTGTCGGTGATTATGATTATGTCAAAAAAGCCCTGGAGAATATAGCGGTAGAGGCGATAATTTGGAGGGTTGCTCAGAGACCAGGCGGACCAATGTTTTTCGGGAAAAAAGGAGAAATACTGATTTTTGGACTACCTGGAAATCCTACATCATCGCTTGTTTGCTTCTATGAATACGTAAGACCTGCGCTTCTTAAAATGCTTGCGAAAGAGAAGGTGTTCCTATTAGAAATGGAGGCAGCGCTTTTGGAAGATATAACAAAAAAGCCCGACGGAAAAACTCACTTTTTAAGAGGTTATTTAGAAAAGCAAGGAAATGCCTTCTATGTAAAATCTACAGGTTCCCAAGGCTCTCATATTCTAAAATCCTTTGCCATCTCAAACTGCCTTATCAAGGTTCCAGGAGAGATAACACACATTCCATCTGGAACTAAAGTAAAGGCGCATATACTTCCTATATGAGTAATTGTCTCTACTAATCTCTTTTGTTGATATTTTCTCCTTAGAAAACTCCTAAGGTCAATTACAAACGTGGTTATGAGAGGAATTATTAAATTAGCAGTGAGTTGGTATTCTGTTTCTATAGAATCTCCCATAAACTCCTTTTGCCCTCCCATTCTCTTTCCCAAAATTCTAGAATCTCCTTAGGTGTTCTGTAACAAAGCCTAGTGTTATGAACGGTTGAGCCACCTATCCCTTTGCCATGAATCACGTCAATTGAATAGTCATCGGTTGATCTTGCTTCCAGCTCTGCGAAAAGCAGCGGATACATATCCTCTTCTCTTTGGTTGAAATCCCTGCTTGTATTATATCCTTCCATCTCGAGAAGGATTACTTTAAGCCCTTTTTGGCTTAGTTCTTTTGCCATAACTGCCCCGCCTGCACCAGAACCAATCACGCATACATCGGCTTTTTTTCTAATCTCGGCTGAAACATCGCTGGCAGTTTTCAATTTCTCTCCTCTTTCTAAAATAATCGGCTCAATTGAAGGGGATCTTTTAATTGTAGGTCCTTCGTAGCCAATATCTTTCCAGGTTTCTTCATTCCTGTAATAGCCCATGACGGTTAGTGTCTTTAGCGTTTTAAATATAAGCAGCTTTGGACGGAGATTACTTTTCATAAAATCACATAGAATTTTTTGCCTTTCTTCTAAGCCTAGCGAGGGAAATGCTTTCAACTTCAAGTATAAAAACGGGGAGTATCTGAAAAGAGACAGTAAGATCTTTGCCCTCTGTTTTAAATCAGGAGACAGGGATGAAAGATAATTATTTATAAATTCAGGAATTTTAGCTTTGCTAACAGAAAAGGCACCGTCTTCAATCTCAAGCATGGCTTCGGCTATAAATTCTATTATCCTCTTATACTTATTTGAAAGAAAACCAATTCCCATACTTGTTCAGATCAATAATGATGTTTTTTAGTTAGTGCAATTATAAAAGTTAGCAAGTTAAACATCAAACTGGCCTACTTCAGAGTAGCAGTTTTGCCATATGAATTGGTTTGCATAGTAATCAGCCAATAGGAATACGGAGATGGAAGGGATTATGAATCATCAAGCATACCTGCCTAAATCCAACTTGTTAGGGATTTAAGGCAGGTATATATGTGTAACATCGAACTGTGGAATATGGGTAAAATTACACAAATAATTAGAACGTAGTTTCATTGAAAGATCCTGAAAAAGTTAAAAAACCAAGTAATAATAAGCACTCTTTTAATTAAATAATTGTTAACTAAACGGGCACAAAATTTGCACGAAGTAAATTTATGTAATAAAATTTAATATGACGGATGGAATCTCCTCAAGGTCAATTTAGGTGATTTCATAAATAAGTTGCTAGTGTTGATTGCCTAGCACTATACAAACTGGATGAAAGGAGGGGGATTATGAGTTTAAACAGAGACACAAGATGGTTATTTTGGGTTCTTAGCAAGAGTGTATATTCGTTTCGCATGTTGTGCATTTGGCGTCTTATACATACTGCCTCAAATGTCAAGTTGATAGATCGGTTCTTTTTATTTTTAATTTTTCTGGTATACAGCTTTTCATTCACTTTTACATCAAGTGATTCTGCCAGAGCTCAATCAATTGCCCTTGAATTGGTTGCCAACAATCTTGCAAATCCGGTCGCTATAACCCATGCTGGTGATGGATCAGGGCGTCTATTTATCACCTTACAAGACGGGCAGATCGTGATTTATAACGGTACTCAGATACTACCAACCCCTTTTCTTGACATCTCATCTCTTGTCTCGTGCTGTGGAGAACGGGGACTGCTCAGTGTGGCTTTTCATCCCAATTATGTGAATAATGGTTTTGTTTACGTCAACTACACAGATAACAATGGTAACACGGTCATTGCTCGCTATACCGTTTCTGCTAATCCCAACATTGCTAATCCGAGCTCGGCATTTATATTGCTTACTATCCAACAGCCATTTAGTAACCACAACGGCGGTCAGCTTCAGTTCGGTCCGGACGGCTATCTCTACATCGGAATGGGCGATGGTGGTTCGGGCGGTGACCCCCAGGATAACGCTCAAAACCTAGGAACGCTTCTAGGAAAGATGCTACGAATTAATGTTAATGGCGATGATTTTCCAACTGACCCAAACCGCAACTACTCTATTCCATCTGATAATCCCTTTGTTGGAATAACTGGACTGGACGAAATCTGGGCACTAGGCTTCAGAAACCCCTGGCGCTTTAGCTTTGATTTACTGACTAATGATCTATTCATAGGGGATGTCGGGCAGAATGCCTTTGAGGAGATTGATTTTCAACCAGCTTCAAGCAACGGTGGTGAAAACTATGGTTGGCGTTGTTACGAAGGCAACTCTGCCTTCAACACGAGCGGGTGTGGTCCGGCAAGCAATTACGAATTTCCAATATTTGAGTATTCGCATGCAGAAGGTTGCTCAGTGACAGGGGGCTATAGATATCGCGGTAATGACTTTCCAGGACTCTTTGGTATCTATTTTTCTGGAGACTTTTGCTCTGGAAAAATCTGGGGCACTACTCAAAATGGTAGTAGTTGGACTACCAATCAGCTTCTTGACACAAGCCTTTCGATCAGTAGCTATGGAGAAGACGAAACTGGAGAAATCTATCTTGCACACTACTCCTCTCCTGATGGAGCAATTTATCACATTGTCAGTGCAGGCGGTGGTGGAAGTTGCGTTGGAACTGGTTCTTTTCGTATCAGGGGAAAGGTGACAAGGTCACCTAGGGGCGTGATCTCAGGAGTTGCACTAATTATCAATGGTCCAAGCGCCTGCACTAATACAGCAACAAATGATTCTAGGGGCAAGTATCAGTTCCAGATGCTGGGCAATGGAACTTATAAAATAACACCCAGTAAGGCAGGATGCACTTTCACGCCATCGAGCCCTACAGTAACGATTTCAGGAAGTAACCAAACAGTAAACTTTACTGGAAGTTGTCCTTAGAGGAAGCATAACATCTGATACTTAGTTTCATGCTCTGTTTTCAGATTTATGGGTAAACCTCAAAGGAAAAAATTCTATGGATATTAATATCCTTGCAATTAAAATATTCCGCTAAGCCTTTAGTCCTTAAGATCAAGACAGAACAAGCGGGATTAGAAAATCCCGCCTAATATTGTAGGGGCGTATGGCCATACGCCCCTATTCAACTACTTTTACTCGCTTGGTCTTCATATTATTAAAATGTGTTGAAAGGTGAATAAAAAAGTTTGAATCCTTTTTTTTAATTTTATATCTAAAGTGTGTAGCGGTACTAAGATACACCAGGGAGGTTATACAAATGAGCGGATCAATACTACTTACAGATGAAAATTTCGAGAATGAAGTAACTAGTTCCCAGGTTCCGGTGCTTGTGGACTTTTGGGCTGAATGGTGTGGTCCTTGTAGGACAGTCGGTCCCATTATCGAGGGGATTGCCGAGGAATATAGCGGTAAGTTAAAGGTTGGAAAATTAAACGTAGATGAAAACCAGAAATCAACATATCGTTATGGAATAAGAAGTATTCCCACCCTTATTATCTTCAAAGATGGGAAGCCCCTGAACAAAATCATCGGGAGTGCAGAGCGTGGATGACATTTACAGATTTCTGGCTAAGGTAGAGGTTAGAACGAAGCTTAATATCACAGTGCTCCGAGAGGGAAGAAGACTAGAGCTTAGCGCGCAAGCTGAGGAAGCTGGTTAAAGTCATGGTGTAGGTCTGAAGTGATGCTCTAATTTTTCCAATTATGCCCTTCGGACATCGCAATCAGTCGCAAAATAAATACAAAGTTAGTATTTGGTCTAAAATTAAAAAAAGCTACTTGACAAATCTAAAATACGTGTATATACTCGTATTACAGAATATGAACAAGATAGTTAGCCTCAAATAAAGAAATGCTTCAGGAGAAAATAGAATGTCTCATGAAATAGATATGTCAGAATTAGCCGAATGTCCAAACTGTGCATGTTTTAACCTACGAAAAGCTGCCCGTGCAGTTACTCAGCTTTATGATAATATGCTTAGGCCAACTAGACTTCGTGCTACACAGTTTTCTCTTCTTGTTGCTACTAGCCTTTTTGGGCCCATTTCCGTAACGCGCCTTGCCGAAATGGGCGTTATTGATAGAACTACGTTGACTCGAAATTTTAAACCACTTGAAAAGCGAGGTTTGATTGAAGTTATGTCAGGTAAAGACCGTCGGACTCGAGTTGTAAGCTTGACCGGACGTGGTAGAGAGGCTTTAAGAAAGGCACTCCCGCTCTGGAGAAAGGCTCAATCCCGTGTTGTTAAAGAATTGGGTCAGGAGCGATGGAATTCTCTTCAGTCCCATCTGAAGGAAGTAGTATCGCTTGCTAGTAAGAGTTAAATTTTTTTGATTATATAGGTGTATATACACTAAAAGGAGGCTTGAAATGAAAGACAAAGCAAGATTCAAGGACAAGGTTGTGATCATCACTGGAGCATCAAGCGGAATTGGTCGCGCCACTGCCTTAGCTTTTGCCCGTGAGCGAGCAATAACAATCCTGGCTTCACGTTCACTAGAGAATCTCCAAAAAGTGGCAGATGAAATTCGCGCGTTTAAAACTGATGTATTAGTTATTCCCACTGATGTTTCATTACAGAACAGCGTCCATAACATGGTAGAAAAAGTTATGGCACGGTACGGGAGGGTTGATATCCTTTTTAACAATGCCGGAAGTGCTTTTGTAGGACCGATAAATCATGAAAAATTTGTTGAAGACACTAAAAAGATGATTGAGGTTGATTTCTTTGGAACTGTATATTGCACGAAGGAAGTTTTACCTATAATGAAAAAGCAAGGCTCGGGTTATATCATTAACATGTCTTCAGTTGTAGGCAGGAAGGCATTTCCACATTTTGGTGGATACTCAGCCAGCATGCATGCTATCTCTGGATTTACCGACGCGCTAAGGCAGGAACTATATGGAAGTGGAATAAATGTTTCAATTATTCACCCGGCATTAACTCAAACACCTCTACTCGAACATGTTAAACCTGAGGAAATGCCTCTTCCGTTCAAGAGATTTACACCAATATCTGCAGAATCTGTTGCCGAAGCTGTGTTAAAAGGAATAAATAAAAAACAATATAGGGTTATTGTGCCGTTTCAACCTAAAATGTTACTTTTGGCTGATGCTATATCTCCACGACTTGGAGACCTGATAGTAAGGTTGATGCCGAATAGAGTGTTCGCTTCTTTGATTGGGATTTATAGTGGAAAGGTATACGACAATAAATCTTACTGAGTCGGTAAACATTAGCCACGAATTGACGCAAATGAGCACGAATGAAAATAAGCAGGATAAACGATACACGATGCGAGCCTTCGTCGTGAGCTCAGTCGAATGATACTGGATGGAAGTAAAAACCTTCATGAACCGTGCATCGTGCATCATGCATCATGAATCGTGGAAAAGAAGGAGGAAAGTTCTTGAAAAAACATGGTAAAAATCCAAACCAACACTTTGAGAAACTTGTAGCAAGATTTTCTGAATTGCCGGAGATAGAGAAAAAAAGCATGTTTGGATATGAGAGCTTTTTTACACATGGTAGATGTTTCGGTGGAATTAGACCCTTGGGTACCGGAACCTCAGTCGTGCTTAAGCTATCCCACAATGATTACACAAAAGCAGTTAAAAACCCATCTCTGTTTTCCCCTTTCCGAAATACAAAGGATTGGGTCGAGTGCAAAGCGACTTCACCAAAGGATGTTATTAAGCTTATGCCTTGGATTGAGCTTTCTTACTCTTATGCTTGCAGTAAAAGGGGTGCGCCCCCTAATTTCCTTAATTTCCTAGACTAGATCCTATCGACACCATCCAATTTAAATAATATGTCTGTGCAATATTACACACAATGCACAGTGTGTTTTTACACATTTAAGCGCTTGTCGCCGCCTAAGTTTTATAAATCATTAGATATTCAAAGAAGAGAATTTATGGCATTGAGATTGCCAAAATTAAATCTCTTAGTGAGGAACAAATGAATATAAAGGATTATTAATTTTTTAAATCAATCACTTTAAAAGGGGAATAAGAATATGGGAATAACAAATCCCGATTTTGAAAATTTAATTTTAGGGGTAAAAGAGTCTGGAGAAGAGTTTATCCAAGAAGAACGTCTTGTATGTCTTGATGCTCAAGACAGCACAGAACTGAATATTAAAGCGCCTGAGTTCTATCTTGAACCAGAAGCACTACAATCTCATGAAGATGAAGAGGAGAGCCGGACACCAGAAGAAACAATACGACTCCTTTACGACTATTTTAAAGATATAGAAAGGGAACCTGTTTTTAAGCCAAGAGAAGAGAAAAAGGTTTCTGCAAAGATGAGGCAATGTGAGTCTAAAGCAAGGGAAATAAAAACTGTGATTGATAAATTAACAAAAGAAAAAAGACAGAAGGGTCATAGGAGAAATAGGTCACAAAAAGTGCCGTCAAAGAAAAAAAGGATGCTGAGTGCTTTTATGAAAGCGTACCTAGAAAAAGCAAAGAGGTTTAAAGAGAGATTTATTAAAGCGAACTTAAGACTAGTTTTAAGTATAGCCAGAGACTACATGGGTAGAGGACTCCCGTTGCCAGATGTTATTCAGGAGGGAAATTTGGGATTAATAAGGGCAGTCGAATCTTTTGATCACACGAAGGATTATAAGTTTTCTACTTATGCCAGTTGGTGGATAAAACAGAGAATTACCAGGGCTATTATTAATCAGACTAGAACTATAAGGATTCCGACATATGTGATTGAGAAATCAAATCAAGTTCGAGATGTAATGGTCAGGCTTGAGAAAGAAAAAGGTAAAGCATCTCTCTTTGAAGAGATTGCAAACGAGTTAGGTATGACTGTAGGATTTGTAAAGCGTATACTTACTGCGAATGAAAATGTGCTTAGCCTTGACTCGGTCATCTGGCAAGGGGAGAAAACTGCTTTCATGGATTCTATAGCAGATTCTAATTCCCCGCCACCCGATTCAATTATTGAGGCGGCCTATCTTCCAAAAAATGTAGATGAAGCACTTTTCAAGCTAAGTCCAAGGGAAAGGGAGGTTATCAAGATGAGGTTTGGAATAGGCTATAAAGATTCATCAACACTACATGAGATTGGAAGAAAACTTAATCTCACACGAGAGCGTATAAGGCAGATAGAAAAAATAGCGCTACATAAACTTGGAAATCCAAGGATGGGTGGGATTCTGAAGTGGTATCTCGGTTGAAGGTGAGGTAAGGAAAAAAGGGGAACGCATAAGCGGCTACACCAAGTATCTTGATGCCGTTGTAATGGTCAGATCGAGAGGTTCAATAACCTCCTCTTTCAGAAAAACGCCTGGATGTGGTGGGTTATACATTCGCATTGTTTTGCCTCTCTTTTGTCAAGCGAGTTGTTGTTTCCGTTTCACAGGGCCGAAGCGAATCTCGACCCGTTTATTAAGGGCAGAAGCAATGCGTCTCAGCATGCCGAGCGAATGGCCCTCATAGTCAGCGTCTTCAAGACGACAGATTACGGAGGCGGTAGTTCCTACAAGTTTCGCTAGTTCTCGCTGTGTCAGACCTGCCTTTGCGCGGAGTTCATAAATCTTCCGTGCGATTTCTGCGTTAGCCCGCTCTTCCTCCAGCAAAGCCAATCTTTCAGGCCTGCCCTCAAAATATCGGCGATGGAGAATTTCAACAGCGTCAGTTGTTGGTTTCTTTTTCTTTCGCATGATCAAAATTCCTCCAATGTATGGCATTTTGGATCTCGTTCAAATTTCTTTTTCCGCTCGATAGCCTTCTTGATTTCTATCGTCGGAATAATTCTTTCCTTAACCAGACCTTGTGAGACTACCGCGGCTGTCGTTCCATGAAAGAAATATAGCATCCTATAGTTGATGCCCTGATAGCTTACGCGAAGTTCATAGATGCCGTCCCGTAGATAGTCAGCTTCTGGTCGTCGAAGCTCGTGTCCAAGCCCCTTGAGGCGTTCAATTCTCACACGGCACTTAGCTTTAACCTTATCCGGAAGACCATCAAGCCAGTCAAGAACCGGAACTGTTCCATCTTCTTCACGATAGAATACTACCTTGGTTTTGGGCACTCTTTGCTTTTACATTATTCGCAATTTTACGAACAATGTCAATACACTATCTTTCCCTAGAAGAAGCAACTCTAACTATTGACGCGAAGAGAGCACGGGGAACTTTGAAGGACATAGGGTTTATACGGGGTGGATTTATAATACTATATAAGTATAGTGCAATTTATGATTAGTAGTAGTATTGGTACAAGGTCAAGCACTGACCCTATTCTACCCTGCAACCTTATATAAGTATAAGTAAAAAATAAGCAAAAAAGTACATGCGTTCCCTTTTTTCGTCGATTCATCGCTGACAAAATAAGGGGACGCCTTTTTAAAGCTAACGAGGTATATGACAAGGGGACTAGATAAATAAATAATCAAATAACCAAAGCCTGACCCCCCCTCACCTCCTAGTCGCCTTGTTAGACTCCCCGAAGGCAACCGCGCCATTCACAACTAGGCATGCTGCCAGTCGCCGCAGTGCTGATCGTGTCGTAGAGTGCCAGCATCACCTATATCTTCACTTCACTGATTTGAATTGTGGGCTGGATGTCGGTGTAGTTGGGGATATCTCCCATAATCGCTT
>LDXN01000034.1 GCA_001443445.1 Candidatus Dadabacteria bacterium CSP1-2 | reverse complement strand
ACACAAGGTTGGACGATCTGGATTAGTTCTGACAGAGGTTCTATATGTCCAGCATCTTTCACATTTTTCTCCGGGGGCTTTTTGAACCTCAACTATAAGCCCTGGAATATCAGAGCTCTCAAAAACGTTATTGCCCTTTGGAAATATGCTAACAACTTCTATATGTGATACAATCGCTAATGTTTTAAGCAGTTCTAGGTTTTCTTGAATAAAACTCTTGATATCTCCCTTGATATAAATTCTAACTCCGGCTTCGAGTGAACTCCCGATGAATTTATCCTTTCTCGCTCTCTCAAGTGCCTTCAGTATCTCATCTCTTATGAGAAGAAGCCTATTCCATTTTTCTTCAAGTTTATCGTTGATAAACTCAGGTTCTGGAAAATTTGTTAGATGAACACTCTCTGTTTTTTCACCGGGCATATACTTCCAGACCTCGCCCGCTGTAAATGAAAGAACAGGAGCAGAAAGCTTTGTAAGGCAATTTAAAATAGTATAAATGGCTGTTTGCGCCGACCTTCTTTTCTCAGAATTTGGAGGAAATGTATATAGAACATCCTTTTGAATATCAAGATAAATCGCACTTAAATCCACGATACAAAAACGCTGAAGCTCGTAATAAACAATATGAAACTCATAATCCTCATAACCTTTGAGAATCTTGCTAGATAAAATCCCAAGCCGATGAAGAATCCACTTGTCAATTTCTTCAAGTTTTTCATAACCTAGTGCATCTCTTACAGGGTCAAAATCATAGAGATTTCCAACAAGATAACGAAAGGTATTTCTTATCTTCCTATAAGACTCTGTAAGCCTATCTAAAATTTCAGTTGAAATTCTTATGTCGCTTCTATAGTCTTCAGCCACAACCCAGAGTCTCAGAACCTCAGCCCCATATTTTTTTATAATGTCAGAAGGGACAATTACGTTTCCCTTTGACTTCGACATCTTCTCCCCTTCTTTATCCACAACGAATCCGTGAGTAAGAACAGATTTGTACGGAGCAAACCCCCTTGTTCCTACACAGGCAAGAAGGCTTGAATGAAACCAGCCCCTATGCTGGTCGCTTCCTTCAAGATACATATCAGCAGGCATAGAAAGCTTCTGATTTCCCTCAAGCACTGAAGAATAGCTCACACCCGAATCAAACCAGACATCGAGTATGTCAGTTTCTTTTCTAAAATTCTCATTGCCACACTTGGAGCATTTCGTTCCGGAAGGAAGAAGCTCATTTGTCTCAAGAGTAAACCAAGCGTCTGCACCATGCTTTTCAAAAATTTGAGCTACATAATTGACAATATCTGGGTTCATCAGCGTATGGTCACATGAATCACAATAGAAAACAACAATAGGCACGCCCCAAGCCCTCTGTCTTGAAACACACCAATCTGGACGTTTCTCAATCATGTTATAAATTCTCTCCCTACCCCACTCCGGAATCCATCTTACGCGCTCAGTTATTTCTCGAAGAGCCTTTGACCTTAAATCATTTTCTTCCATAGAAATAAACCACTGAGGAGTCGCCCTAAAGATAATCGGGCTATTACACCGCCAGCAGTGAGGATATGAATGCGTGATATTTTCTTCTTTTAAAAGATTCCCTACCTCTTTTAGTTTCTCTATTATCTTTTTGTTTGCATCATATACAAACATTCCTCCGAAAAATTCAACGCCATTGGTGAACCGCCCTCTCTCATCCACAGGTGCATAAATGTCAAGTTTGTATTTTATCCCAATCTCATAGTCTTCCTGCCCATGACCGGGGGCGATGTGAACAATACCAGTTCCCGTATTAAGCGTTACGAAATCACTGAGCGTAACGATAGATTCCCTTTCGTAGAAGGGGTGCTTAAACCTTAAACCCTCGATGTCTTTACCCCGAAATTTTAGTATGACCTTTGCTTCCCCGCCTAGTACCGTTTCAAGAAGCGCTTCAGCAACAATATAAACTTCTCCGTTAGCCTGTCCTGAGCTTGGTCGAAGGATCTCAGCCGCTACGTATGAGAAATCAGGATGAAAAGCGAGCGCCAGATTCGCAGGAAGTGTCCAGGGAGTGGTAGTCCAGATGAGGGCGAATACCTTTGGTTCGGCTGTGCTCACCACAGGCTTTCCAGAAAGATTAGAGAACTTTGCAAATAGTTCCTTTGAAATTAATGGGAATTTCACATAAATCGAGGGCGATGATTTATCCTCGTATTCAACCTCAGCCTCAGCTAAAGCTGTTTGACACGAATAACACCAATAAACCGGTTTCTTTCCCCGGTATAGGTTCCCTACTTTTATAAACCGTCCCAGCTCCCTTGCTATTGTAGCCTCATAATCATAGCTCATTGTGAGGTAAGGATGTTCCCAGTCGCCGAAAACCCCAATGCGTTTGAACTCTTCACGCTGAATCCCAACAAACTTCTCAGCATATTGTCTACACATCTTTCTTATTTCAGCCTTTGAAATCGTCTCCTTTTTAGCACCTAAATCCTTTGTTACTTGATATTCAATTGGAAGCCCGTGGCAATCCCAGCCAGGGACATAGTAAGAGTCCAATCCAAACATGGTCTTTGATTTTACTATCACATCTTTAAGGATTTTGTTAAGACAGTGCCCAAGGTGAATATGACCATTTGCATACGGGGGACCATCGTGGAGGATAAATTTTGGTTTTCCTTGAGACCTCTCGCGTATCTTTTCATATAGCTTTATAGATTCCCATTTCTCAAGTAGTTCAGGCTCCTTTTGATTTAAATTAGCCTTCATTGGGAACTCTGAGCGAGGAAGATTGAGCGTGTTTTTGTAATCTACAGTTTTATCTTCAGCCATGGAGCGTTTGACTTTCCTCCTAATTTGCTATTTTATTTATAAACACGCGACTATGGGTAGGAACGAGTTCAAAGAATTAGTCTATTTGTGGAAATCTAAAGCTTCCTGCTACGGAGAAAACTAACAAGAAGAATAGAATAAAATGTAGCCGAATCCTTTAGGGTTCCTTATGATGTAAAGTTCCGTTTTATTTGTAAACATTTATAAATCTAGCTCGTAATAAATTCTCTTTTATTTTCTTACTCTAATTAAGCCAGCACTATTTTTAACAGCTAACTTGTGAAGAAGATTAGCAAAGAAAGCAGTAAAAGCAAGTTTGGTGATACTCAAAGCTGGTTACAAGAGAAAAATAATGGTTATTAGTATAAAAACAGGGACCAATATTAAACTCGAGTAGACCATATAACCAAAGAAACTAGGCATCTCTACACCAGCTTCTTCGCAGATCGATTTCACCATAAAGTTTGGGCCGTTTCCAATATAAGAATTCGCACCCATAAAAACAGCTCCAGCACTTATCGCAAGAAGAATATCTTCAGGAACCCCAACTATCCCACCACTAATCCCTAGCCCCTGGGCTAAGGAAAGGAAGGCGAGATAAGTAGGCGCATTATCCAAAAAGGATGAAAGACTCCCAGTTAGCCAAAAAAACTGCCATGGCTGCTCGATTCCAAACTCAGCACCTCTTGCTTTGAGAATTAAAAGCGCAGGTATCATGGTTGCAAATATCCCAGCAAATAGAACCGCCACCTCAGTTATGGGATACAGTGTAAATTTGTTTGTCACTTTAACTTCTTTAGGTGTGAATCTGTAAGATAAATAGGCCATCAAGATCATTACTGCCTCCCGATAAGGGGTTTGTAAAAATACTGCTCCTAACACCCCGAGCAGCCAAAGAAAATTTAACTTACCCTTGATTCCGAGAGGCTCTTCGAGTAGCGTATCGCTTGCAATATCAGAGCCCAACTCCTTCCTCCATGCATGACTATCAAACAAATAAAAGATGAGAAGAAGTATCATAACGGCTGTAATCCAGAGAGGAAAAAGTTTTAATGTCCAGAAAAATGGCACACCCTGAAGGTATCCAAGGAAAAGTGGTGGATCACCAAGAGGGGTGAGGCAGCCGCCAACGTTGCTCACGAGAAATATAAAGAATATAGGTATGTGTTTCGTATGCTTTCTTGTATTGTTTGTCCTAAGCACAGGTCTTATAAGAAGCATACTAGCACCAGTTGTTCCGATTAGGTTCGCAAGCACAGCCCCTATCGCAAGAAATAAAGTGTTTACAAAAGGTCTTCCCTCGGGGTTTCCTTCAAGCAAAATCCCGCCTGAAATCTTATAGAGAGCAGCAAGAAGAATTATAAAAGAAAAATATTCATGCGCGATATGAATAAGTTGATGATAATCTTTTATAAGAAAATAAATTACAACAGGAACTCCTAAAATTATACTAACGTAAGCCTTATGTTTATTACTCTCCCACCAGGGACTATGAGTAAGAGGAAGGATCGCAATTGCAAGGAGCATGCAAATGAATGGTACAACGCTCCAAATGGGAAGATGAGTACCTAGGCTATTTGTCGCTCCTAGTAAGAGTTCATGGAATATTGAGTTTGTCATAAGGAGTTAGTTTCTGAATTCACTCAACTACAGTGTTTAAACTTACGTGTACTACAGCCGTTGAATAATACCATTTTTCTATTTTGGAATACGCCATAAATACGAGATTGCTTGTATTCATCCGCAATGATACCTGTTCAGTCGTTGCGAGAAGTTCTTAGACTTGGCTCAGAATGAATTCCACGACAAAGCAATCTAACTTTACGTTGTACCGCACTTAATCGAAAATACCATAGGACAATTAATCGCTCACTACGTCCGAGAGTTCATTATATAAAGTCCTTGAAAATACAACCCATCTTTCCCATGCCTCCATGTACTCGATATCCTCGTCAACCTTTTTCTTAAGTTTGAATCCATGAGAAGTAAGCTCTATCTGAAAAATATTTTTATCGAGTTTATCCTCAAGCATCTCTCCATAACGTTTAAGGAGTTTAATCTTCTCTGCATCCCCTTCTCTAAATTCAGCAATAAAATATCCTTGAGACTGGGCGGTAGGCATCATCATTATATTTGCACTAAGTTCTAGCCCCTTTAGAATTGTCTCAGCCTTCATGGAGATTAGAAGGTCCATCCTAACCTTTCTTTGCCACTAAGACACGAAGTCCCTAAGTAATAAAATAAAAAAACTTTGTGTCTTGGTGTTTTAGTGGCATTCATTTATATAAGTAAGCTTTAGGAAGTTTATTTTAAGACTAGAACACTAAATATGTCAATACTCTCCATTCACTATTCTTTTTTTAGCTTCACTGACCAAAGGGAAAGTACTGAGAGAATTAAATAAGAAGCCGAGAGATAAAGAGGGGTTTTATCTGCCACATTCCAAGGTAGAAAAAGTTCCCCATGAACGTATGGAGAATGCATAAGCCCGAAAAAGGCATTTACATCACCCTTTGCTACCCAAGAATAGGATTTCATTGGGGTTATAGATATAGCTTTACGAGAGCTTAAAATCAAGTGGAGAAACTAACCCAAATAATGTGTAAGAAGATAGCAAAAGAATATGACATGTCTACTTACCTTAAATTCTCTAGCTCTTATGGGCATTAAGCAAGAACAATACATTAAGTAGGCACCTAAAAAGTAAAGTCTCAATTTGTTTATTCTTTTCTATATCCACGCTCGACACAGATAAAAGGGTCTGGATATACCAAAACAGGCATCCTGACTTTTTATTCATTAAAGAACCTTTTCCTATAGAGCAAGTGTTTGTGTTATAAAACAATCTTTGTTTAGCCGGGAGGCTATCTAAAGTTTTCACCTGGAATTGGACACCCTTTTACGGTAAAAGTGAAATAAGAACCATTAGTCTTTATAATATTAGTAACCTGCATAACACTTCCAGTGTGAGGAAACTAAATTTTACAATAAACTCAAAAATGAAAACAAAAAAAGAAATTGATAAGGGTTATAGAGAGAAATTTAAGAAACTCCTTTCACAAGTCCAACCCAAAAAGCTTGATCTTGGAGTGGAGTTGTTAATCAAGCAGGCAAAGAAGGAAGCTCTAAGCTCTGGAATTTCTTTCGAGGAAGCATGTAGGCGGATTTATGAAAAAGTAGAGAATAGAGTCGAAAATCAGCTTGAACATGCAAAATCTTGTAATATTAAATCCGACTAACTGACATTTGTTAAAGGATTCAATACCACTCTTCTAACGACAGAACTGAGTAAGTCTGTAGAAGGCAAGGAGATTTATTCCCATTTCTTTAGAGTGCATGAACTCTAAAGACTAAACTTAGAAGGCCTAAAAAACTCCGCAGCTAATTACTCATCGTTGCTCTATTGCTCTTTTCTGCCTGAACCTTGCTAGCTCCTTTAGATTCTCTACCCCTACAAGATTGCAAAAATCACCAAAGCGTTCACCCGGTCTTTTATTCAGGTGGTACATATTTATTAGTTCTATTATCCTATCAGCCAGATCCCCTGCATCTAAAAGCTCTTCATAAAGCCGATTAAGCCTTGTGCCCTCGAAACTACCACCTACGTATAGGTTATACTTTTTGGGTGAGACACCCATAATACCAATCTCAGCCACAGGCGGCCTTGAACAGGCATTCGGACAACCGCTCATGCGTATCTTTATTTCCTCATTCCCGTAACCTCGCTCTTCCAGCTCGTCTATAAGATAGGGGAGAAACCTCTCGGCTTCGGCGAGAGCAAGACCGCATGTAGGAAGAGCAGGACAGGCTATAGAGTTTCTTCTTAAGTTAGAAATCTCTTTTCCAGTCTTTATTCCGTAGTGCTTAAGTGCATCCTTTATTTCTTCAATTCTATCCTCAGGTATATTAGCAAGAATAATATCTTGAGACGGCGTAAGCCTTACCCCCGGTCTAAACCTCCTTACAATCTCGCGAAGCCCAGTCTTAACTTGTGCCCTTTCGGTATCCTTCAGGCGTCCATTTTCTATAAAAATACCCACATACCAAAGTCCCAGCGTATTCTGCTCATGCCAGCCTAGATGACTTTCCGTATGGCGGAGTTCCATAGCTTCAGGAGGAAGAAGCCCGTAGCCCAGACGTCTCTCCAACTCTTCTTTGAATCTTTCAACTCCCCATTCTTCTACAACATACTTCATTCGGGCGTAGTTTCTATCTGATCTATCTCCATGGTCTCTTTGTATTTCAACTATGCGTGTTATTACATCAATTAAATTCTCAGGGGAGGCACCTGCAATAGGGTCGGCAAGACGAGGGAAGGTCCTTATTTTTTTGTGTGTGCTTCCCATACCGCCTCCTACGAGCACATTGAAGCCCTTGAGTTCACCGTTTAGTATCGGAATTATTCCTATGTCGTGGGTGTGCACATCAATGCAGTTGTCTTCTGAGAGACCAATTCCGATTTTGAATTTTCTCGGTAAATACGTCTTCCCATAGAGGGTTTCCGTTTCATCGTTCGACTGAGGCTCACGAACGTCTTCTTCTTTTGTTACAAGCTCTCCGTCGAGCCAGATTTCGTAGTATGCTTTGGATTTAAAACTAAGGTGTTTAGATATAAGCTGAGCCCACTTCTGACCATCGAAAATTGAGCCCTTCCTGATGTTCGATACAGGACAGGCTACGGTATTTCGGTTTCCGTCGCCACAGGCTCCGTAGGTTGAAATGAGCTCTGAATTCAGAAGGCGGATCGTTCCTTCAAGCTCTTTTTTCCCTACTCCGTGAAACTGAATATCCTCTCTTGTGGTGATTCTGAGGGTCCCGTTTCCGTAGAGGTCTGTTATTTTGTTAAGAACCTCCCACTGCTCTGAGGAGAGTTCCCCTCCACCTGGGTTTTTCGTCCTTACCATAAATATATATTTCTTACCTTCTCCCGCCTCTTTCCGCTCATGCCTTACGTCTCTATCTTCCTGCTCATATATGCCGTGGAATTTTAGGATGTGAGTAGTGTCCTTTAAAAAATGATCGGACTCTGCGTTAAGCTCTTCACGGATTGTGCCTCTTAGGCCTCTACTGTTTTCTTTCGCAATCTCAACCTTCGATTTCTTTTCTTCAGACACTAGGTATATTCCCTCACTTTATTGTCTACCAGCCGCTATAAACGGCAAACTACCACCATAATCTAGACCGCAAGATTCATGCCAGAAATTAACCTGCATATTCAGCTTGCAAAAGGGATAATGTGCAACTATGTATATGATCCTCTACTACCGCCATTGTCTCTATCTCAAACTCATACACCTGTGCAATCTCCCTAAATACTTCCTCTACTCTCCTAGCTATATCTTCTCTCAAAATCATCTTCTTGTACTGTTGTGATACTCCCACGTGGTCTCAAGGGCACGGTTTTTCATTGAAATCACCTTAAATGAGAATTTACAATTATGTAATGTTCTTTAATATTGAGGAACATCCAAATCTACTTCAAGCGACCAAGCATCGATGCCGCCTCTTAGGCTTTTCACATTGGTAAAACCATGACCCAGAAAATAACTGGCGGCGTCCAAGCTGCGATCGCCATGATGGCAAAAAAATACAATCCTTGTATCTTTTTGCCAGTTCATAATCTCCTCGGCGTTTTCCTCTGTCACCAATAGTGCTCCTTCAATTCGTGCTATGTCATGTTCCTCCGGTGTGCGAACGTCTAAGAGCTTCAGTCCCTCGCCCCGACGGAGTTGTTCAGCTACCTCCATGGGTGAAATTTGGAGTGCTTGATCAAGCTCGTGGCTGCGCTTGAGGTGCTCAATCACCTCATCTGCATCTCGGAGCTTATGATTACGGCACACCTCCTCCAATGTATCAGTTGGCTGAAAACCGCAGGTAGAGCAACCCCCCACGTGGTATCGCTGAAAGAGCGCACGCCGAGCCCCTGGGAAGATTCTTAAAATCTCTTGCATTTGCATGTGCTTGGTAATCTGTGGTGTGGTCATGTTAATTCCCCTCCTTCGATAGATTTTTTTGTATCTAACTGCTCTCCTCCAAATTGCTTTCCGGCACCTTTCTCAAAGGATTCGCTTACTTTCACGCATCTTACTTCTCCCATTACAATCTCCAAGTACATTCATTATACCCTTAGTGCTACCGGATATATCTCCTAACCCTTTTCTCCGTTTAGCTCAAGGTTTAAAGTATTAGCATTTGTCATACACATATCCACAGCATAAAGCTGTGGGTTATTTTGCCACCTCATAAATTTATCAAATACTGCCTTGAACTTTGTCTTCACTAGGGAGGAATTAAAATCCCAATTGAAATCCGCTCCTTGTGGGAAGAAAATCTTAAAAAAGGTGGTCTGTTGTAGTTCCGTTCCCTGTAGTCTTAACAATCCAGTTCTTACATAACTGTAACCTCCCCCAAATGCCAGAGCCAGTCCTCTTGCGAGCTCTAGCCTTTCTGCAGACTTTATAGCAAGAGCAGCAAAGACGTCTGAAGCTTCAGGGATCCTATATCTATACTTGAGAAGTTTTTTGTCCATTTCGATAAGGCTTGAAGTGAAAAGTAGAAATTTTTTTGTAAGCACAAGAATAGGGTCATCAGTTACAACATCTTCAGGGGCAAGCTCCCCTATATCTCCGCATCTCTCAAGTGAGCATTTTATATTATCCCATTCCCTTATTGCTATCTTAATGGCTTTCTCTTTCATTGGTCTGTTTATTCTAAAAAGCCTCGTAACATTTCCCCCATCTCTGAATTCCTGAGTTTCCTAAGTGCCTCCTTCTCTATCTGCCTTATGCGTTCGCGCGTAACACTAAACTTTCTTCCAATCTCATCAAGCGTATGTGGGGTTTCTTGACCTATCCCAAATCTCATCCTAATTATCTCCTCTTCCCTAGGAGTAAGAAGTGAAAGAGTTTCTCTTATTCTTTGTGTAAGCGCTACCTTTGCCATAACAGAGTCTGATGCAGGTGACCCATTGTCAGGTACAAACTCAAGAAGAGTCGTTTTCTCCTCATAAAATATAGTTGAGTCGAGGTGTACAATATTTTTTTCGGCTTCTAAAATCCACTTTACTGACTCAATAGGAATCCCCACTTTCTCGGCAATTTCCTCTGGCATGGGTTTTCTTCCCATCTCTTTATGAAGCATTGAACTTATTCTGTGTATCTTGCCTTCTTTCTCACCTACATACACTGGAACCCTAATAGTCCTTGTCTGTTCAAGCAGTGCCCTCGATATTGCCTGATGTATCCACCACGAAGAATAGGTCGAAAACCTGTATCCCTTCGTGTAGTCAAACTTTTCTACCCCCCTCATTAACCCCACATTTCCTTCCTGAATTAAATCCGATAGCGGAAGACCTCGACCCATATACTTCTTTGCTATACTCACTACTAGCCTTAAGTTCGCTTTTATAAACCTATCTCTTAGCTGCTTTGCCTTCTCCGAATATGCTTTCATAAAGCTACTAAGTCTCTCTACACGCTTTGATATAGATTTCCCGTTGCCGTTCTTATGCCTGTTTCTCTTGCTCTTGGTCTCTCTCACCTTTGAAAGTTTATCAATAAGCGCTTTTGTCTCCTTTGCCATTGCCTCGCACTTCTTTATCTTTGCCGAAATTTCGACTTCTTCCTTAGGTGTAAGGAGAGATTCACTTGACATGTCTTTAAAGTAAACATAAAGGAGTCTAAACTGTTCATGCTGAACCCACCGCTTTCCTTCATCCTCTGTGGACTCAAGTTCCCTGGGTTCTAGTTCAGCCCCAGACTTTATCATATCGAGTATGAGATTATTTCCAATTTTAAGAGGCACAAAAGCCTCTTCGTTATCTTGAATAAACTCTCCAAGTTCATTTACTCCCGAAATTGCTCCTTCAAACTCTATATTCCTTATCTTTCCATCACTCATATGTTTAGGATTCCTAAATATTTATCTTAAAAAATTTTCATTCTACATTTGGAGCTCACTATACTCTGGACATTCCCTGGATATTTCATCTTCCCCCAAATTAATATTGAAAAGCTTACAATAATGTGGTTTTTCCGCTCCTAGATGTATGTTCAGTCTGAAATAACAGCAGGTCAGACACGTTTCTGCTATCAAGAGGTATTCCTTTTCTCTTAATAATCTTTCAATTTTAGATAAAGCACTTAACAATACCTCTTGCTCTTCAACGGTCAGC
This sequence comes from Candidatus Dadabacteria bacterium CSP1-2, assembly GCA_001443445.1. Taxonomy (GTDB): domain Bacteria; phylum Desulfobacterota_D; class UBA1144; order Nemesobacterales; family CSP1-2; genus CSP1-2. The sequence continues at coordinate 17,344 of LDXN01000034.1, read as the reverse complement.
TCCTCAATAATTTTTTGGAGCTCATAGCCAAGACCTTCCAATTTTTGAATAGTATTCATACCTTTGTAGGTCAAACTTAAAAAAACAACTCTCCTATCACTTTCCTTTCTTTTTCTTAATATCAAGCTCTTTTTTTGTAAAGCATCCAGAACGCCACTAGCTGTAGCAGGAGTGGATGAAAGAGACCTAGCAAGTGTGTTAACAGTAGCTGAATCAGGCCTTATATAGCGGAGAAATAGAAGAGTCTGGATCTGTGCAGGTGTTAGGCTTTTTAACTTGCACTCGTCCCACAACATGTTCTTAATAGCCTGGCTTATGCGAAAAAAGGCTCTGGCTATCCTCGCGCTTACGTGCTTATCTCTGTATTTTGAGTCGAATATTGACATATGAAACCTAATTATTTAGAATTCCTAAATATGTAACACTATAAGCCTAGTTTTGTCAAGATGGTTTAATCCTTTAAAGAAAGCAGTGAAAGGAGGGCAAGATGAGATGAGTAGATTTATTGAAATCGCTAAAACCGGTGAAATAGCTCCAGGTGAGGCAAAGATGGTAGAAGTTGAAGGGGAAAAGATAGCTATTTTTAACCTAGAAGGAGACTATTATGCTATTGATGACACCTGTCCACATGCAAGGGGACCTCTTTCTGAGGGGGAAGTTGAGGGAGAAGTGGTCACTTGCCCATGGCATGGGTCGGAATTCAACATAAAAACAGGTGGAGTACTAAGACCTCCAGCTAGAGGAGGGGTAAAAAGCTACAAGGTTCAGGTAGAAGGTTCTATCATAAAGATAGAGGTTTAAAGAAAGCTCTCAAGAGGCAAGGGTAAATGATTACAACTGAGCTTAAGAAAAGCGCTGAATTAGTTAAGAGGGGTTTTATTATAGGTGCAGCTAATAAATTCTGGCTAACTCCTGTAGGTAAATTGAGGTAGTGTAACGTATCTATAATATTGCATGAGGGATTGTGATATGCCGCCTGAACTGCCAAAGGCAAAAATAGCAGAACGGATTTTTTTAACCAATGATCTAATTATAATAAAAATCAAGCCAGAAATCCCCTTTACTTTTAAACACGGTCAATACTGTACGATTGGTCTAGAGGGTGTGGAAAGGCCTTATTCTATCGTTTCATCTCCACATGAGGAATCCTTGGAACTTTTTTTAGAGTTAGTCCCCGAAGGAGAGCTAACGCCCAAACTGTGGCAGGTAAAAGTTGGAGATGTGCTCAGTATTCGACCTAGTGCAAAAGGAGTTTTTACCTTTGATGATAAATATCCAAATCAGTTTATGGTGGCAACTGTGACGGGAATTGCACCTTTTATAAGCATGATCCGGAATTACTTATACCGAGGACTGGATTCCCACACTTTTTATGTTCTACATGGAGCCAGTTATCAGGACGAGTTCGCCTACAAAGACGAACTAGAGAAACTCTCGAGAGAGCATGAAAACATTATTTATATCCCTACAGTGAGCAGGCCAGAAGAAGAGAGAAACAAAGGCTGGCAGGGAGAAAAGTTACGAGTGAATTTGATTGTTGAGAAGTATCTTAAGAAATTTTCCCTGGATCCTAAAAGCACCTTGGTATATGCCTGTGGGCATCCCGGAATGATCGAGGACGTTAAGCAGAGGCTAGTAAGTAAAGGGTATAAGGTCAAGGAAGAGAAATTCTGGAGAGAGTGAAGGAATATGATAATATACCTTGTATTGAATATCTTATAGTAGATTGAAATAACTCAAGTGGAAGTTCCCAGAACCTTACACGCACGGAAAACCTCATGCTATCGTGGAGAAAACAAATATGTGTGCAGAAACATTTATCTTGTGCAATTGAGTTTATTTCATCCGCTCTTACTTTAGAATTCCAGAAGGCTTGGAAGTCACAGCCATAATCTCTCAGATTTCTTAGAGATCCACGAAGTTCGCATGCTCTAATATTTCCATCATAATCAATAACCACTGCCGTCTCCCCTGCAGTGCAAGGCATAGGCCAGCGGTATACTCTTTCCAGCGCCATTGTGGGAAGCAGCACCACGGTAAACAATATTGTCGCCAGTATTAGAGTGGGTTTGAATCGGTCTGCTCTAAATGAATCTGATTTGGCAGCAGGAGGTTTATTCCAGGATAACTAACGCGGTGGTTGCAGAGTATATTTGGATTTATTGTAATCTTCTTTAAAAACATAATGAATCTAATGAACTAGTTTATGTTTATGGGGGTGGTGCCGAATGAAATCTACGACCACTCCCATAAACCCATTCCAGGATAAACATCTTCATTTTTAGGTATTATCTCATCACTGTACTCAATTCACAACTAAGATTCTTAATAATAGTTATGGACTGATACTTGTTGTTGACTGTAAAAATTTCTTATAACATAAGTTCATGACTGCTTATAAAACCGATTTAAGAAGAATTGAGCGATGGATAGAATGCTCACGCGTCGTGATTTGTTAAAAAGCATGACTGCGGCGGTTGTTGGTAGTGCTACCGCAGCCACCGCTGCGGAAAAATCAAAGAAGTCGTTTTAAAACGAAAATATCTTGAAGCCCTATGGCATCTACGAAATGCTAACATTAGACTTCATCTGGCTCTCTGGGGAGGTGGAACTATGAACAAAAGTGATATTTCCGAATCGACCATCGTAGTGCCGCCTTGTATTATTTCAGAATAAATTAGCTAATATATTTAGAAAATAGAGTTCGGCTTAAAATGTTAATATTTATTTGAAGTTATTCCCTAAGTCTATAATGCCTCCTCTATAAATCTTGCACTTATGCTAAGGAAGTAAATTGGAAAGAAAAGAATTTGAAGAACTTATAGATAGGGCTTACCAGAAAATTCCAGAAAAATTTAAGCAAAAGATAGAAAACATGGTTATAACTGTAGAAGACCATCCAACACAAGAGGACTTAGAGCATCTTAGTATTCGAGGCGGCAATATACTTCTTGGACTTTATAGAGGAACCCCGCTTCCACAAAGAAGCGTATGGCAGGCTGTACGAATGCCCGATAAAATCGTTCTATTTCAGAAAAATATTGAAAGAATCTGTAGAAGTGAAAAGGAATTAGAAGAAAAAGTCTATGAAGTTCTTCAACACGAGATTGCTCACTACTTTGGACTCTCTGATAGAGAGATTTATGAACTTATGGGTCCGAGTTAAAACTACAAAAGGATATAATTGTAGGGCTCGTTCCCCGAACGAGCTCCCGACGAATTCATCGAGGGGCTGACGAGGGCATCAGCCCCTACAATCTTCCTCGTGGTAACTCAGAAAAAATAGGAAAAAATAGGGACAGACACTATTTTTATTCTTTCATCCCCAAATAAAAATTTTCTTAGCAGACACGTCAAAGCGGACCTTATGACCAACACATTGAGGATACAATTTATATATTTTATCAGTCATCTCTTTTCCTAACTCAGTTATTTTAGCAGTGTCACTTGCCAAATGGGCGATTTGTATTGATTTTTGTAAACGCCATAACTCTTCATAATCTCCATTTTTGATAGGTATTGGATCCATAAATAACCTCCTTCAACTTATACATTATGTATAAATGGAATATGTGAAAGTCAATGTTTACGAAGCCTACGATATGATTGATTTTAATTAATTAATATTAAGTATGAATTACTTTTATCGAAATGTTGTTACTTTTAGTTTACAATAAAAAACTATGATGAAACGCATACCTATAATAGTTTTAATAATTATAACCCTATTCCCAATAAATGGAAAAACACAAGAACTACGAATACAGGATCCAATGATTCTGCACCCAGAATGGTACATTAAAGTTTTGGATTGGTCTCTTTATTCAGTCTGGAGCGGTGTGGCTATTATTCATCATGTAACCATTGAGAACACAAGCGACATAGCATATAAGGACATCAAGGTGAGAGTGCTTTATTACTCTAATTCGGTTACGAACAACGGAAAACAAATAAGTCAGGAAACGGGGATTCTACCTGTGGTCGTACCACCTCACAGCAAAAATACGTATCTTAAAGGTGGATCTACCCTAGGAGCAAGTTCGATGGGTATGTATGCTGGTTACCTAGAGGTCTTAGGAGCAGTTCCACTTATAGAGCAAGAAAAATCAAAATAACATAGTCCTATATTTTTCCTGGTCATTAGTTATGACTACTGTGCGTATGCGCATATGGCTGTAGCCTTTAGTGTTATTTGAGATATATACTTATTTTTCATATTCCTAAAAACTACTATATAACGATCATGGTTACCCATCGACATCACTCTTGTAGCACGCACACCAACATCACGTAGATGGTTACTATCAAAAACACCGCCTAGCAATCTTTTACCTTTAGGACAATCTACTGAAACAGATTTAAATTCAAGCGGTCCAATTGCTGGAACGGTAACTTCGGCAGTAACATGCTCATAACCTGAAATGCCGGGATTACCTTGTCCATAGGCTATTCCATCTTCAATATTCCATATGTTACTTGATAGAAAGTAAATAGCCCCTGCTCCTACCAAAGTTAGGATAAATGATCTCAACATTGTAAATACCCTCCTATTTTAGGTTGTATAAAACAAAAACTTGTACGCTCATTATAACTGATCTAGATTATCAATTTAAATTTACGTTTTTTCTATAAATATAGATTCCCTTTATCGAGTTAGAGTGTTTTTTTTATTAAGATAATCATTCAACTTAATCTATTATAACGAGCGGTTTATGAAAATGAGGAAATAAGTAATGTAAACCAAGGTTGTAATCTCGGTGGCTAGAGTGGCACAGGAACAGGTACGATAATAACAGAAGGGCAATAAATGGCTAACGAAACAATGGATGTTACAGTACTAAAACCAGGTGTATTTGCATGGTACAAAGATATAAATCGAAAACAATGGCTCGCTCTTGCTGCGGCGTTTCTAGGCTGGACGTTGGATGCAATGGATCTACTTTTTTATGTCTATGCCCTTCCCAAGATACGTGACACTTGGGCATTAACTGATCAGCACGCTGCTTTGCTTTTCGGTGTTACACTTGGCTCTTCTGCCTTAGGCGGAGTGCTTTTTGGAATCATTACGGATTATATAGGTAGAATAAGAGCGCTTACATATTCGATTCTTATGTATTCTGTATTTACAGGGCTAAGTGCACTCGCTCCAAATGTAGAAACCTTTGTAGTATGCCGATTCTTTCTCGGTCTTGGTATGGGAGGTGAGTGGGCATCCGGAGAGATTCTCGTAGCTGAAAGCTGGCCAAGACAGCACAGAGGCAAGGTCATCGGGTTAGTGCAAAGCGGTTGGGGTTTCGGTTATATTCTGGCGGCAACTCTTTCTATTGTAATCCTCCCACATGCCGATTTAGAGATTAAACTCCCATTTCTTGGCGATATCTTTTTCCATAGTTGGAGGGTTCTTTTCCTTGTCGGAATCCTTCCCGCCTTTCTTGTGTTTTTTGTTAGAAGGCATTGCGAAGAGCCTGAAATTTGGAGAACCACGGCTGAAATGAGAAACCAAAAAAAGTTAAGTGAAAAGGGCCAGTCATTTACATTTAATCAGCTATGGAGAGGAGACCTTATAACCTACACGATTAGGGCAGCACTGCTCACGAGTTTCTGTATGATAGCTTACTGGGGCTTATACACTTGGGTGCCTACATACCTCGCAAGCCCGGTTGAAAAAGGTGGCGCAGGCCTTGGATTAGTAAAGGGCTATTCCTGGACAATCGCAATAAACATAGGGGCGATTATCGGGACTATTACATTTGGTAATATTAGCGATAGAATTGGAAGAAGACCTACATTTGTCGGTTACCTTGTTATAATGGCAATCTTGGTTCCAATCTTTGGTTCTATTACAGAGATACATGAGAAAATGGGATTCATGGGGATTAATACACTTCTACTAATCACGGGGCCTCTTCTCGGCTTCTTTGGTACTGGCTTCTATGCTGGTTTTGGAGCTATAATGGCAGAGGTTTTCCCCACTAGGACACGTGGCACAGCGCAGGGATTCTGCTATAACTTTGGAAGAGGAGCGTCCGCTTTGGCACCTTACATATTTGCGCTTGTTGCTGGAATGACAATGCTAGGACACGAATTAGGTTATGGCTTTTCCCTTGGAACGGCTTCCATTTTTGCAATTCTAGCGGCTATAACTGTTCTTACCTTCCCAGAAACTAGGGCTAAACAATTAGAAATCGAATAGAAAGATTAGGGTCACCTATAGAGGTGACTCCTCTATTACAAGAATTTGCGAACTTTTCTATCTAACGCAAATAATATATATTCAATGCATAAATTTTCATAAAATCATTATTTATATATATATAAATTTCTATTAAAATAATTAAAACGGTAAGGAGGGTGTATGAGAAAAAAAATCGTATTGCTTGGCTGTTTAGTATTGGTTAATGTACTTTTTTTATCGGCTGCACAGGGCCAAGATAACGGAAACGGCGATTTTCCAACCTTCATCCCAAACAACATGATGACAACTCCGTACGGACCCGCGTTTGCGGACATCGTCCTGGTGCCATCGAATTTCCTGCCATGTAAAGGCGGGCCATTTGCGCTATGTTATTATTCTGGTCCAGAACCCGAGACCTGCGTTATCACGGAAGACGGGAAATTCGCCCGTTGCAAATGTTTCGAGTTTGCCTACGGGAAGTACTTTGTAGATATAAACGCTATTTTGGACACTGAAATCTATCTAGAAACCATAGCCGAATGTGGCTTAGAGGGAAGTATGTGTCAAGAGACCAACCAGGCACCCGTGTGTGAATCCATAAATAGTGGAGAGTTTATTCCCGGCGCTGACAGCGTTTCGACATTCAGCTTTGAATGTATACCTGAAGAGGGTATCGGTCTGACTAATTGTCCGCAAGATCTTTATGCAGGCTGTATGACGGCGCCTTGTATTAAAACTGATGAAGAGGGAATCGTCGATTGCCTTTGCCCGACGTTCGCCGGCCCATATCAGATAGGGCTAAACAATCAAACCTGCGATATAGGACCTGAATTGGTCTGGTCTGCCGCCTTTAATCCAAATGCAGGAGGAAAGACATTCCCCACGCCTCCCGGCTGCATTCCCGATGCTCCTGTAGATGCCGGAGGCTGTCCTCTTTTGCCGGAAGACATCCCATTGCCGCCAAACAATATTGACTGCGAGGAGGTATGTCAAGAGTACGAAAGTTGTCAGAACAGCAAAGGTGTGGAACTCGGATTTACATGCGATGCGACCCTCTGCACTTCCACATGTAATGATAGGGGGTTAGTGGGTGAGGCATGCTCTGGGCTTGAGAGCTGTGATGTTTCTGAAATCATCAAGTTGGAGGAGGAGGTAGGATGCAGTTGCTGTGCGAGCCAGATCTGCGGCTGCGAGCCAAATGGTAAGACCGAAGAAGCAGTCTTCGAATTAAATGAAAAACAGCGGGAGAGAGGAATTACGCCCCAATGCGACATAAATGGCACGCTTTGCGGCAAGAAATCTCCTAGCGGCGGGAGTTGTTCTCTGGCGCCTGTTGGCGCTCCAACATCAGTTCCACTATACTTCCTTATACCCTTATTCATTTCTATAAAAAGGATCTGGAGAATTAAAAAGAGCTAAGGGACAAAAAAATAATTTTTATCAAGTATCGGAGAACTTTAGTCTACCAATGTAGATTTATTTTATATGGCGACCTGAAGGTCGCTGCTACATTCGTATATTCAATACTAAAAGGAAAAAGAAACTTAAAAGCGATTATTCACTGATGTTAATCAAGATATCCTTAATTTCTGTAAAGGTGTTTAGGGCCTCCATTCCCCTGAGGGTTCCTCCTATTCCGCTTTGCTTGTATGTACCAGTCTCAGCCTCTGGGAACATCCTGCCGTACATATTTATCCAGACTACCCCTGCCTTGATCCTTCTGGCGAGCTTAAAGGCATTATTGATGTTATTAGTCCAAATAGCTGCTGATAAGCCATATTTTGTGCTGTTAGCTATCGCTGCTACCTCATCCAGGTTTTTGAACCTAATCATCGAGAGTACGGGACCGAAGATCTCTTCCTGGGCTATCTTAGAATCTGGTGGCACATCATCGAAGATTGTAGGCTCAACGAAGTGACCCTTTGACCATTCCCCATCAGATAACTGGTTGCCGCCTACCAGCAACGAGGCAACCTTCTTACCTACTTCAATGTAGTCCATTACGCGTTTTAACTGCCCATCAGAAACCACTGGACCAACATCCACATCCTCGCTAAGTCCATTGCCTATCTTAAGATTAGGGATGAGTTTAATTATGTTATCTCTGAATTTTTGGTATATCTTGTCATGAACCATCACGCGAGTCCCTGCAAAACATATCTGACCGGCGCTCCCAAGCATTGAGCCCCTTATAGCTCCTTGGATGGCGGACTCAAAGTTGGCGTCTTCAAGGATAATATTTGGAGTCTTTCCACCGAGCTCTAAGGATAACCGCTTTATATTAATACTTGCTTCACGCATGACTAGGGCTCCAGCTTCTGTGCTTCCTGTAAAGCTGATGAAATCTACATCCTCGTGCTTGACGAGTTCATAACCAACCGTCTCACCACCGCCTAACACCAGATTTATAACGCCCTTTGGTATGTCCTTTACCCTTTCTAAAACTTTATCAAGTAATGCATAGATCGTTAATGGGGTATAACTCGCAGGCTTAATCACAACGGTATTGCCTGCAGCTAGAGCAGGTGCAAGTGATCTTGCAAGGAGGACTATGGGAGCGTTCCATGGAGCTATAATTCCCACTACACCCATTGGCTCCCTAAGGACAAAGCTCATTGTGTTTTGGTCTAGAAGATTTGTTCTACCATAAAGGTCACGCGCCAATCCAGAGTAATAGTCAAAAAAATCAGCCGCCGAATTAAGCTCCGTTCTCGAGTCTCGTATTATCTTACCATTCTCCGAGGTCTGTACCTTAGCTAGGTACTCAAAGTCATCAATAATGGCATCGTGTATCTCTCTTAATACTCGGACTCGGAGCTTCGGGTCCCTGGGCCAGTGTGAGTCCTCAAATGCCCTTCTAGCTGACCGGATTGCATCGTCAACGTCTTCGCTTGTTGACTCTGTATACCTGCCTACCAACTCACCGGTTCCCGGATTGTACCTCTCCTTTACTTTACCTGTACCGCCTACTTTATATTCTCCACCAATAATATTCTTTGCCTCAGTTAACATCTAATGATCTCCCTAAAGTAAATTCAATTTAAATGGCTATTTGAAATAAAATACTATACTAATTTAAACAAAGTCAAGAAAGAACAGCCTTCTTACTATATGCCAATTCTGTTTTCCAACTGGCCTTATATTATATAACTAAGTTTATACCTTTATCCCCTGTACTCAACCCTTCTTGGGTCTATATATGTGGGTGCTTTGACCAAAAAAGGCTTCTGCTGATTCCATAATTGTTTCAGATAGCGTAGGATGTGGATGAATACAAAGCTTTAAGTCTGAAGCAAAAGCTCCCATTTCAATAGCAAGCACGCCTTCCGATATTAGTTCGCCAGCATCAGTACCAACAATCCCTACACCCAATATTCTTTCAGTATCAGGGTCTATGATAAGCTTTGTCACCCCATCAGTTCTATCAAGTGTCGTTGCCCTTCCAGAAGCCCCCCACGGGAAGCGTGCGATCTTAACCGGGCGCTTCTCCTGACTTGCCTGTGTCTCAGTGAGGCCACACCATGCAATTTCCGGATCTGTGAAAACTACCGCAGGTATTGCTCGAGGCTCAAATGTAACGTTATGTCCTGCAACGACCTCTGCTGCAACTCGACCTTCATGCGTAGCCTTATGAGCAAGCATTGGTTCACCTGCGACGTCTCCAATTGCAAAAATCATTTGCTCTGCCGTTCTACGTTGCGCATCCACCTTGATAAAACCATGTGAGTCAATCTCTACTTTTGTATTTTCTAATCCAATATTATTCGAATTCGGCTTCCGGCCTACAGAAACTAGAACCTTCTCAAATACCTGTTCCTTGATACTTCCTCCCTCAAACGTAACACGGATCCCTTTTTTCTCTTCTTTCATACCTACAACCTTGATATTAAGCATGACAGAATCAAAAACCTTTTCTAAACGCTTAGATAGAATGGACACAAGATCTCTATCTACTCCCAGCATTAAACTTGAAGTCATTTCAACCGTAGTGAGTTTAGTTCCCAAAGCCGCATACACGGTACCAAGCTCAAGGCCGATATAGCCTCCACCAATCACAAGCATGGTTTTAGGAATGTCAGGCAGATCAAGCGCGCTTGTAGAGTCTAGTATATGAGGACTTTCAAAAGAGAGATTTGGAATTGTAGCCGGTCGGGAACCGGTAGCAAGTATCGCATGGTCAAATCTAAGAAACTCTTCTGCTTTTTGATTTTGAATTTTAAGAGTTTGATGATTGATTAAACTTGCTCGGCCCTGAACGTAGCTGACTTTGCGTTGTTTAGAGAGTTGTCCCAACCCACCGGTCAATTTTTTAACCACGGTATCCTTCCATTCTCTAAGCCTATCAAGATCAATCGTAGGGTCTGGAAATTCAATTCCCCAATTAGCTGCGTGATGCGCTTCTGCAATAACCTTGGCAACATGGAGTAATGCCTTTGATGGAATGCAACCTCTATAGAGACAGACACCTCCTGGGTTAGGCTCAGGATCAATTAGAGTAACCTGCAGTCCCAAATCTGCTGCTAAAAAGGCCGCGGGATATCCACCAGGGCCGCCTCCAATAACCGCCAACTGTGTAGATTTCATTTTTTCATACATAGCTCAACTCCACAATCTGCACTTTATTACCCCTCTAGTAAGAGTTTGAAGGGTTGTTCGAGTGCTTCGACTATCCAGCGTAGAAAACGAATGGCATCTGCACCATCAATCACACGATGATCGTAAGACAAAGAAAGCGGCATCATTAGACGTGGCTGAAATTGTCCGTTGGTGAAAATAGGTTCGATGCTCGCCCGAGAAATGCCCAGAATGGCAACCTCCGGAGAATTCAATATAGGTGTAAAGTAGGTACCGCCAATACCCCCCAGATTAGTTATGGTGAACGTGCCACCTTGCATCTCTTCGAGGGTGAGCTTCTTGTTCCTTGCTTTTTCCGACATCTGGGTGAGTTCGACAGACAGCTCGAAAATATTTTTCTTATTCACATCCCTAATCACTGGAACCAACAGCCCCCGATCCGTATCCACAGCCACTCCGATGTGGCAATACTTCTTGTAAATAATATCGTTCTTGGCCATGTCAACGCTGGCATTAAACTGGGGGAAGAGTTTCAGGGAAGAAGCGACCACTTTGAGAATGATGGCCGTTACGGTTAGTTTACCCCCGGAGGCTTCCGCTTTCTTTCCAACTTGCTTTCGCAATTTTTCTAAATCTGTAATATCAGCCTTATCGTGCTGGGTCACATGAGGAGCTGTCCAAGCGGAGCTTAAGTGTTCTGCCGTTTTGCGTCGTACGTTGGTCATTGGACTCCGATCTACTTCTCCCCATCGCGTAAAATCAGGTAGCGGAGAGATCTCGAGTTGGCCAGTAGATCTTATGCTACTAGTCTCAGTGAGAAGTCGGCGGGCATAGTTTTTTACATCCTCTTCAGAAATTCGTCCTCCAGGACCGGAACCAGGTACCTCACTAATATCAATCCCAATTTCACGTGCTAACCTACGAACTGAAGGGGCAGCAGGAGCAAACCCGCGAGAAGGCTTAGATTCAGTAGTAGTCTTAGCTGAGCGACTAAACTCGACGATTTCGCCCTGTTGTTCCTTTGGAGCAGCCTTGTCTATAAGCTTTTCCTTTTCTTCCTTCGCTTTGACTTTAACCTTTTCTTCTTCCTTTTCCTTTTTTACTTCCTCTTCCTCTTTTATCTCAGCTTTAGTTTCTTTTTTCTCCTCTTTCTTCTTTTTCTTTTCCTCTTTTTCTATGGCCTCAACCTCTTCTACTTCCTTCTCTTTAGTGCCTTCATCGATAGTCAGGAGCAGTTGTCCTATATTGACCTTTTCACCCTCCTTCACGAGGATTTCCTTAATAGTCCCACTTACAGGAGAAGGTACTTCAATATTCGCCTTCTCTGTTTCAATTTCCATCACTGGTTGGTCTTTGGTAACGGTGTCGCCCACTGACACCAAGATTTTTACCACATCGCCTGATTCAATATTTTCACCAAGCTCTGGAAGTCTGAATTCCATTGCCATAATCTCCTCTCACTATAAATACTTAGCCACAAAAACATTAAGACACGAAGTAGAGACGCAAAATTTTGCGTCTCTACTAATTATTTTCTCTTTTGACTCCTGAGTTACTTTAAAATCCATATACCTCCTTTGTGACTTGATGCCTTAGTGTCTGAATAGTAACACCCTTTTTATGAAATCATGGGATTAGCCTTCCCTGGATTAATCTCTAGGTCTTTTATTGCATGTTGCACAACATCGGTTTTGATTTCCTTCTCCCGTGCTAGGGCGGCCAATGCAGCCAGAGTGATAAATCTTGCATCAACTTCAAAGAAGTCACGCAACGCGCGCCGGCTGTCACTCCTGCCAAAGCCATCGGTCCCCAGCGATACAAGTGGCTTAGGAAACCACCGATAGATAGAGTCAGGAAGCGCCTTGCTAAAGTCAGAAGCAGCAATAAATACGCCAGGTGCATCCTGAAGACATTGAGTTATATAAGGCACCCTCGGTATCTCCGAAGGGTGAAGCATGTTCCATCGCTCTGCCTCGTGGCCATCGCGATAAAGCTCCTTATAGCTTGTTACGCTCCATACATCCGCAGCGACGTCGTATTTCTCACCTAACAGCTTCTGAGCTTTCAACGTTTCATTCAAGATAGCACCACTGCCGAAAAGGTGTGCGTGAAGTTTCGTATTCTTATTCTCTGAAGCCTTGAACTTATACATGCCTTTTAGAATTCCCTCTTTTACACCATCAGGCATGGGCGGCTGTACATAAGGTTCATTCATAACGGTCAGATAGTAGAAGATATCCTGCTGTTCTTCGTACATGCGGCGAATACCATCCTGAATAATAACGGCTACTTCGTAAGCGAAGGCTGGATCGTATGCCTTGAGATTGGGAACTGGATAAGCTAAAAGATGACTATGTCCGTCCTGATGCTGGAGTCCTTCGCCGGCTAGTGTAGTGCGTCCAGAAGTCGCACCAACCAAGAATCCACGGCAGCGCATATCACCAGCAGCCCAAACAAGATCGCCTATTCTTTGGAGTCCAAACATGGAATAAAAGGTAAAGAATGGAATGGTATTTATCCCATGAGTTGCATAAGCTGTTCCGGCTGCGATAAAAGAGGACATCGAACCTGCTTCGGTAATCCCCTCCTCTAAGATTTGACCGTCTTTGGCTTCCTTGTAATAGAGTAGCGTGTCTATATCAACCGGCTCATAGAGCTGGCCAACGTGAGAATAAATACCAAAGCGCCGGAACAACACCTCCATCCCAAACGTTCGCGCTTCATCCGGGATAATAGGAACAATCAGTTTTCCGATTTCCTTCTCTCGAAGTAACTTGGCTAACACCCGCGCATAGACCATCGTGGTAGACACCTCTCGACCGTCGGAACCCTTGTAGAACTCCTCAAACAGTTCATCTAACGGTGTCTTGATAGGTTCGCATTTGACCATGCGGTTGGGAATATAGCCACCAAGCTCTCGTCGGCGTGCGTGAAGATATTTCATCTCTGGACTGTCATCGGGAGGCTTGTAAAAAGGGGCTTTGGAGACATCTTCATCGGAAATGGGAATACCAAATCGACTGCGAAATTCACGCAGCTCTTCTTCATTCAGCTTTTTCTGCTGATGGGTAATATTTTTGCCTTCGCCACTTTCACCTAGCCCATATCCTTTTATAGTTTTGGCGAGTATGACTGTAGGCGATCCTTTATGTTCCACCGCTGCCTTATAGGCAGCATATACCTTTTCTGGATCGTGTCCGCCACGATTTAGTTTTTGGAGTTGCTCGTCGGACAAGTGTTTCACCATCTCTAATAGACGTGGATCAGCACCAAAGAAGCGCTCACGTATATACTTACCAGTTTCGACGATGTACTTCTGGTACTGCCCATCAACGTTTTCTTCCATCACTTTAACCAGAATGCCATCGTGGTCCTTGGCAAGCAGTGGGTCCCAATCGTCCCCCCATATAACCTTAATGACATTCCATCCAGCGCCACGAAAAATGGCTTCGAGTTCCTGGATAATTTTGCCATTCCCACGTACTGGCCCGTCAAGTCTTTGCAGATTGCAATTGATGACGAAAATCAAATTATCCAGCTTCTCTCTTGATCCTAGGGTGATAGCTCCGAGTGTTTCGGGCTCATCCACTTCTCCATCTCCCACAAACGCCCACACTTTTGCGTCGGAAGGTTTTTTTAGTTCTCGATCCTCGAGATACCGATTGAAGCGCGCCTGATAAATTGCCATAATAGGGCTTAGTCCCATGGACACAGTAGGAAATTCCCAGAAGTTAGGCATAAGCCAAGGATGTGGGTAAGATGAGAGCCCTCCTCCAGGATGCAGCTCATTTCGGAAGTTTTGCAACTGTTCTACGGAAAGACGGCCTTCCAAAAACGCCCTTGCATAAATCCCAGGAGAGGCGTGACCCTGAAAATAAATAATATCGCCTTCTTGATCTTCAGTCCTTGCCCGAAAAAAGTAATTGAAGCCAATCTCATACAATGTCGCCGCCGAGGCATAGGTCGAAATATGCCCCCCAATGCCTTCCTCCAAACGGTTGGCTCGTACGACCATAGCCATAGCATTCCAACGAATAATACTCTTGATGCGACGTTCGATCTCCCGGCTTCCAGGAAAGGGAGGTTGTTCTTCAGCCGGAATGGTATTGATGTAAGGTGTATTGGCCGTGAACGGTAATTTCACTCCGGCTTCTTGTGCGTGGATTTGGAGTTGCCTGAGAAGGCGTCTGACTCGCCCAGGTCCTCCCTGCTGCAGTATATGGTCTAAGGAATCGAGCCATTCCTGGGTTTCAATGGCTTCGAGTTTTGAAAGCTCTTTGTTTTTAATCTCATCATCTACCACGCTGCTCATTCTTCCCCTCCCAAAAGGCATTTGAAAAACTTGTAGATTGAGTTAAACAATTACGGCAAGCATTCTTTATCAATAGGCTCCAATTGGAAAAAGTTAAGATTAGGATATAAGTAATGTTTAAGGTCAACCGCTTTGATTAACTCTCAAAAATAATAATTATGATCTCAAATTAAGTCAAGATTTTAGTTCCCCTTGTGTAGTTGCAAAGTGATAATGTCACCCCCCAGAACTTACCAAACTATTTCACCCAATCTTCCATTAACTTCTTTATCTGTGTCTGATAATTAATTCCATGGATTTTAGCTTTGGCTTTGAAGGTGTTTAGCAGATTCTCTGGGATCTTGATACTTATAAGACGACTTTTCCGAGGTTTTGCATTATAATGGAGAGCTCTAAAATCTTCTAGAAATTGAATGATTTGTTCTGATGTCATTGATGCACATCGTTCCAGATATTCTTTAGATAAATACTGAACTGTCTTCATTTCTTTAACCTCCTTAGTGCTTTTATATCTTCTAAATCTTGTGGTCTCTTACTCTTTTTTTTCATCTTAATTAGATCTTCTATAGAAACTACTCTAAGTATTTGATCACCAACAAGAATTCTTTTTACTTTCATTTTTCTTAAATCTTCAGTAATTATGATATCAACTGATTCCGCGGGATTATTGAGATTAATAAAATTCCATGCAATTAGATTTTTATTCCTTATGTATTCCTCGCGAAAATCAAAAACCTCCGCTGCTCGTAATGGTAATTTTGATTGCAAATCTATGTCTTTCAATGCATCCTCAGCCGTCAAAAGATTCTTTTTCGATAATCGCAACACAAGATCAATATCAACTGTTCCTCTTATCGCCCCATGAAGCGCTACTGCATATCCTCCAGCTATAGCGTAATCCACCTTTCTCTTTTCAAGTGCCTGAATTAAGCGATATATAAACACGGTATATACTAATATATACCATAAATTTAATAATCATAAATACAATCCGATGAACATGGAAATTAAGCGAGTGTTGTTAAAGGAGATAGGTGGAGGTCTAAAGAGCCTCGCTACGTTTTTGTAATGAGTTATTTAACTATGGTTATAATTTTACTGGATGTTTTCAAACTTTCCATCAGGGAAGTGGCAACTCCATTGGAATGTCAAATGTTGCGACCCCGATTTCTCTCAGAGGTTGGCAGGATATAGGTTTGGATAGCAAATGCCCCTGAAATTGCAGTAAGCGCAAATCCTTTGGTCATCTACCATTGGGAACTCCGCCTTATCCAACGGTATGTTCTGTTCGATATCCCTGCAGTATTCATACATCTCTTCAGTTTCAGCCCGAACCTGAATAGCAAAGTTTTCCAGGTCGAAGACATTGAATGTTTCCTGGACTTCTTGGTATTCGGGATGCAGGTACACAATTTTGGGTTTGACCTTTGTCGGGTCAGTCTCGAAATGATATGATGCCCATGTTGAATACCCGATGAGTTGCTTGCGATGTTTGTCAGCGTCAGGCTTCCCGGTTTTCCAGTCTATGATGTGATATTCGTCTCCAGCCGGGAACAGAAAGTCAACCTTGCAGTAGACTTTCAAAGCTCCGATTCGGGTTTCACCGTACCCCGGCGGGTCAATGATCCATTCATCCGAGTTACTAATCGCTTCATTGACCAGCCAGTCAAAGCGGTTACTGGCCAGCAGATTTTCCAGACTCTCTCGGACTTTCGGATATAGAGCATCCACTTCCACCTCAGCCATATCCCCATAGACGACTTCTTCAAATTTTCTGGTCCGAATGTTATTCTCAGTCGTTCTCAGGGAGAAATCAAAAAATTTTTTCCTATCTATGTCCTTTGAAGTCGTCTTCAGTCTAGTGAGAAGCACTTCGATTACCTTGTGGACGATTCCTCCCGTCTCTAGAGGGATTGACACTAACTCCTTGAATTGGTTGATCTTCCTGGTCGGGACCTCTTGGTCGTACTTTGTGTAGTAGTGGTAGAAGTACCTTCTCTTGCAAATCAAGAATAGGTCATATCGTGATGAGGACCAGCCAAGAATAGGTGTGAAGGCGAATTTTTTGATCTCTATCACCAGAACTACCTTCCATTATTTTAAGAGCCTAACGTAATTAGCTCGCAAAAATGCAGCATAATTCCCTACATGGGACGTTAGATTACAAATTATTACTGAATCTAATTAGTACTCAGAATACAAAAAACCTGATTTGAAATCAAGATAATGAAATGTATGCTCGGCCAGAAAAGAATCTTCTTGACCTCTTAGGCGAAGCTAAC
>LDXN01000033.1 GCA_001443445.1 Candidatus Dadabacteria bacterium CSP1-2 | reverse complement strand
TCTTTTCTTTATCAAATCAGATAGGATGCTCCACTCACTTTCTGTTACAGGGAAATTTATCCCCTGAGGTTGTTTAAAGATTGACATGTTTTTTAGTTGAGGTATATTTTTTAACTCATGTCTTAACATAGGATTATTTAAGAGCTTTAATCTATACTGTAATTTCACACGGAGTCTTATTTGATTTCTATCTTCTTCTGAATGCCAAAATTTTGCAACTTCTTCTGACTCTCCCATATAGTCAGGGTTCGTTACGACATCAGAAATTGCATAAATACCTCCGTCTTTTCCAGACATCCATATAATCCCAATATCTTTGGCTTTGATTTTATCTTTATATCTATTGACTTCCCAAACATCTTCATCCAATTCTTCAAGTGCATTCAATATGTCAAATCTTTCAGGATTAGATTGAAATATCCAGACATTAGACTTTCCCTCAAAAACGCTTCTGTCAATATTCTTTGTCCTTTCTTGATATTTTCTTTTTACTTCAGGTACATCTGTATCTAAAAACTGATATGAGTACTTTTGTGCAATGTTTAATAATTTGGATATAGAGACTTCAATAAATTTTATTCCAAGATTTTCAGATAGAAAAACAATTCTCTCTTTTGGAATTACATTTGCCATAATAATCAAGTGAATATCAGAATTCGGTTCTTTTAATTTTATCACGCCGTAATAATCCATAATTTGTGGAATTGCCTCGCGAGGAAGAATACCTCTTTTAATCTCCACTATTACTTTATTATGCTTCTTGTCTTCAAAAATAATATCAGCAAAATATGAATCTAGTCTAATCTGTTGCCCTATCAATCTTAATCCTTTATCTGACAAGAATTCATGTGGATATTTAGCTACTAAATTCTCAATATCTTTTTCCAACATATTAACTCCTATTATAGCCTAACTATTAATTATATAAAAAATATTTCGTATAATCACCCTATATAGGAATTTATGCGAAACACCTTATACCTTATACCTTTCCTTTTTGTTTGAAAATATACTTAGAATGTCCGACTAAGCCAATACACTTCTTAGAGTTAAAGCAGTCTGAAAAAGATATGAGCTAAACATGGAGCTAATGCTTTAACTTTCAAGATGCGGGACATGAATGTTTCCTCTGTTATTCTTACCCTGCATTGTAGTTTAGTTGTGAAGCTTTAATCACCAGATTTAATTGGCACTCGGCGTTTAGCGAATTTATAGGATGAGAAAACAAAAGCGATACAAAACCCCAGAACGGAAAGACGAATTCCTAAGTAATCTGTAGAAGTAAGTAGGGCTACTGAAACGATTGCTACCAGGGATAGCACAAAAGCCAAAGCAACGATAATTCCACCTTTAGGTGAAAGCCTTTTACTGTCGACCTCGGCTTTTATTCTAAAGATGATAATCACTAGGGTAATTACTGTAAGAACTATTCCAAGCTCTGTACTGAGTTTATCGAAATATCCTGTCATTTTTCGAGAAAATTTACCAAAGGTCTCAAGTCTCTAAATTCGTAATCAGGTTTAATGCTTCCTTTCAGCTTCTCATCTTTTCTGTTAATCCACACTGCCTGAAAGCCCAATTCTTTAGCAGGAACTATGTCATGAACGTAGCTTGCTGCGACATGGAGAACATTTTCCTTTGGAATCTTGAAAACATCCATCATTCGCTTCCAGTGACCGTGTGAGGGTTTGTAGGATTTCACCTGTTCTGCCGTTATAACTCCGTCAAACTCTACTCCGATTAGTTTAATCGAATGTTTAATTAGATCTTCATCTATGTTTGAGAGTATTGCGAGTTTGTATTTTTCTTTAATCTTTCTTAAAACCTCTGTTGTTTCATTAAAGGGAGGCCATGTATTAATGGAATCTGCAAATATCTTTTCTTCCTCTGAAGACAGCATGATACCCTTCTCTTCAAATAACCTCCTTACACCGAGTCCTAAAACCTCTTTGTATTTACGATAACCCTCTTTTTCAATCTCTAATTCAATCTCGATGTATCTTTCTGGAAGAGATTCTATATCAAAAGAAATATTTCTCCTTTTAGTCAGGTTACGTAGGGCATTCTTCATTCCTGATTCCCAGTCAATCAGGGTCCCATAGCAGTCGAAGGTGATGAGAGAGAATCGGGGCATTTTCCCTGCAAGGAAGACATATTTGCCACGAAGACACTAAGGCACGAAGAATTTAAATAATAATTCTTTTAATGCCATCCTTGATAAGCGGCACGTTAAAATTGATGAGAAAGCCCAGACGTTTACCAGTCAACTTTAAATGACTTAGTATCTGAGCTTCCCATACTGGATTCATATCGTCCACAGCCTTCAGTTCACAAATAATCAAATCTTCAACAAAACATCTAATCGTAGTCCTTCATCAAACACCATCCCATCATACACGATTTGGATATCGACCTGCCTTTTGTATGTTAATCCTCGTTTAGATAGCTCGTGGCAGAAACACACCTCGTACACTTTTTCCAACAAGCCTGGCCCTAATTTCTTATGCACAGTATATGCCGCATCTACAATTTTTTGAGCAATAGATTCTTCTTGTTCCGATAGAGCTTTAAAACTCATATCCTTTCTTTGTGTCTTGGTGCCTTAGTGGCTAAATATTACAATTACTATTTATTTCTACACAAACACTATTATTGCGCTTGTGACAATCAGGTTTAAGACTGCGAGAGGGAAAAGTACTTTCCAGCCGAGTCGCATAAGCTGATCGTAGCGGAACCTCGGAAGCGTCCACCTTACCCATATGAAGAAAAATAGCATTAAAAAAACCTTCGCAATAAAAACAATTGGAGGGAGATACCAGTATTTTTCTATATCAATGCCGAACCAACCGCCAAAGGGTAGAGGAAACCATCCACCTAGAAAGAGGCAGACTGCAAGGGCTGATGCGGTTATCATGTTTGTGTATTCTGCCATGTAGAACATAGCGAATTTCATGCTGCTATATTCTGTATGGTACCCAGCAACAAGCTCAGGCTCGGCTTCAGGGAGATCAAAGGGAAGACGGTTCGTCTCAGCAAAGGAAGAGACCATAAATACAAGAAAGCCTAAGCATTGTGGGATCAAAAACCAAACTTTGGCCTGTGCATCAATTATGTCATACAACCTTAGAGAACCAGCGATGGCTATTACCCCTATTATCGAAAGCCCAAGGGAAAGTTCATAGCTTATCATCTGAGCCGCAGAGCGGATCCCTCCAAGAAGTGAGTACTTGCTATTAGATGACCAACCACCGAGGACTATTCCATAAACACCTAATGAGGTTATGGCAAGCACATAAAGAAGCCCTGCGTTTATGTCGGCTATTTGAAGGCTAACATGTATGGGTTCGTTAAGGTTCCCAAAAAATGTAGTGTTAAACCCATAACCTATGGGAATTACAGCAAGGGCAATTATTGCAGTGACAAGAGAAAAAGCCGGAGCCAGGATATAAAAGGGTTTATTCGCACCCTCAGGAATAATGTCTTCTTTAAATATGAATTTTAAGCCATCAGCAATGGGCTGAAGAAGCCCAAAGGGACCCACACGGTTTGGGCCTAATCTATCTTGAATAAACGCGCTTATTCGCCTTTCTGCGTAGCTTAGATAGGCAACAAGGGTGAGAACGACAAATAAAACCAGGGCAATTTTTACAACAGAGATTCCGATTTCGACCCAGAGCATATTTTTTTCTTTTATTTAGCCACGAATTTACACGAATGGACACGAATAAAAATGATGCACGATTCATGATACATGATTTACTTATATCTTGTACCCTGCATCTTGCATCGTCAATTCGTATCTAATTCTTATCCCATCTTATTTATGCCCAGCATTCCGATCTTTTCATAGTTTATTCCATTGAAAGCAGGGATCCTATCAGCGATTTCTAGCATAATTTGAGATGGGTTTACATAATTAAAGCCCTCTTGACTAAACCTTTTTCCGAGAAGGCATAGGATTTCCCAATCGGGTTTTGCACTTCCCTGCGGGGGAATAGCCTTTTTGATCCTTTGTATTCTCCCCATGTCATTCGTAAATGTGCCATCCTTCTCATAAGGGCTTGCCCCAGGGATAATTACATGGGCTAGTTTTGCCGTTTCTGTGAGCTTAAAGTCTTGAACTGCAAGAAATGAAAGTTTGGATAAGACCTCTCTTAGCTTTCCTCTTTCACCTCCTTTAACTACACTGAATAGATCTTCACCCACAACGTAGAGAGCTTTTATCTTTCCTTCATAGAGAGAATTTATAACCCCGTCTAATCTATCTGAATCCGAAGAGAGACCGATGTCCCTTAAGCCTTTGTTATTAGGATATGGATCTTGGCTTATCAGACCAAACTTTTTTTCTCCATCTATTGGTTCAGTAAGAATAACAGGCTTTTCAATACTCAGGATTTCTGTGATTTTTTTAAGAAGATAACACTCTTCATTTGTGAGCATTGGGGATGCTACGAATGCGATAGAAGTTGAAGGATCATTTTTTGTTTTTATAATCTCGGCTGCAAGTAAATCAAGGGTTTCATCCCAAGTAGCGATTCGAAAGCCTTCTCCTTCTCTAATAAAAGGCTCCCTTAGACGGTTTTCATCTTGAACTATCTTAAATTCATATCTTCCCCTGTCGCATATCCAGTAATCGTTCACTTCGTGGTTTACCCTTGGGCGTACCCTTGCCACTCTACCTTTTCTCGGGTCAATCCCAACCGTGATATTACAACCGTTGCTACAAAGAGGGCATATTGTATCTGTGTACTTCCAGTACCAAACACGCTCTTCATGAAGGGTATCCTTACCAAGTAGTGCGCCAACTGGACAAAGGTCAATCACGTTTCCTGAAAGCTCATTGTCAAGATTTTTGCCGGGAAAAACAACGATCTTTTTTCTAAATCCACGCCCATCATATCCAAGCTCGCCGGTTTGTGTAACCTCATCAGTAAACCTCACGCATCTGGTACACATAATGCAGCGATTTGGATCATACAGAATTTTTTCGCTAAGGAAGTATTTCTTTCTAACCTTTTTTTCTTCTGGACCATCAAATCTGCTGTAGCCAGGGCCGTGTTTAAAAGCAGTAAGCTGAAGGGGGCACTCACCCCCTTTATCACAAATTGGACAATCAAGTGGATGGTTTATTAGTGTAAACTCAACTACTGCTTCTCTTGCTTTGATTGCTTTAGTAGTGTTGGTTTTAACAACTAGGCCATCTCTAACAAAGGTGTTACAGGCAGGCATTACTTTTGGGACACCTTCAATCTCCACTAGGCACTGTCTGCATTGTGCAACGATGCTTAAAGCAGGATGATAACAGAAATGCGGTATTTCAATCCCTATCAGGGCTGCAGCCTGAATAAGGTTTAACCCATCCTGAACGTCTGCTTCCTGTCCATCTATTGTCAGCTTGGGCATCTATAGACTCTTTATTTCAAAAATTGTATCTAACCTAAGTTTTATCTTCAAGGAAGGTTATTTGTTTATTTCGATAAAAGCACTATTGAAAGAATCGCAAGGACAATTCCAACAACCTCTTTTAGTTCTAACCTTTCATGTAAAAAGAGTAGAGAAAGTAGAACGGTGATTGCAGGGTAAAGTGCAGTTAAAGGTACTATTACAGAAAGCTTTGCAGGCTGTAAAGCAATAATAAAGAATATTGTACCTAAGCCCCAAGTTAAACCCATTAGAAGAGCATAGATATTGAAAGAAAAATTGGTAAAGATGTCATGTTTTTTAAAAAAGACAAAGAGTATTAATACAGCTAGTGTCCCAATCCCTTCAAAAAGGTATACCCTATAGGGTGTATCTCTTATCAATGCCAGCTTTCCAAAAAGGCTTCCCAAACCCCATAGGAGGATTACAAGAAGAGCCATTCCAAACCATCGTTCCATTTATTTAGTCCATTTGCTTTTCATGACTTGTAGCTTACGCCAGTAACTTGATGATGCTATAACAAATGAGGCTTTATATCAAACTTATTTAAGTCAGCAATTCCCTATGGCTTGTACAGGGTTTCAACTGTCATTGCGAAGCACTACGGTTCCCTGACTTCCCTCCCTCCCTTCGGGGCTCAGGGCAGGCTTGACTCTTCTTTGATAATACATATAATGTCAACAATGCTCTCCGAAAGATTAGCGCCAGTTGAGAGATTAAAAAGCGGGTTGAATGGTACCCTTAAATTCGTCTACCTCCAAGCTACAGGGCGTCCTAGACTTGTTAACCTTGAAGTAACTAAACTCTGTAATGCCCGCTGTGATTTTTGTGACTATTGGGAAACAAAACACGAGATTCGCCTTTCAGATTATCGTCCAATAATAAAGAGAATTAATCCTCTAGTTGTATCAATAACGGGCGGAGAGCCAATGCTAAGGCGCGATCTTTCGCAAATAGTAAGACAAATAAAAGAGTGCTCTATATTTATTTTCACGACTATGGTTACAAAAGGCGACCTTTTAACAGTTGAAAAGGCTCAGGAACTAATAAATTCAGGGCTTGACCAAATATCTATATCGCTTGATTTCCTTGGGAAAAAGCATGATGCCTATAGAGGAATTCCGGGGCTCTGGGATCATTTATCAAATCTTATCCCTCAATTAAGCAAGATATCCAGTAACATTGTTCTTAACACAATTATAATGGAAGACAACCTTGACCAGATTATTGATATTGCTCACCAAGCAAAAGATTGGGGTGTAAAGGTATCCTATAGTTCTTATTCTGTGATGAAAACCAACAACACTAGTCACTTTGTAAACGGGCAACTTGAAAGGGTTAAAAAAATCGTTGAGGAGCTTATAGAGCTTAGAAGGAAGTGGAAAGGCGGTATTGTATCTACTGAATATTATTTAAAAGAAATTCCTAGATATTTTGCGAATGTTGGCATTCCGGATTGCCTAGCTGGATTAAACATGATTACTGTAACCCCAAGCGGGCACATAAAGCGCTGCTCTGAAATGCCAGTCATTGCTCACGGTAGCGAGTACTATCCGGGGATTTTTGATAAGACAAGATGCACATCTTGCTGGTATAGCTGTCGTGGTGAAAGCCAAGCCCCCTTTACCTTTAAAAGGGCTCTTGAATGTCTTGGAATTTGGGTTTAGGTTGGTAGCTATTTAGCCACTAATAAACACGGATTTACACGAATAAAATATTAATAACTGATGTTAAGCACTTATGCGCTTAATGGCAAGAGGTTGTCATTCCCGCATGTATTTAGCGGGAATCCAAATACCTAGCAGTTCATGGATACCCGATTAAACTTGTCCCCGCATGTATTAAGCGGGGAGCATTCGGGCATGACAAGCCCGCAGTGAGATTGCTGAATCCGGTAAAAATTGCGTAACATGAGTCAATAAGTCTTGTCATTCGTGATCATTTGTATCAATTTGTGGCTGAATTGTTATTTAGCTTTAACCCTCCAAAGGGTTCCTTTTGGAGTGTCTTCCAGCGTTATTCCCTTGGAATCTAGATAAGCTCTAATGTCATCAGCGCGCTTCCAGTTTTTTTCTTTTCTTGCGGCGTTTCTCTCTTCTATTAACTCATTTATTTCTTCTTCATCAATCTCGAGGGATTTCCTACTTAGTTTTTCCTTCTTAAGGTAATCATTTGGTTCTAGTTCTAGTATTCCTAAGGTGCTTCCAAAGCTTCGGATCTCTTCAATGGTTTCTTGTAAAGTGGGAGTCCAACCAAAAGCATCAATTGATCTATTTGTTGCTCTTACCAAATCAAAGAGTTGGCCGACGGTGTCAGCAGTGTTGAAGTCATCACACATGGATTCGATCCATTTTGTGTTAAAAAGATTTAAGCTAGCTGCGAGTTCTTTATCCTCTCTTTTGTTGTTCTTTGTCAAATCGTTTGCACGCTTAAGCATAATGTATAGCCTTTCTAGAGCTGTCTCCGATTCATCCAATGCCTTTTCTGAAAAATCAGCAGGATTTTGATAATGATGAGAAAGCAGGAAAAGACGAATCGCTTCTCTACTCCATATAGAAAGTGCATCTTTAACATTTATAATGTTACCAAGGGATTTCGACATCTTTTCTCGATTTATCTGAATAACCCCGTTATGAACCCAGTACTTTACAAATTGAACCTCGGTTGCAGCTTCTGACTGGGCAATCTCATTTTCATGATGGGGAAAGATTAAATCCTTACCACCTCCATGGATCTCAAAGCTCTTTCCAAGATACCTCATGCTCATTGCAGAACACTCGATATGCCATCCGGGGCGCCCCTTTCCCCATGGGCTTTCCCACCATGGTTCACCAGGCTTTACGCCTTTCCAGAGCGCAAAGTCAAGTGGGTCTTCCTTCTTCTCATTTATATCAACCCTTATTCCTGCAAGCATTTCGTCAGGTGTTCTCTTTGAGAGCTTTCCGTATCCACGAAACATCTTTATTGAGAAGAAAACGTCCCCATCAGACTGATATGCGTATCCTTTGTCAATAATTGTTTTTATCAGATCAATTATCTCAGGGATGTGTTCGGTTACCTTTGGTTCATAGGTAGGGGTTTCAACTCCCAGATTAAACATATCGTTTTTATATTCCTCGGTGTATATTCGTGCTACCTCTTCAGGTGGGATTCCGGTCTCTTTCGATTTGTTTATAATCTTGTCATCAACGTCTGTGTAGTTCCTCGCATACTCTACTTTGTAGCCAAGCTTTCTTAAAAATCTTGTTATTACATCAAAGGTAATAGCAGCCCTTGCATGACCAATATGTGCGGAACTATAAACTGTGGGACCGCAGACATACATTCTTACAGTCTTTCCATCAAAAGGAGTTAGATCTTCTTTTCTTTGTGAAAGCGTGTTGTAGACCTTTATCTTATTTTCCATGCGATTTAAATTTAGCCAGTGAATTAGATATGTTTAGGTATTTGATGAGTTTTCTTGATAAGCACCCATGGTAGTGAGCTACCACTAGCACTATTTGTGAAATTCATCACTAAGTTTTATTTAGGTTTTTCTTCCATAGTTCAAATCAGATCCTCCCCTCCATCTACTCCAATAATGTTTCCTGTGATCCAGTGGGTGCCGGTGTGAGAAAGTGCGGCTATAGCTTCTGCTACATCATTCGGCGTCGTCAGGCGTCCGCTTGGATTAGCCTCGAGCGCTTTTTTTATAATGGTTTCACTGCCAGGAATTTTGCGTAATGCAGGCGTTTCCGTTACACCCGCCCTTATAGCGTTTGCTGTTATTCCTAGAGGGGCAAGTTCAACTGCAAGTTGTCTTATGTGAGCTTCAAGTGCTGCCTTAGCGGCAGAAACTGGACCATAGGTTGGCCAAACCCTATGTCCGCCAGCGCTTGTCATCGCGAATATCCTTCCGCCTGAGGCCATAAGTTTTCTTAAAACTAATTCTTGAACCCAGTAAACGAGGCTATGTGCCATAACGTCTAGAGTCATATTCATATTTGTGTCTGTTACAATCTCATTCCGTGAAGATGAAATGTAGGGTTTCAGAGTTCCAAAGGCTAAGGAGTGAATTAGTACTTTTATCACCGAAGCATTTTCGTTTTCTTTAAGAACTGATTCAATGTGATCTACCGTTTCCTTGCGTTTCAAGGGATCAGCTGCGTTTATGTTAAAGAAAGCAGCTTGTCTCCCCATCTCCTTAATTTGACCAATAATCCTTTCTACATTAGCCATGGTCGATTTTCTATCTAGATGTATTCCAAGTATATGCATTCCTACTTCTGCAAGTTTAAGACTAATCGCTTCACCAAAGCCACTCGATGCCCCAAGTACCAAAGCCCAGTTATCTTTTATCAGACTATCTTGGACACTCAAAATCTTTCCTCCTTTGAAAATAAACACTAGAGATTCTACGCAGTTTGAGATTAATTTCAAGCAAATAATTCGGTTTGACTTTACTTCTGAATTGGTTTATCACTTCTTTATGGCTCAAAGTTTTCTCATTCTTTACGAACCGCTTGATAGTTTAGTAGAGAAGAGAGAATACTGGAATAACTATATTACCTTTTATGAAAAGTACTGGGGTGGGCCGACCTCACCGTATGGGGTCTGGTTTGGCAAGGAATATGAGACTTTTAGGGAAGCATTATCAAATTATCTTGGGATTGATGATCATGAAATCGAAGGCTGCTTCTTTATGAAAGATAAAGATGGAAGATATTATATCTGTCCTCTTACCCCCAAAATTAATCCCTATCTTTTGTGCTCGGAGAACATTATACCTGTGGAATGGTTTATCCTATTTAAAGACAATGAGAGGAAGTTCTTTAACACTCCTTGGGGATTTACTGGTATGCATTATGATACAAAAATAAATTTAAGTCTCGAACGCATAAAAGAAGCTGAGGAAATTCTGAGAAATATCTCAACTGCAAATAAAAAGAATGAGCCGAAATTAGCTTTATTCCAAAAGCTAAATGAGATTCAGGCTCGCATTTTAGAGCTCAAGAACTGGCTATCAGGGTTTGACTCATCAAGTTATGTACTACTAAATTATGGGGAGATATGTTCTTTCATACATCCCTATACTTTAAAGAATGAGCGTTCTGTGAATGAGGTTTGGCAGTTAATCTCATTTGCAAGCGAAGGGAGATTTAACGAAGCCCAGTCATTACTTAATTTTCTAACAGAAAAATGGGAGGATATAAGAAGACGGGCTAGCGGAGATATTAGTAGTTTTTCCATCCAGTGAATAAAACGAAACTCGATTTCAAAGATTAAATTTGGAAGAATGTGCTGAAAGTAATCCCTGATATTTGGTTTTAACATCTTGTTATACTTTTGAATTGAATTCTTCAAGATAAGTAAAAATGTGATTATATTTTATACAAATGCTTTATTATAACAAAAACCTTAAACCTCTGGCACGTGAACTGAGAAAAAACATGACATAGGCTGAGAGGCTACTTTGGTCCAGAGTTCGAAGGAAGGAGTTGAGTGAATATCAGTTTTATAGGCAAAGGGCTATTGGAAACTGTATAGTTTATTTCTATTGCCCCAAGGCTAAATTGGTTATAGAAATTGACGGTGGGCAGCATTATTCTGAAGAGGGATTGGAAATGGATAAACTTCGAGACAGGCATACAACCAATCTTGGGTTACGGGTTTTACGATTCACGAATCTGGATGTTTTACAAAATATAGAAGGAGTGCTGGAGCATATTAACGAATATTTGAAATCCCCTTAAGTTCCCCTTTATAAAAGGAGGAATTTTTCCCCTCCTTTTATATAGGAGGAACGAGGAGGATTTGATTTTCTCCTTTTGTAAAGGGGAGGAAGAACGAGATTCTTATAAGTAAATTCAGAAAATAATAAAAATGATTAAATAACTTCTAATACATCGAAGCTACCCATGTCTAATTAACTTAATTATAGGATGTATTAGCTTTATAAAGGGGAAATTGTTAATCTTTTAGAGAAGTTATGTGCTAAACTGTAACTATGAATAATTTGAAACCTATTTCTCCTCAACTAGTTAAATATAATAAGACTTCTTGCTATTTCCTGCATCCATTTATAGGAATTGTGCATCTTAATGGAGAGCAAAATCGTGATAAACAATACAGGATTTGAAGATGTTGTTGATGAATATAGTTCAGTTCAAGGTGGTTATATTGAGGATGAAGAAATATCCCCCACAATCGAGACCGGAGAAGGTGTTGAAGGTGATCTTAGTCTAGATGAAGAAGACTCTGAAGAGGTCAAACCCCCTGACAAAACTGAGGAGATCCAGAATCATGACCTAAGACTTTTAAACGACTACTTTAAAGAAATCGGGTCTCTTCCATTACTTACACCGAAGGAAGAGGTTGAGGTTGCGGCAAAAATAAAAAGGTGTGAAATAAGAGCAAAAGAGATAAAAAGGGTTATCGAAGTTATTTCTGGCAAAAAGATTGGAGGGGATATAAGATCAACCGTGGGGGGGCTAAAGGAGGTTTCAGATAAGACCTCCTATCAGTTGAAAAGGGAGAAGGCTTTTAAACGTCTTGGGAGGCTGTTAACACTATTTGAGGCATATTCGAAAAAGGCGACTCAGTTTAGAAACAGGTTTATAACAGCGAACTTGAGGCTTGTTGCGAGTATAGCGAAACGGTACATCGGCCGTAGGCTCCCCTTTATGGATTTGATACAAGAAGGGAATCTCGGATTAATTAAGGCTGTAGAAAGGTTCGATTATACAAAGGGGTATAAGTTTTCAACATACGCATGCTGGTGGATTCATCAAGCTATATCGAGGGCGATTTTTGACCAGACAAGGACAATAAGGGTTCCAACTTACGTGCTTGAGAAATCAGGGAAGGTAAAAAACGTACGTTCTGGGCTTGAGAAGAAAACGGGAAGAAATCCTCTCCCTGAAGAGATTGCAAAAAAGGTGAATATGCCTCTAGAGGGTGTAAAGCGTGTACTTGGAGCTGATGAAAAGTTGGCATATCTTGATTCTCCTATATGGCGGGGTGAGAAGATGACCCTTATGGATTTTGTTCCCGATCTTAACTCACTACCACCCGATTTACTCATAGCGGCTTCTTCCCTTCCAAAGAACCTGGATGACGCGC
Organism: Candidatus Dadabacteria bacterium CSP1-2; assembly: GCA_001443445.1. Taxonomy (GTDB): domain Bacteria; phylum Desulfobacterota_D; class UBA1144; order Nemesobacterales; family CSP1-2; genus CSP1-2. The sequence goes on along the minus strand of LDXN01000033.1, from coordinate 16,689 downwards.
TCATGAAGCTGAGGCCTAGGGAAAGAGAGGTTCTCAAGATGAGGTTTGGAATAGGTTATGACAATACCTCCACCCTAGACGAGGTTGGAAGGCATTTAGGTCTAACTAGGGAGAGAATTAGACAGATAGAAAAGCGAGCACTTGAAAGGCTCGGGAAATCGAAATTTGCACCTGCACTAAAAAGTTTAATTGAAGCATATCGTTAAGTAACGTAGTATGATTTCCACCGGATTTAAACCAGGATTTAACACGCTTACTCTTGGACAACTATTTAACTCGACAATTCCCTGTAGCTTGCTACAGGTCTCCACTGTCATCACGAGCGTTGCGGTTCCCTAACTACCCTCCCTCTTGATCCCCGACTCGATCGGGGATACCACAGATCCCAGCGAAGCGATCTCGTCTTTTTGAGATTGCTTCGTCACGGAGTTTACCCTGAGCTATGTTGAAGGGTTCCTCGCAATGACCGAAGGTAATGGCTGTTTATATGCCGAGATCCTGCAGCTTGCTGCAAGGTGATCAATTACGATATCCTTATAGTGTCGTTTTTTTAACCTAGCTAAGTAAACATAACCCATAGTATTTGCCTTATTATATATTACTATTGTATCCTATTATGCTTTATTTTTAGCGCTATCAAAGGTCAACCAATATGGCTATTAAGATTTTCAAATGGAAATTTGATGAAGATGTCTTCGAGGGTTTTGAGAGCTATTTATCACAGATTGGGAAAGATATAGATTCCCTTAGTGAAGAGGACGTTGAGAAATTCTTGAAAGGATTTAATTCAGAGGTCTCAGATATAATGAGAGAGGCTTTCTTAAATACTATGGCTAGAAGAGGACTCAGCAAACTGATTTCTTTTGGGATTGAATTTGACTACGAGTGCGACGGTTGTGGAGAAAAGATAAAATCAACACATGGAGTTGAATTGGAGCTCGATGAGGAATCCTACCTTGTCTGTGAAACTTGCTCAGAGGTTCTTATGAAGGTAAAAGAGCACTTAGATATGGGAAAAACCCTTGAAGAGGCTTCGAAAATCGCAGAAGAACTCTCTGGGGGAAGGACTCAGATAGTTGTTCATCAAGAATGAAAGCGGCTTTCTTCGGAATGGAGTGTATAGTGTGTTTAAAAATCTATAATAAATTTCCTCATGCTTACACAAATCTTAGTTTACGCCCAATTCGTGATTAAATGGATCAGAGTGAACGAGGAAAAAATCTAAAACCATAATTATAGAGTGACGATAATTGTAGTTATCGAAGTCTCTTTATTTATCTTCTTTTAGCTTTAGTAGTTTTTTTAGGTTTAACCCTTTCCACTGTTTTAAGCGATGATATAAACTTATCTACAGGGATTGCAGCTAATGTCATAATCTCTATTGTTCCTCGAGAGCACAAATCCACAGAGACCTTGCCGACTGTTTCGTTGTCTGCGGCTTCCACAATGTTTACAAAATCGTATGGACCAAGGGTAGCGTATTGTTTAATAACCTTCAAACCCATGGCTTCAAGCTCTTGGTCCACTTCTTTAATTCTTCCAGGTCTCTCTTTTATGGTTTTTCTTCCCTCTGGTGTAAGTTTGCTTAACATAATATAGGTTCCCATGGTATAACTCCCTCCTTATTTAATGACCTTATTTATAGTTATATCATTTGTTAGGGTTACAATTCAAGTGGTTTTTTTCCTTTTGTTTTACCATTCTCTTCCATCCATTATTAAAACGAAAGCAGATTCTGAAATATATTAGGCTGCCATTTCAGGTTTTGTTGTGTATAATCTATTTTAAGGTTAAATTGGAGAGAAATATGCAATATCCAGTAAGCAGTATTATCAGTACGTCTACGTTTACGCGGTCTTTTATCCTATTTTTTGCTCTCATATGTTTAATTAGCCTTCGTATTCCAGCGGTTTATGCTCAATCATCCAAGGTCCCTTCGTCTCCTGAAAAGGAAATAGTGGTAAAGGATTATAAATGGGGTTCGGGAGGTGCAGGTGGAGTTGGTATAATTAAGGAGATTACACTTGAAAACAAGGGTAAAACGGCATATAAGGATATTGATATAGAAGTTGATCTCTACACCGCAAGCGACGTACCGCTTGGTTCTTTGAGATCAACAATTCATGAAGAGCTTTCTGGCGGCAGTCAGAAGACCTTTTATAATGTTAATCTTGGGTTTATGCACTCTGATCTCCAGAAATCCGTGATAAGGGTTGTGGGAGCAAAACCTGTAGATACGTCAGGTCAACCAAAAGATTTAATAGTAGTAAAAAAGTGGGAGTGGACTGGCGGCCAGTATGCTACTGAGGGAATTCTCAAGGAAATTACACTCGAGAATAAAAGCGGAACCAATTATAAAAACATAGAAATACAACTGGATTACTTCAGTGGAGGTGGCACAAAGCTCGGTCCCAGTAGGGCTGTAATCCATGATGTTCTTCCCGCAAAAAGTGAAAGGACGTTTTATGGGATAAACGTTGGATTTAGACACCCTGAAGCGAACAAAACCTTGGTCACCGTTTTAGATGCTGAACGTGCTCCTGTTAAAAAACCTAAGCCAAGTGTGGCTAAGAAGGGTGGTGTGTTAGATAAGCATAAGAAGAAGGTAAAACCAGGTGATAAAACAACTGCTCTTGAAACTAGTGAGCAAACTCAAGTCGCCCATTTATCCGAGAAAACTGGTACTGCAAAAACTCCTCAGACGAGATTAGCGTTGGGTATTACGAAAGGGGCTCCACAAGCTAATGATATTACAGAACCTTCTGATAAAGGTTCTTTATCTGAAAAAGAGATTGGATCTCCACCTTATCAAAGGGGAGAGGCTCCAGATATAGGAGTTCCAGAAGAAGAGTACGAGGAGGAACCAATTCCTCAGGATGATATTGTTGTTAAGGATTTTAAGTGGGGGGGCAATGTTACCGGAACGCTAGGAACTTTTCGTGAACTCATACTTGAGAATAGAAGTGGCATTACTTATACAAACGTAGAGCTTATGGTGGATTTCTACGGGATAACTGAGCGAAGACCGCTTGGCTCCTATAGGGTTACGATTTACGATGTCCTTCCTGCTAATAGCGAGAAGGTATTTCGAGATGTAAAGGTTGGGTATGTCAATGTTATTCCAGAGGATATACAAGTAAGAATTATTGGCGCATTAGTTGTGCGATAATAAATATTGTGATTCTCTATTATAACAATATGCTTTACATCTTCAGGCAATTTAGCGACAACAGAGTAGAATTAATTAAGCTTCGCACAGATTGGTAAGGGTGAAGTCTATTTGAGAACAAGTTAGAATTAGAAAACTCTAAGGTTCAAAAGATTTTACCTGAATCTTGTTTAGTTTTGATTAAAAAATCAAGAACAGCAGGTTGAAAAGGGTTAATTAATATTAGGTTGCAACGTGATATACCAACTGCGATCTTCATTTTTACGTCTTGATTTTATCTGGCTTCTTTGATATAGATATAAAATCGTATAACATTAACCTTGAGAAATGGGAAGGAGGGTTGACTCAATATGATTTTTGACACAATCATGGGATGGTTTTCTAACGACTTAGCAGTAGATCTAGGGACTGCAAACACACTCGTATATGTAAAGGGAAAGGGTATAGTTGCTAATGAGCCTTCTGTGGTTGCGATACAAGAAGATGGAAGGGGAGCGAAGAGAATACTAGCTGTTGGTAAGGAAGCAAAAGAGATGGTTGGGCGCACCCCTGGGTCAATTAGGGCTATTAGGCCCTTAAAAGAGGGTGTGATAGCGGACTTTGAGGTAGCTCAGAAGATGATAGAGTACTTCATTAGAAGGACACATAACAATAGAAAAAGCTTTGTAAGACCTAGGATAATTGTTTCGGTTCCTATAGGGATCACTGAGGTAGAGAAGAGAGCGGTAAAGGAATCGGCAGAGGCTGCTGGTGCTAGGGAGGTGTATTTAATAGAGGAGACTATGGCGGCTGCACTTGGAGCAGGAATGCCGGTGACAGAGCCAGCCGGGAACATGGTAGTGGATATTGGCGGAGGAACAACAGGCGTGGCTGTAATATCTCTTGCGGGGATTGTGGTGAGTAAATCTGTTAGGGTTGGCGGAGACAAGATGGACGAGTCGATACTTCAGTATGTAAAGAGGACTTATAACATGCTGATTGGAGAGAGGACAGCTGAGGAGGTTAAGATAAAGCTTGGAACGGCAGTAGGTGGTGGGGAGATAGGTGTCATGAAGGTAAAAGGAAGGGATTTAAGGGCTGGGATACCTAAGACCATAGAGATAAGTTCAGAGGAGGTGAGGGAGGCAATGACCGAACCTATAAACACGATAGTTGAAGCTATAAAACTGACGTTAGAGAGGACGCCTCCTGAGCTTGCGGCAGATCTCGTGGATAATGGGATTATGTTGACAGGGGGAGGAGCACTTCTTGGTGGTCTAGATGTGTTAATCAGAGAGGAGACGGGGCTTCCTGTGACAGTGGCAGATGACCCACTGTGTTGTGTAGTTTTGGGCTCCGGTAAAGCCCTTGATGAATTAGACCTACTTAAAGAAGTCAGTGTATGGTAGATGAGGTTTCTAAGACGTCATCCGATACTCATAAGTATAGTTCTTTTTTTCTTCGCAACCCAGTTTATTTCCTTGAGATATGAGGGAAGACAAGTAGGGGATTCGTTTTCAAGTTTTATTCTCACTTTGACTTACTATCCTCAGAAACTCATCTTTATTCTGACTGGGGAAATTGTAAGTGCATGGCAGAACTACATAGAGCTAGTAGGGGTAAGAAATGAGAATGAAAGACTTCGAAACGAAATCAGGAAACTCCGTCAGGAGAAATTTCATCTCTGGGAAGCCGAGTTACAAAATGATAGATTAAAGAAGCTTTTAGGATTAAAAGGGAACTCCACATACGATGTCGTCTCGGCTAATGTTATTGCGGGGAGTCCATCAATATTGAGGTCTCAGGTTGTGATTATCGATAAGGGAAGCGAAAACGGAATTTCTCAGGGGATGCCCGTTGCAACCTACGAAGGAATAGTGGGAAGGATTTTGCTTGTAGGAGAGAAGAGTTCAGAGGTGATTTTAATAACCGATGATATAAGTGCGGTAGACGCATATATACATAGAACCAGGGCTAGGGGAATTGTAAAAGGCACAGGAGGCGGATGCATAATGGAGTATTTAGAGAAAAAGGCTGATGTAAGTGTCGGTGATAAGGTGATCTCATCCGGCAAGGACGGGTTTTTTCCAAAGGAGGTTGTGATAGGAACTGTTGTAGAAACCGAGGCGTCAGGTGGATTCATAAGGGCACGTGTCTTACCAGATATGGATTTAAATTCACTCGAAGAGGTAGTTGTGATCCTTAAATTGCCTAAAGAAAAAGTTCTAAATGAATAGATTATATCAAATTATAATGTTTGTCCTTCTTTCTTTTCTCTTTGTTATACTTCAGTCCACTTTTTTTTCTCCAAAGCACCTTGGGATTTTCTATCCTGATTTGAATTTAATTTTCGTAGTCTTTCTTGGTCTCTTTTCAGAGGTAAAGGGAAGTGCTATAATTGCACTAGGAAATGGCTTTATGATGGATGTGCTTTCAGGAAATCTTATAGGTTTGTATAGTCTCTCAAGGCTGAGCTTATTTCTCGTACTCAAAGGCTTATCCACGCATGTATATGCTCAAAGCAGAATTACTCAGGTTATTGGGCTTTTTTGTAGCACGCTTTTCTCATGGGGTTTCATATGGATTGGACTAAAAATGAGAACTGATTTTCGAATCTCTTTCGGTGAAATTATGGCGCAAAGTTTTGTTAATACAATAGTAGGACTTCCACTTTTTTGGTTAATCAAAAATCTATATGCGAGAGTACAAGCGTAGATTTCTTTTAGTGACTATTATAATAGCTAATGCATTTCTTATTCTGGTTGGAAGGCTGTGGTATCTTCAGATTGTAAGAGGCGAAGAGTTTGAGAAGTTTTCTCTAGATAACCGAGTCCGCTCTATAAGGATTCCAGCTCCAAGAGGAAGGATTCTTGACCGTCGAGGAAGGGAGATTGTTGTAAACCGTCCTTCTTTTGATATTTACATACTTCCTGAAGATATACAAAACCCAGATACACTTTCGAGCTTGCTCTCTCCAATTCTAGGAATAGAGCCTAATACAATTAGATCAAAGATAAAGACAGCACTCCAAAAAAGCCGCTTTAAACCAGCTCTTCTTGCCAAGGATATTAACCGTGATCAACTCGCTTTTATTGAGGCGCGTAAGAGTTCTCTTCCGGGTGTTTTGGTAGAGGTAAATCATATAAGAAGATACAATCAAGGAACGCTAGGTGCCGCATTTCTCGGATATATGGGAAAGATAAACGAGGATGAGCTCAAATTATATCCTGATGTGCGTGTTGACGATGTAGTCGGTAAAAGTGGCATAGAGAAAGGATGGGAAGTTTATCTTCATGGAAAAGACGGGTATATACAAAAGTTAACAGATGCCTTCGGACGAGAGGTAAAATGGAGTTTATTTAAAGAAGACCTTCATAGACAAGATAGTGTGCCAGGGTCAGATGTTGTTCTTTCAATTGACCTTGATCTTCAATATGCGGCGGAAGAGGCTCTTGGAGATAGAAGAGGTGCCGTGGTCGCAGTAAATGTAAATAGTGGAGAAATACTTGCGCTCGTTAGCCATCCAACGTTTGACCCAAGTGATTTTATAAAGGGCATAGATGCCGCTAAATGGAAATATCTTCTGGAAGACAAATCCTCTCCACTTACAAATAGGGCTACACAAGGTGTTTATCCACCGGGCTCAGTTTTTAAGATCGTTACTGCTGTTGCCGGTCTTGCAGAAGGTGTGATTAATTCAGACACCTATTTCTACTGTCCAGGAAGATATAAGTTTGGCAAGAAGACCTTTAAGTGCTGGAAGGGCGGAGGGCATGGCTCTTTAAACCTACATCAGGCGATTGTCGAGTCGTGTGATGTTTACTTCTATAATGTTGCGGAGAGGCTTGGTATTGATCGCCTAAGTCGTTATATAAAGCGTTTTGGTTTTGGAACCCCTACTGGGATAGAGCTTAACGAGAAAGTAGGAATATCACCGAGCAGGGAATGGAAGGTAAAGACATTAAAAAAGCCTTGGTACGAAGGAGAAACAATTGTAACGGCGATTGGACAGGGGTATTTAAGTGCGACTCCGCTTCAGATTGCTATTATGACATCAGCTGTAGCAAACGGAGAGAAACTTATAAAGCCTCGGGTCGTAAGGGAGGTGATTTCTCCGGATGGAAAAACCTTGGCTCGGTATAACCGGCAAGAAACAGGGAATATCGGTATTGAAGGGACGATAATTAATATAATAAAAGATGCGCTTGAAGGTGTCGTCAATGAACCGAATGGCACTGGACGAGCCGCTAGATTAGATGAAATGGTTGTTGCAGGAAAAACAGGGACCGCGCAGGTCGTTTCCAGTAGTGTAAGCACTAACCAAGAAGACTATAAAGATCATGCCTGGTTTACTTCATATGCACCTGCTGGAAATCCAGAGATTGCTGTAACCGTCCTTGTAGAACACGGAGGGAAAGGAGGGGCAGTTGCAGCACCTATAGTGAAACAAATTCTAGAGGCTTATCTAAAGTTAAAGAAGGAAGGAAGCGTTTGATGTTCGACAGGAGGCTTCTTAAGAATTTCGACTGGCTCTTCTTTTTCATAGTTATATTGATCTGCATTATAGGTCTTGTCAATCTCTTTAGTGCTTCCTATCAAACGGGCCTTAGCGTATTCAAAAAGCAGTTAGTCTGGTTTACCTTAGGCGTTGTTGTTGCAGCTTGTATATCCTTTTTTGATCATAGATCACTTGAGCGATATTCTCACCATATATATGTTTTTTCTGTTTTACTTCTAATAGCTGCGTTGATTTTTGGTAAGGAAGTATCAGGCTCAAAGAGCTGGATTTCGTTAGGAGAGCATATAACTATTCAGCCATCGGAGCTTGCAAAGATTCCATTAATACTCGCCATTGCAAAATTCTATCAGAACGATTTTGAAGGTGGCCCATATGGAATTCGAGATCTAATAAAGCCGATTTTTTTTATTTTGCTACCATTGGCTTTGGTGATGCTTCAACCAGATTTGGGAACAATTCTTATAATCCTTCTAATTTCAGGGAGTTTAGTTATTTTTATAGGGCTGAAAATTAAATCTTTTGCCCTACTTCTTATCTTAATTATTGGACTTTCTTTTCCAACTTGGCACTACTTTTTAAAAGGGTATCAAAAGGAAAGGATAGAAACATTTTTAGATCCTTCACGTGATCCGCTTGGATCTGGTTATAATGCCCTTCAATCACAGATAGCTGTTGGTTCTGGTAAGTTTTTCGGGAAGGGATTTAAGCAAGGTTCTCAAGCACAACTTAGGTTTGTTCCGGAGCAGCACACAGATTTTATCTATTCTGTGCTTGCTGAAGAATGGGGGTTTATTGGTGGGTTTTTTACACTTCTTCTTTATTTTATAGTCATACTTTGGATTCTCGATACGGCAAGCCTTGCAAAAGATAGATTTTCAATGGTCTTATCTTTAGGTATAGCTTCGATATTTTTCTGGCATACCCTAATTAATGTAGGCATGGTTACGGGTTTACTGCCAGTTATGGGTGTTCCACTTCCGCTTCTTAGTTATGGCGGCTCTTCTTTGATTACAGCCATGCTTGGTGTAGGAATTGTTTTAGGAATAAGAATGAGAAAATTCCCCATAGCAAAGGAGGAAATTGCACTTTAGCAGAATGGATTTCTCACAATCTAGTTGCAAATTGACACAAATGGACACGAATCAGGATGCATGTGAAACTCTCATGAATTACTCATCATGCATCATGAATCGTGCATCGTGGATCATTTTTATTCGTGGCTAGTTATTTTTGAATTTCCTTCCAGCTTGGAATACCACCCATGCCTTTTGCTGCTCTTACCGCTCTTATTATAGCCTCAGAAATAAGCTCAGAGGCGACGATTCCAACTAGATTAACATCTGCCGGTAAATCTCCGCAAGATATGGCAAATACTAAATCACCATCTGCTGTAGTATGAGCGGGAGAAACTACCCTTGTAATCCCAGTCTGCCCAATTCTTGCAACCCTCACTAGTTCAGACTTTGAAAGTTTTACATTCGTGGCAACCACTGCAAGAGTCGTATTTTCAAATGGTTCTGCTTTTCGTGTAACTCCGCTCTTAAACAATTTTACTGAACCTAAGAATTCTTTTCCGTCAATGGAATTTCTCACCCCTGCAATAATTTCCCCACTTTTAGGATCGACTATATCACCAAAGGCATTTACAACAACAAGCACTCCAACAACTATACCGTTTCCCAAGTTGTAACTCGTACTCCCAATTCCACCCTTTGTCGCTTGCTTGATGCCGAGAAGCTTTCCGATAGATGCCCCTGTTCCCACTCCGATGCTACCTTCTTCGGTAGGTGACGACGATGCATTTAAACATGCGCTATATGCCATAGATTGGGTTGGCCTCACTTTTCCATTACCAATCCCAAGATCAAACACGACAGCAGTAGGAACTGAGGGTACGATATGGCCGTAACCGACATCGAGTCCAATTCCTTGCTCTTCAAGATACTTCATTACTCCGCCGGCTGCGTCTAATCCATAAGCGCTACCCCCTGTAAGGAAAATTCCATGAATCTCCCCATATGAATGGTATAGAAGAAGCGGGTCTATTTGACGTGTGCTCGTCCCGCCACCTCTTAGGTCTATAGCTCCGGTTGCCTCGTTATCGAATAAAATGACCGTGCAACCAGTTATTGCTTCAAAATCCGATGAGTGTCCAACCCTAACTCCTGGAACATCAGTGATTGAGGCCATTATTTACATTTTAAATTCAATATCGTTGGTTTCCAAGTTGCTAGAAGCAATTCTATGATTATCACCTTATCCTTAAATCATTGTTGCGAATATAGTGGTGATTCAAAGTGTCACCGGTAATTCAAAGACAACATCTAGCCTTAAGATAAAAAGGTTGGTAAAATCGTTTGTAGGAGGATTGTCTTATGAAAACACTGACGAGCGAATCAATAAAAAAACTACTTAAGACTGAAGCAATTGGGGGAATAATCTACTCCTTTGAAGAGGTTGGCTCCACTAACGAAGTTGCATCTGAACTTGCAAGAAACGGTGCCCCCGAGGGGACTGTCATAATTGCTGATTCTCAGTCCAAGGGAAAAGGAAGACTTCAAAGGAGATGGATTTCCCCCCCAGGAGTAAACCTCTATATGTCGGTGATTTTTCGTCCTGCAATTGCAGCAAAAGATGCTCCTCTTCTTACTCTGGTTGCTTCAATCGCTTTGGCTGAAACAATCAAGGGCAAAGAGCCTGACACACTCATAAAATGGCCCAATGATATACTTGTAAAAGGGAAAAAGGTGGCGGGTGTTTTGACGGGTATGCAACCTATTGGAAACAAAGTTGACTTTGTTATTGTGGGAATCGGGGTAAATATAAACATGACTAGAGAAATGATGGAAAGAGAGATGGGAGAGGTTTCAGAGATAGCAACCTCTCTTAGGGAGGCGTTAGGATACGACATTAAGAGAGAAAAATTTGCCTCTGATTTGATTGAGGAGCTTGAGATTTGGTATCACAAATTTCTCAAAGAGGGAAAGCCTCGGATCATAAAGGAATGGATGGAAAGGTGGGGAGCAATAAACCGTAGAGTACTAGTCAGGTTCGATGGAAAGGTGATTGAAGGAATCGCATCTCGTATAGACGAAAATGGGCATTTACTTGTAAAAAAAGATGATGGAACAACAGAGAAGATAATCGCAGGGGATGTGATTCCTTTGTAAGGGCAATCCACTGTGATTGCCCTTTATTAGGGGAGACACGTGGGTCGTTCGACTGAGCTCACGACGAAGTCTGCCCCTACAGCATTGTATCCCAAAACATTAGCTCATAATCAAGACCTAATCTAGTTGCGATTCGCATCTTCTTCATATCTTTCTCTGTTCTAGTATACTCCCCTATTATATTCGTTATTTTATCGTAGAACTGAGAGGTAATCGGATAAAATCCGTCCAAAAATTTTGTATCTTCAGAGGTAAGGTTATAGTGTTTTTTGAGTCCTTTGCTTATTCTGCTACAGTTTTCACCCCAGACTTCAAAATCTATGATTATTGCTGAAGCTATCTCTCCTGCCGTTCCATAGGTTGCTAGGCGTGTAAAGTAATTTGTAAAAGCCAGTGAGCCAGCATGAGGTTCAGAAGCCTCGAGTTCTTGATCTCCGATACCTAGAGCCTTTGCCATTTTAAAGAGGTTATCTAAGGCACTACGCTCTCCTTGTATTAACTCAAAGAAAAAATCTCTTATCCACTGATTAGAGGAAAAGGCAATGTATAGAGCCAGATTTCTGAAATCCCCGTTTACAATATGGAATTGCTGTTCTACAAAGAACTTTAGTTTTTCAACGGAAGCCTTCCCTTTTTCTACACTACCTACAAAAGGATGAGTAAGAATCCTTTTTCTTAAAGGTTGGAATTCTTCTCTTAGCTCCTCAAGGAATTTTCTTGCAGAGTGTATCTTTGCCATTGATTAACCTTATTTTTGAAGTTGTTTAGTTTTTAACCGTTAATTTTAATTAAATTATAACATGTGAACTCTGGGTAGAGTGTAAAAATTTAAGGCAAACATTGATGACATAACCTTTTCCTAAAATATCTAGTTTGCATAAGTTCATTCGGTTATTTATTAATTCATCTAATACAAATTGGTATAATTTCATTATTTAAATTAGGTTATTATAGGGGGTTAAAAGCACATGATAGTGGATACTATGATTAAAGGAATAGACCATGTTGCAATTGTTGTTTGGAACATGGATAGATCCATCAAGTTTTACAATGAGGTTTTAGGGCTCAGGATACATCATGATGGACGAAAGGAAGGGGGTAGCAAAAAATCCTTTCTGGGTAATAAATCAGAGACCTTAGTTGCTTTAACAGAGGATGAAAATCGAGGTAAAGAAGGATATCGGATTGTTGAGAGCGTGGCACATATAGCTTTTAGGGTGGATGATGTGGAGAAGGCAGGCAAACTCCTTAAAGAAAGAGGAGTCGAATTTATAGAGGAGAAATTGGATAAAGATGGAAAGAGAAAATCATATCACTTCCTAGACCCAGATGGGCTTGAGTTAGAGATTTATGGTAAAACAGGACAAATAATACCACCATATTGATGAAAAATGGTTTAAATTGAGGCTATTGGGGAAGCGGGTACATTTTTTGTCTTTGACTTTGCAAATACTGTTTTGCGTCTACAGTGTTTAATCTAAAGATGTAAATTAAGAAAATGGGATTTAATAACTGATAATTTGTAAGGGACTCAACTATAAAGAAAAAACCGAATAATATGCCAAGGATCAAAAAAATCAATCCCTAGATCTTTCTATTATATTAACCATTTCTTCTTTAATATGATGCATAAGCTCCGACCACTCGCGGATTGTAGTAAGGTCGTTGGTTGGAAGGGTTTTTTTAATTACAATTCCTGATTTTGTTAGCTCTACACTGCAATCTCTGTACTTCTCCATAATTATGTTCCCAAATCTCTGGAGGGTTTCAACACTCAATTGCCCACTTCCCTGAAATCTTGAGATCAAGGTAACCTCTTCGTCAAATCCTTTAAACACTATGCTCCAGAGGCTTGCATTTGACTCTAGCCCAAATGAGAGATCAACCACATCCAATTTTGAATTCAAATTAGCCGTCATCAAAAAAGAAAAAACAATCTATTATTGCAATAGAGAGCTCAAACAGAATTAATAGAGAAAGCCCTCTTTGCAAAAATGGATTATAGTTTTACTTCATGTCCGCCTAAACTAGATATACTAAAATCTACATTAAGCTACCAGCCAGAAGATTCGTGTGAACTGTTTTATGGGTTCTTGTCTAGTGTGCGCTGTCTTTTGGAGCATGTTTACAACAGCCTGTAGCAAATAGGAAAACAATAACTAATGACGCTGTTAATTTAGCTTTCTTAATCATTACACCTCTAGATTTAGTTAGTTTAACTATAATAGAACTTAATACCCGTTAGAAAAGTTAACAATTACAGCTTGCATGTAGTTTTTCAATACTCGTCTTGGCGTTTGTAGTGAGGTTAGTATATATCTCTTTTCCAGTTGTGAACTTTAAAAAAATCCTATAATTCTCTATTGCCTCCCTCGGGCTATTAGCAAGCTCATATGCACGTGCGAGATGGTAGTAAGGTTCAGGATTATTTGAATTAAGTGAGATTGCTTTTCTCTCTTGGGCAATAGAATCTTGGTATGTATTCATAGAATAATAAGTGATCCCTAGATTCATGTAGGCAGGAGCATAATTTGGATCGAGCTCTATTGCTTTTAGATATTCTGTTACTGAGTTGCCGAGGTATCCTTGTGTACGAAGCGAGGTTCCTAGGAAATTGTGCAATTGAGGCGAATCTGCGAGTTCGACTGCCTTTTTAAATTGTTCTGTTGCCTTTGCATAATTACCTTTCTTAAATAAGTAGGCTTTTCCTAAATCTAGGTGAGCCATAACGAGGTTCGGATCTAACTCAAGTGCTTTTACGACGTACGGGCTATCTGGGTCTCTGCCAGATGCAGCCCAAAGTATATAGTATGATTCTGCGTCGTTAGGGTCTTTCGCTAATGCGCGGTTTGCAGCTACTTCCGCAACCTTTGATCGCTTAAGATGAAGGTAATTTAGAGCCAAGGCGCGTTGCGTCTCTTTTGTATTAGTGCCGTGCTTTAGGGCTTTAAGGATGTTTTCGTAGGATTTATTATAGAATTCCTCGTAGTCTTCTTTCACCTCCAACTTATAGAAGCCAATAAATGAATAAACTTCTCCAAGGCCTGCGTAAGCCGGAGCGTACTTTGAGTCTACTTCGATTGCTTGGTTAAAGTATAGGATCGCATCTTGAAATCCTTTAGGTGTAAATTGCAGAAATGCGATTCTTCCTTTCTCATAGTATGGAGCCGCATTTGAGTTTTGCATCTGTGAATTATCTTCTTTGGGCTTTTCCTTGGATTGAGCAAAGTCCTGAGCTCCTAAAATAAACACTGAAATAAACAGCAGCATGAACAAACCAGATATTCTATTTCTCTTCATCCTTGATAACCTCCTTATACCTTTTTACATGAATTTAATACTATTATCAATAATTCTTAGAAATAAATTTTACAACCTCTTGCGCTATAGCCTCATAAACACCTTTTGTAATAAACCCGCTTCTTAGAAATCCTATTGTACTCAAACCGCTTACTTCACCATCCGTGATGCCATCTCCTGTGTTTTTATCTAAAAGCCATACATGAACTGTGAGAGAAGCCTCGCCAAATTTTAATGCCCCCCCTTCCTCCTTAAAGCTTTTTCCCGATTCATATCCTGTGATTTCACCCACGAGGATTAGGGTTTGCTGAGTGGGGTCGCCTTCAATTGAACCACGCTCCACTTTTTGGAAGCCAATGTTCTTAGAAACAATCAACTTTGCTACCTCATCTGAAATCCTTGTCAGGGCTTCTTTTGGAACATCAGTGATTTCGGTCTCAAAATCCGCAATTTCAAGCGTCTTGTATTTATTAAGTTTTGGGTCAGACGGATTAAAATATGAAGTAACCTTTAAGTCGCCGCATCCAGTGATTGACAAAGAGAGTAGAGAAAATATAAATGGAAAAGAGACAGAATATCTGTTTTTATTCATTACTTTTTTCTCCTTTGATTTGCGAGTGTCTCACAGTTCATTTGAAAATATATTAGCACATAGAACTTAACCTTTATTTGATTAAGTTACAATCTTGTAACTCTAGTTAAGTGAGGAGTAGCGGAGTTTTTCTGTAGAAAAACCAATAAATTAAGCTCCCTTGAACCTCCGCACTTATTCTTCTTAAGTTGTCATTTCCGCGTGTTACCCGATGAGGCTTGTCCCCACATGTCTTTAGTGGGGAGCATTCGGGTACGGGCTTAAGCAGGAATTCATTAGGCCTTTGTCATTCCCAAACGTTACCCGATAAAAACATTCTGGTACAAGCTTTATTGGGAATCCAAAAAAGTATGGATACCCGATAAATCTTGTCCCCGCATGTCACTCGATTAAAACATTCGAGTGCAAGCTTTAGCGGGGAACATTCGGGCATGACAAGGAACTATATATGCGTAACGTGAATTAAGCAGTTCAAGAAATTAAAAACTCCTCTAGCCCTCAGTTAAATTAAAAATATAATTTAAAAAAAATTTACAACTTGGAAATAGCGGTCTAATTTTGTATTCAAAAACTCCACCTAAGAGATTCTGTAAAACTGACTGAATTTTGCCGACGAACGAACGTATATTTGACAATTTTTGTCATAATTAGTCCAAAAAGGTGCCACTTTAGCAGTGATTGAGGATGGAATTCCAGATTATCGAAAGATATAAAATCTTTTTGTTTCAATGGCTTACGCATCTATACCCGATCATACCCTCATGAAGTGACAAATTTTGTCATGATTAACCCCTAAAATGACAAAAATTGTCACTTTAACAGGGATGGAATAAGTAATTCCTGGTGTGGAAAATAATTAAATCCCTTTGTTTCAGAGGGTTACGAGATTACAGGTTATTTCCACTTGACTGGCATGGTAATTGCAATATAATTCATAAAGTAAAAATTCTCTAAAAGGAGGAAGTAAACATGTTAAAGTTTACGAGGAATAGAAGGGGCGAGAAGGGTTATACCCTTGTCGAGCTTCTCATAGTTTGTGCCATCATAGGCATTATCCTCGCTATAGCGATTCCAAACCTTATCAAGGCTAGGATTTCTGCAAACGAGGCTAATGGAAGAAAGGCGATGCAAACCCTGAGAGATGCAGAGGCAGAGTTTTTTGAGCAGGACATGGATAATAGTGGGGATAGGGATTACACCGATTTAATAGGAGGTAACGACCCAACTGCTTGCTTTGATGACAATTCTTTACGTTGTCCTGATGACACTATTTCCACTGGGTGCCTTGAAGCAGATGCACTTGTAGATAGCAGTTTTTGTGGAGCCCTTAGTGATGCTGATGGCTCGCCGGGTGCTGACGGTACTTGCCCAGACTCAAAAGCAGGATATTGTGTCGGTTGGACTGAAGATGATACAGATGTAGATATTGCTGGTGCTAACGTTGGCGATTCGATACTTGAATCTGACTTTGGTTGGGAAGGCACTATGACTGGTGCGCTAAAGAGCGGAAGAAGGGATTTTGGAGTCTGGGGAGATGCAGTTATAAGATGTTCTACCACTACCCAAGATTCAGGTCTCATTGGACAATATGAAGCCAGCCGTGATGGTACTGGTGCCACTATCAGCGGAGCTTGCGACTAAAAAATATAGAACCATACAACCTAAGAAAACAAAGGGTGGTTGGGCTTCCCCTGCCACGCCACCCATCCTTTTTTTCATTCTTCTGAGTTTTTGAGACCCTGCTTGTAGCGAGCTTAATATGAGTGTGATTGCGAGGGAAACTTCGCTAAACCTGTCCTGAGCGAAGTCCAAGGATCGAAGGAATGCCGCTCCTACGTATCGTGGGTAATCGCACTATAATGCCCGGATGTTCCCCATTTTATATATATGGGGACAAGGGTAATCGGACATCAATACCATCACTACTTTATCCGAGCTTAGAAAACCTCGGCTATCCCCC
>LDXN01000032.1 GCA_001443445.1 Candidatus Dadabacteria bacterium CSP1-2 | reverse complement strand
AATGTATTGGAAACCTTCGTTCGACTGAGCCTGCAGTGAATCTGTCGAACTGCTCACGACGAAGTCAGGTTTCCAGAAAAAACAGATGTACTTTTATTGACAAAATCTTGTATTAGTGATAGTAATAACCATCTATTATTTGCCATAAAACGGCGATAGTGTTGTCTTCGCAATAGAAATAAATGCTTATATCTTTCTAAGGTCATTTTGTTTTGTACACTAAGAAGGAGAAATGCATGCCAAAGTTTTATAGAGGGCAATGGTTTCCGCCTGGGACTTGGGTTTGCTTACTGGTTATCACACTTATGTGTACGGCATGCGTGCAAAACCTACCTGAGCTTCACCCTATGAAATATGCCTCTCCTGACCCTGGAGAGGAGTGGAAGCCACCGCCAGATCAGGAGTCGGCGCCGCTTGCCGGCGAGCGGTTGCCCGCTATCCCGTCTGACCTTGAACCATACGCCAGTAAATTAAACTTATCTCAGCTAGTAGATGTTGCCCTCAGAGACAGCCCAGCAACCCGTCAGGCCTGGGAACAGGCACGAGCTGCCGCTGCAGAATGGGCTGCTGCTCGAGGAAGCTACTATCCTACAATCAGTGGTAGTGGGACTTTTGGACAAGGCAAGGGTGGAGAAACTGGTGGGGTTGATACCTTCGAGGAGACTCTTGGACAAGGGAGCCTAGCCCTTAATTATTTGCTTCTCGATTTTGGCGGACGTAGTGCTACGGTCGAGGCGGCCCGGCAAGCACTTGTAAATGCGAATTGGAACCACAACCAGACGATTCAAGATGTCCTTCGCGATGTAGCTAAAGCCTACTATACGCTCCTCGGCAATAAAGCACAGTTAAGAGCCGACGAAGCAAGCCTAGAGGATGCTGAGGTTAGTCTTCAGGCAGCGGAGCTGCAACTTCGTGTTGGTGTAGGGACAATAGTTGATGTGTATCAAGCCCAGGCAAGTTTAGCTCAGGTGAAATTAGATTTAGTTGCCGACCGCGGCTCTGTGGAGATATCACGCGGGCAGTTAGCCACAGTCGTTGGTTGGCCCGCCAACACGCCTTTTGATGTTGCTGAGGAGCCTGAGGATCTGCCGCTCAACACAATCAGTCAGAATGTCGAGGAGCTAATTAAACTAGCTCAGCAGAAGCGTCCAGGCCTCGCCGCAGCCAGAGCGGAAGTACGGCAGAATGAGGAGGAACTTCGCCAAGCTGAATCTGCCCAATGGCCTCAATTTGTAGCGAGTGCGCAAGTGTCCCCACTCGTCGCTAGGGAAAAAGGTATGAACGACTACACTACAAACTACTTCGCTGGGGTTCAGCTCCAGATTCCTATCTTCCAAGGGTTTTCACTTACCAATGCCGTTCGCGCCGCGAGGGCTGAGCTCGAGGCTTCACTTTCAGCGCTAGTTCTTCAGGAGGAGATAGTTATCTCTGAGGTTTGGACTGCGTATTACAACTTTCGCACGGCGGCAGAGCAACTTCAAGCAAGCGATGTCCTTCTTGCAAGCGCCAAGGAATCATTTGATGCCTCACTAACTCGATACCAGTCAGGGGTCGGTGACATTATAGAGCTTCTAAACGCCCAGAGTCTTCTCGCCGAAGCTCGAGCGGAGCAGGTTCAGGCAAGAACTAGCCTATACACTTCATATGCTGAGCTTATCCGAGCCATTGGTGAGGAGTTACCTGTGGCACCAGCAGATAGGGATTCCGTACCAACAGGAAATCAAGGAGATGCAAAGAATGGGGAAAAATGAGTGTCGTACCCTTTCAGTAGCTCGATATGCGGTGATAATGTACCTCACCTCTACTCTCTTTTTAATTGTAGGCTGTGACCGTAAACAAGAACAAGCAGTGCTACCAGTTGTAACAGTAGCAAAGGTAACGCAGATGACAGTGCCGATTTATCTCAATTATGTAGGTACCACTCTGTCTGTTAGATCGGTAGATATTGTGGCGAGGGTAGAAGGTTTTCTATGGGAACGCCATTTTGTAGATGGGGCTGATGTTAAGGAGGGAGATCTCCTATTCGTTATAGACCCAAGACAGTATCAGGCTTCACTAGATAATGCACGTGGGCAGCTTGCCAAGGATGAGGCAGCACTTGCTTACGCTAGGGAGCAGGTAGAACGATATAGGCCCCTTGCAGAGAAGCAGTTCATAACCCGTGATGCCTTTGATCAGTATGTTACAAAGGTAAAGGAAGCTGAAGCGGCGGTTGAAGCCGATCGCGCTGCTGTCAAGCTGGCCGAGCTCAACCTAAGCTATTGCAGGATGTATGCCCCATCTGACGGGCGGATCGGACAAAGGCAAGTAGATGTCGGGAATGTCGTAGGTTCCACACAGGGCTTCGGACAGACCACTGGACTTGCAAATATAGTTCAGCTTGATCCAATCTATGTTTACTTCAGTCCGACAGAACGCGATTTGCCTGAGATATTGAGGAAAAGGAACGAGGGGGATCTTCTGGTAACCGTGATACTTCCTGATGAAAGTATTCATCCTCATCAAGGAAAGGTTGACTTCATAGACAATACTGTTGATTCCACAACTGCTACTATTACAATGCGTGGTGTTGTACCGAACCCGGAGAAGACGCTACTACCTGGGCAATACGCCAAGGTGCGTGTGCTTTTGACAACGGAACCAAATGCAATCGTGGTTCCAGAACAAGCTGTAAGTGAGGACCAGGACGGGTTATATGTGTTAGTTGTTGGTCAGGATAACAAGGTGGAGAATCGGAGAGTAGTAGTGGGCACAACTTATAACGGCATGCGAGTAATAGAAGATGGTGTGAAGCCTGGTGAGCTAGTGATTATGGAGGGGCTACAGAAGGTAAAACCTGGCAGCCTCGTCCAGACAAAGCTTGCGTCTTCAGAGGACATCTCAAAGCGACCGGTGGTATCACCCAGCCCTTCAAAGGAAGTGTCGAACTAGCCACCCAAACATTCAGCAAGTGTTAATGGAGAGACATTTTGATTAACTTTTTCATCCAGCGCCCTATATTTGCCTCCGTCATCGCAATAATTATTGTGCTAGCTGGAGCTATTTCGATACCAACTCTACCTGTAGCCCAGTTCCCTCAAATCACCCCTCCAACAGTGCAGGTAACTGCTACATACACAGGCGCTAATGCTGAGGTAGTAGAAGAAACGGTAACAACGCCTCTCGAAGAGTCTATAAACGGCGTAGAGGGGATGATCTACATGAACTCAGTAAGCAATGACGACGGAACCATGACAATCACTGTTACATTCGATGTTGGGTATGACCTCAACATTGCTGAAGTAGACACCGAAATTCGCGTTCAGAACACACAGCCACAGTTACCCGACGAGGTTATTCGCGAGGGAGTACTCGTCAGAAAGGTGTCTACCGACTTCGTGATTGCGGTTAACCTCATCTCTCCTGACGGGAGGTATGACGATATTTTCCTTAGTAACTATGCAGAAATTAATATTACTGAGGTACTGAAACGGATTCCTGGGGTTGGGCAAGTAATCATTTATGGAGAGCGCGAGTATTCGATGCGCATCTGGCTTGACCCTGACAAAATGGCAAGCCTTGGCCTTACAGCCTCTGATGTAGTGAACGCAGTGGAAGAACAGAATCAACAGGTGGCGGCGGGGGCGATAGGACAGCCTCCAACACCCCCTGGACAGAAGTTCCAGTACACAATTACCACGCTGGGTCGTCTTGATGAGGTCTCAGAGTTTGAGAACATCATAGTGCGAACCCAACCTGACGGTTCTGTTGTACGAGTGAAGGATGTGGCTCGTGTGGAACTAGGTGCTGAGGAGTACGATAGCTACGTCCATCTCAACGGATCCGGAACGGCGAATATCGGTGTCCTGTCGCTTCGAGGTGGAGATGATTTACAAGTCGCAAAACAGGTCAGATCAGAAATGGAGCGACTTTCTAAGCGCTTCCCAGAGGGATTAGAATACAGGATCATTTACGACACCACACTGTTTGTGAAGGAGTCCATTAAGGAGGTTATTAAAACACTCCTTGAGGCAATTGTGCTGGTGTCCTTAGTGGTCTATGTTTTCTTGCAAGGCTGGCGCGCTACTCTAATTCCAGCCATAACGATACCAGTTTGCTTAATAGGAACATTCGCATTGATCAATGCGCTTGGATTCTCGATTAATCTATTGACTCTATTTGGTTTGGTCCTTGCAACTGGTCTTGTGGTTGATGATGCAATTGTTGTTGTGGAGAACGTGGCACGGCTCATGGAAGAGAAGGGAATGAAACCTCGTGATGCAGCCAGAGAGGCTATGCGTGAGGTTACTGGTCCTATTATTGCTACCTCTCTTGTCTTAATGGCCGTCTTTATTCCTGTTGCATTTACACCCGGAATCACTGGTCAGTTCTACAGACAATTCGCGCTAACGATTGCTTGTTCGGTCGGAATTTCGGCACTAAACGCATTGACATTAAGTCCTGCACTTTGCGCTGTCTTCCTTCGGCCAGAAACTGGTAGGCAGGGTTTGTTATTTAGTAAGTTTAATCATGGATTCAATAGGCTTAGGGGTCTATACGAAATTGGAGTGAAAGACTTTACAAAGAGATGGAAGATCGTGCTTGCAGTTTTTATTATTCTGCTAGGGGTAACCTACTTACTTTTCCGCAAGGTTCCGACTGGCTTCATTCCAGACGAGGATCAGGGCTACTTTGTTGTAAATATTCAGACACCGGATGGCGCTTCCCTAGAGCGCACAACAAAGGTGGTAAATCAGGTTGAAAAGATGCTACTTTCAACACCAGGTGTTGCAGATGTATTAACATTCGGTGGCTACAGCTTTGTTACAAACGCCTCTGATCCTAATACAGCATCAATGTTCCCAATACTTAGGCCTTGGTCCGAAAGGAAATCTAAAGAAGTTCAAATAGATGCTATCCTTGCCAACGCACGAGAAAAATTCGAAGGTGTCTCTGGTGCGATAGTTACTACTTTCAACCCACCTGCAATTCAGGGGCTTGGCTTTGCAGGTGGCTTCCAATTCGAGCTCCAGGATATAGGTAGCCTAGGCCTCGAGACATTACAAAACGTGATGGATGAGATGATTGAAAAAGGTAACCAGAGGCCTGAACTAACTAGTCTTTTCAGCAGCTACAGAGCTAATACACCTAAGCTCTATATAGATCTAGACCGTACAAAGACCAAGTTGCTTGATATATCTATCAACGATGTATTTGACACATTACAAACCTACCTCGGTGCCCTATACGTGAACGATTTTAACAAATTTGGCCGTGTCTATCATGTGTTTATGCAAGCGGACGAGGATGCTCGATCAAGCCAGGATGATATAAGCCGTCTATATGTTCGCACTAGTAGTGGTGAGATGGTACCTCTCAGTACACTAGTTGATATAAGGCCAGTAGTAGGTCCACAAACAATAACGCACTACAACCTTTATCGCTCTGCTGAGATTGACGGTCAGGCCGCCCGCGGCTACAGTTCGGGCCAGACTATTAAGGCCATGGATGAGTTAGCCAGTGAGATACTCCCTGATGGTATGGGCTATGAATGGACAGGTTTAGCCTATCAGGAGATTAAGGCTGGAAACCTTGCTCCGTTTATTTTCGTTTTGGCGCTTGTTTTTGTATTTCTTTTTCTCGCTGCCCTTTATGAGAGCTGGGTTATGCCTTTTATGGTAATACTTGCCGTTCCGTTGGCTCTTCTTGGCGCTTTAGGTGCTCAATGGCTTCGTGGGCTTGATAACGACGTCTACTGCCAGATCGGCTTAGTAATGCTAATTGGCCTTGCAAGCAAGAACTCAATCCTTATCGTTGAGTTTGCTAAGCGCCGTCGGGAGGAAGGGGCATCCATTATTGATGCAGCCTTGGAAGCGGCAAGGATTCGGCTGCGTCCCATTTTAATGACAGCTTTCGCATTTATCCTGGGCGTGCTACCGCTTGTTATAGCGAGCGGTGCAGGAGCCAATAGCCGCCACTCCTTAGGCACGGCGGTCTTTGGTGGGATGATCGTTGCCACTCTACTCAGCCTGCTAGTAGTGCCCGTCTTCTATGTGCTGATCGAGCGACTCAAGGAGAAAAGGGTAAGGGTTAGTAGCGACGAACACTCACAAGGTGATCCCTTGGATAATAAAGGCCCGAATGAACCTCCATCCACCCACTAAAGGCAATGGCATTAAGTTAAGCCGTTCAGCAGTTTAGCTATCCGTGCATCCTGAGCCTGTCGAAGGATGAGGCTATAAGTATATATGCATTATTAGCGCCCTTCGACTAGGCTCAGGGCGATCGGGTTATAGGGTTAAATCATTGCTTGCTCCTTGACTTAATGGTGTTGCCCACTAGCGGATGGTTATTGATCTATAAGTATTGCATCAACCTGGGTGTGTCTACAATCATCTTAGTACAAAGAGAATGTCTCTTCGTGGTATATTATGATATATTCAACTCTCTTGCTTAGGGAGAAAATAGTTCTATGACCATAAACGCGATGCCACTTGTAGTTGGTGCCCTCTGCGTGATGGCTATATTCTATAGGTATTATCACGGATTTATCGCTGCCAAGGTTGTTGCCCTCGATGACTCAAGAAAGACCCCAGCTTATACAATGTATGACGGACAGAACTACTATCCTACGAGTAGATGGGTGCTTTTTGGCCACCATTTTGCTGCAATAACGGGGGCGGGTCCCCTGATAGGTCCTGTTCTTGCTGCACAGTTTGGGGTTCTTCCTGGATACCTCTGGATACTAGTAGGCGTGGTGCTTGCAGGCGCGGTTCATGATTTCATCATATTTTTTGCCTCTGTAAGGCATGGCGGAAAATCACTTGCCGAGATTGCAAGGATTCAAATAAGTCCCCTTTCTGGAATCGTAGCCTCTATTGCAATTCTCTTTATTTTGGTTGTTGCTCTTGCAGGGCTCGGGCTTGTAGTTGTAAATGCCCTTTCTGAAAGCTCCTGGGGCACCTTTACCATAGCCTGCACGATTCCTATTGCCCTATTTATGGGTCTTTATATGTATCGTTTCAGAAGGGGAAGGATCGCTGAGGGAACGATAATAGGGGTTATATTACTTATCCTAGCCGTAATATTTGGAAAGGACATTGCACACTCTTCGCTTGCCACATACTTTACGTTTCCTAAACCGAAGATAACCCTTTTTATACTTATCTACGGATTTGTAGCATCTGTGCTTCCAGTGTGGATGCTTCTTTGTCCGAGAGACTATCTGAGTTCATTCATGAAGATCGGCACAATCGCATTTCTCGCAATAGGAATAATAATCGTTCACCCAGAACTAAAGATGCCTCATATAACTGAGTATATTTATGGTGGTGGACCAATAATTCCTGGATCTTTATTCCCATTTGCATTTATAACAATCGCATGTGGAGCAATCTCAGGGTTTCATTCACTTGTAGCGTCGGGTACATCTCCAAAGATGGTCTCGAAAGAGTCTGATATAAGGGTTATAGGATTTGGTGCTATGCTGATTGAGGGATTTATCGCAATACTTGCCTTAGTTGCGGCATGCTCGCTATTTCCTGGTGATTATTTTGCAATAAACGTCTCTCCTCAGGTGTTTGAGACACTGGGGCTAAACACTGTGAATCTTGATCAGCTTTCGAAAGAGGTTGGAGAAAACCTTGTTGGTAGGACAGGGGGGGCAGTTTCCCTTGCTGTTGGTATGGCACAGATCTTTACCTCGATTCCAGGAATGAGACACCTGATGGATTATTGGTATCACTTTGCGATTATGTTTGAGGCTCTATTTATTCTTACGACTATTGATACAGGGACTAGGGTTGCAAGGTTTATGATTCAGGAATTCGGTGGAAAGATCTATAAGCCTTTTGAAAGGGTTGACCACCTCCCTTCTGCTATTATTTCCAGTGCTCTTATTTCATGCGGATGGGGATATTTTGTTTTTACAGGAAGCATAAGCACAATATGGCCTATGTTTGGGACTGCTAATCAGCTTCTTGCAGGGATTGCCCTCTGCGTAGGTACAACGTTTATTATCAACATTGGAAAGGCAAGGTACGCATGGGTGACGATTATTCCAATGGCTTTTGTTATGGCAACCACGCTCTCTGCAAGCTGGCTTAATATTACGGACAATTTTCTTCCTTTGGCAAAACGAGATGGGTTCGCTATTCAGGGATATGTGAATTCACTTCTTACGGCGGTAATGATGATATGCGCAGTTATAATTCTTATAGACTCTTTTAGAACCTGGTATAAGGTCGTGTTTGTAGAGAAAAAAGAGGTTAGAATATCAAAAGAGGAAGTGGTGTCAGAGTAGAAAATTGGTAGTATAAGGAGGGTTTAGTATTGAACTCACGTTATATTATCTCCCTTTCTTGCTCGCCCACCTTAATACCATTTCCAATACAAAAATGGTTAAAGTTGCGATAGACGGGGTTTTCTAACCCCGTCAAGGAGAGCGGGACAAGAATGTCCCGCCTATTGCAGAAGATATGGATTAAGAAATAAACGAAGGGAAATACCTTTCAGTTAATAACTGGAAATGGTATTAAATCTTTTAATCTCTAGCCTGACAATAAAAATCGGAAAGATGGTGTGCCATAGAGCATGTATCCTGCCCAACCTGGGTCGGAAAACGAGGTGAATCCTTTTGTTAACTCTCCTCTTGCGCCGCTTATTGAGTGACCTATGTCTTTGTTATATACAATCAATTTTTTATAAACAGTCGTGGCAAATTCCTTAGCCGTTTCATCCCCTATCCTCCACGCAGTTCCGATATAGATGTCAACCCCTGCCTGTATAAATGCATCGGCAAGCCCATAAGGAAGTTCTTCTCTAATTTTTATATCGTCCTTGCTGCTTCCCTTTCCCGATTCACAGGCATTGGCAAAGACCATCACGGGTGGTCTTGGAAGATTTTGAAACTCAAAGGCACGAAGTATATCGTTCTCCCCTAAAAACCATCCGCTCTTATGCGGCTCAAACTCATCGTAAAAGGCGTGCCCGGAATAATGAACAATCTCGTATTTCCCGGCATAAAGAAGCTTAATTATTCCTAGAGACTGCTTGGATTTTCCATCCCAAAGTCCACTCCACAAGTCTACCTTGAGACGACTATTGGGTATGTGATTTTGGATCAATTTCTTTAAATCTTCTTCCTCTTTTTTAGCCGCATCGAGGTCACCTGAGGGATTCGCAATAATAAGCATATTAATCTCTCCGTCCTCTGAATAAGGCTCCCTTCCTTTAAGGAAGCTTTCCTCCCTTATAATCTGCCTTCCGAGGGACAACTTGCCGAGAAATATCCCTAAGTCTCTGTCGTATAAAAGCTCCCACGGGATATAAACAAGGCTTCTTTCCATCGAGATGATAAAAGAGTATTCCTCATGGTACCTTCTTATGTAATTCTGAATGCCGGGGGGAAATATAAGACCGTAGAGCGCGCCGCCGCTATTTTTGATTTCAGACTCTATATGGGCGCTGTCTCGGGATGTTCCTTTTTTCTCTCCGTAGGAACGAAGCTCAGAAATAAGACCCCTTATAGTATCAGAAGAAAAGGTCTTCTTCTCCATCACCACCTGGGCCTTATCTGTAAACACGCTGAAGAAGAGTTCCTCGCCTTCCCTGCGGAGCGAGATATAAATGATGTTCTGCGGCTTGGATACCTCTTTTTTTTCAGAAGGTACGGTAAGTTCTTTTTTCTCCAGATCGAGCTTATCCTTTAAGTTCTTCTTAGCCTTTTCATATCCCATCAAGATTCCAGGAATCTTTCCCTCATCAAATTCCACTATGGTGAACTCGTGGATTCTTCCCTCGTGGTCCAATCTAGATATAGCCTCGCCGATCGCTTGAATTAAGAGAAATGCGGCTTCATCGGCATTAAGGCCCCCGCCTCCGCCGCCTATAAGGACAGTTGAAAAATCTGTGACATTTATTCCAAGAAGCCCTTCTATTAATCTAAAACCAACCTGACGTATGAGACCCCCTTCTTCACTTTCCTTTTGCCTTACCCTTCTTGCAAATATATCATAGGTTCCTAAGCCCAGAACTACAACCATCTGAGCATAAAGCCTGCTTGTGAGGGAAGGGACAACGAAGAAACTGCCGAGTTCTCCTGCAAGGCTTTTATTTCTAGTAAATGCAGTAATAGCCCCTCCTATGGCATCATCAACTGCCAGCTCTGCGCCGCCCGGCTCTATACCCTGAAAGTGAGTAACAACTATAGCAGTGGCTTTAACATCGGTTATGGAGCCCTTAGCAATCCTTATAAGTAGAGGTCTTTTCATTTCACGTTAAATATTTCTCCAAAAAATCTCCCCACTTTGTAGTGTTTGCAAAATCGAGTTCTTTGTAATAGACCGAGGGATTTCTAAATGGGGGAAAGTAGATTGATATTCCCTTTACCCTCTCCATCCTCGGACCCAGATGTCCTTCTGCTACAATCGGCGTTGCCTTTTTCACTCTTCCTTCTATAGAGTCGATCACATACTGACAGGCTTTTTGAATCTTCCCCTTTACGCCGCCTTTAAGAAAGCTCGCAAAGTTATGTAGATCAATGTAGTAGTTATCGAAGAACCTGGTGGATTTCCTCCAGGCTTTTGATATTGCGCCGTCTAACTCTGGATCTTGAAGATTTTTCAGAAGGGCATCCGCCAGATTATCAATAGAATCTACTAAGTCTTTAAGCCTCTCTAAGTCCATAGCCGATTGTGTGACATCTGTATCAAACTCACCAAATTTATCATAGGACTCGATATACCTATCAACTATATGAACGGCAAGGTCCTTAGGGGTGATTTTAGGATTGTCCACCAGAGCTTTTATAACTCTGTCATAGGGCCAGCCATCTCCCGGCTCGGTTTCCTCAGAGCCGACCAGGAATTTCACGTAGTCCTTAACCTGATATGCCACCTCAATCATAGTCATCAAACATGCATCCATTCCCAATACGTCAATCTTTTTTCCATCAATTAGTGAGGAGGCATATTGAAGAATATTCTTAAGCTCCTTATTGTCTAAACAGTCATTTGAACCGTCGTCATAGCATATTCCTCTTTCTTTTGGCGGAAGGCTAAGTATATGCTCCCTAGCGGTTCTAAACATGCTTCTTCTTAGTTTTGGAAGTGCCCTTGTGGTTATTTCCCTACTTGAGGGGGCATTTTCACCTAAGAGCATCTCTGGAGGCACGTAAAACCCTGAGCCGTGGTTCCAGAGTACAAGCATATAGTGCTTGGCGGGGTACTCGTTAAAACCCCAGCGGATAAAGTCCATAAGGACCTTAGAGTCTCCTGTGTTGGTCGCTCCTAGGTCAGCTATGAGTTTAGAGGTTATTTTTTTTGTATCTGCACCCTTGGTTATATAATATCTCCTTGTGCTTCTCCAGTCATCGTTGCTGTTGTCATAGTCGGCTGCCCTGTCTACCTGTGCAAGTATATTAACCTTCCCTTCTAATGAGCCCACCATCTCCATCTCGTTTATATCCTTTATGGCAGCACCTTCAAGGTCATTATCTCCAGCTAAGAACACTAAAACAGTCCAATTCGCCTTTACCATCTTACATTGCCTCCTTTTAGCTTTTCTTGGTCAATATAGCTAAACGCATAAATTTGTTTTATGCCTAAACCAATTATATAACAAAATAAGCTTTCCTGGCAATAAATTCCCTCTCCGATCAGGCATGGTTTCACCTCACTTAATTCATTTAGCTTACAAAAAGCATGATATACTGTACTAATATAGCGGTAATTTTACCTATTGGATTGTTTAAGATGTTTCAATTGGCTAAGAATAAAAAGTCATCTGTGATAATAGTGAGAGAGAGTGATGGCACAGGTGGCTGCATATGCTGCTCAGGTGGAATGGGGGAGTTTGCAAAAAAGGATCACTCTTATGGAAAAATTAGAAAAATAGCTGAGGAATGTGGAAGGCTCCATCGAGAAATCACCGATAGATTTAGGGATGAAGAGGTTAAAATTATTCAGATTGAACCAAGGGCTTATTTCTATTTGATGCCAAAGGTTTTAAAGGACGTTTTAAAATTTAACAGTTCAATACTTTCTACCATCCGCACAATATTCTTCTGGTATCAAGTGCCTGTGGTGATTGTAAACGGAAAACCAATAGGTACAGGAAGAGTTCCGACGATAGGTGAGGTTATAAAGGAACTAGAACATTCCAAAGCAAATTCCGTCAATTAATTTGTTATAGTTCGTACATAACATGTAATAACAATCAGTTCTTGGGTTTCTTATCTTCTGCTTGCCCCATGCTAAAATTGAAGCTTAAAGATTTGGTTTTTGCTATATAGTAGAATGGTTATATGGGAAAAGGCAAATTTATAGGGTAAAAGTGATACCACGAAACCTAAAACCAGGAAACTTATGTAGTTGCAAAGTGATAATGTCACTATTTAAGCGCAAAATGAAAATGTCACCCCCCCTGGGTTTTGGGGTAATTTCTGTCTTGTCCTGAGCCAATCTCAGGACTTGAGTAGAAATTATCAATCAGGAGGTAGAAATACCTATGGAGGTGATAACTTTGAGTCAGGAAGAAATTACAAAATACCAGGTGATAAAGGACTCATTGGATAGAAAGATTTCCAATAATCAAGCAGCAACTTTGCTTGGTTTATCCACGAGACAGATAATACGGCTTAAGAGCAAAGTTAGAGGGGCTGATCTTAGGGGTATAGTTCACGGTAATCGAGGAAGGACTCCAAAGATAGCAGTAGCAAAGGAGACAAAAGAAATGATCCTCAATCTCTACCTAAACACATACAATGGTTTTAGGGTGCTTGGAGGGGTTTACCCTGAGATGGGCTCAGGGTTTACCAAAGGAATTAAACCTTGAGTCTGTGTTCTCAATAAAAGAGCAAAGAACTGTTATGGCTGACAATACTATCTCCTATAAGAATCGTATATTTCAGATACTGCCTGATAAATATAGAATCTCCTTTGCTAAGGCTAAAGTAGAGGTGGAGAAAAGATTAGACGGGTCTATACACATAAAATACAAGGATCACCCTGAGCCAATCTCAGGGTAAGGAGATTAGTTCTGATGAAACTAAAAGGATCAAAACTAATACTTTACCTCTTGAGAATCTATTTGCAGGTGACATTTTCACTTTGTATTGACAGACCCATTCTCTCTCCGCTCTAGGTGGTTGTTGCAAAAGAAGTAGCTACAAAACTTAGACTGTACATAACTGCTAAATAGTGTGAGTTGGCAAAGAAAAGGTGCTGAGAGAGGGTGTTGAGTAGACAAGCACTATTTGTGCTTGAGGGGAGGTTATTTATTC
This sequence comes from Candidatus Dadabacteria bacterium CSP1-2, assembly GCA_001443445.1. Classification (GTDB taxonomy): domain Bacteria; phylum Desulfobacterota_D; class UBA1144; order Nemesobacterales; family CSP1-2; genus CSP1-2. The sequence continues at coordinate 16,031 of LDXN01000032.1, read as the reverse complement.
ACAATCTCTATTTTTACTTTTACATCTCCTTTAACTGTGCTTAAGTCTCCTTCTTCCTTAACTTCTCCAATTGGTTTTAATCTTTCATATAGCTCGTTTACTTGTTTTAAATCGAGCAATACAAAGAGGATATTCTTACTCTTAAAAGATTGCTTTCTTAATACTATTCCTCCAAGGTTTGTTATGGCTGTTTGAACTGCATTATTAGCATTATCAATATCCTTTACATTAACGATTATTCTAATATCCCCCCAAACCTCTTCAGTCTGTGGCTGGTCAGTAGGAATACCTGGCTGAGTCGATCGAATGCTATCAGGTTCTGGCTTATAGGATTTGTATATAAAAATGGAGACTGCTGCTAAAAAGATTACAGCAAAAACCTGAATTGGTAATTTTATATGAAGTGTGAAAAATAATCGTTCAAATATTCCCTTTTTTTGCTCAGTTCCTTCTCTTACCCTTGACATAATCTTCTCTGTAAACCAGTTAGGCGTCTCTACTTCCTCAAGGCCCTGTAAAAGTTGAATGGTTTTCCTAAGGTCAGAAAGTGTCTCTCTCATTTCCTCAGATTCTTTTAGTTGCTCTTCAATAATGGATTTTTCTTCTTCAGAAAGAGTGCCTTCTATATAAGCTGCGAGTTTTTCTTCCATGGTAAGACGATCCTTCATCTATATTACTCCCATGAATCTCTTTAAACAGTTTTTTAAAAGGACTCTTCCCCTAAAAAGCCTGGATTTAACAGTGCCTTCTGCAATTTTAAGTATACTGCTTATGTCTTCATATGAGAATCCCTGCACATCTCTTAGAACAACTACTTCTCTAAATTCATTATAAAGACGGTCTAAACATAACCGCACCTTCTCTTGGATGTTCTCTTTCTCGAGAATTTCATCAGGAAGAGGACTGCTTGAGGGAGGATCTACTATCATCTGGTCACCACCTGTATTAATAGGTTCATCTATTGATACGGGTTCACGAAAACGCTGAGTTTTTAACTGCTTAAGGCGTTTTTTCGAAAGGTTAATGACTATAGTATAAAGCCATGTAGAGAACTTGGACATACCTTTAAAGCTCTTTATATTTTTATAGGCAGAGACGAACCCATCCTGAACAACATCACATGCTTCCTCGTAGTTTCCAATCATTCTGTAAGCGATATTTAGCATTTCCTTATCATGCCTCCTCACCAGTTCTTCAAAAGCGACTAAATCGCCTTTTTGGCATAAAGATATTAGTCTAAAATCCTCATCTATCGTTATATAATCTTTTTCTTTCATATACTTAGATAGTTAATTTACATGATTTGTTTCCACTTTTTTAGGGTTCTTAGCTTAAAAATCTTGCTAGGGGTTTCTCCACCTTACGCAAATTTTTCCTTCCGAACCCTTGCTCGGCCGCTGCATGCTTTTACCTCGTACACATATAGTCAACTCACTTGCACTTTCTCTATTCCACAACACTACTTGATACCAGATGATACACCTTAACAACATGCATTTAGGTGGATTCATGGCAGTTTGCTACCTTAACTTTTTGTGGATGTGTATTATAATTAAAACTGGGGCGGGCAGTTGCATAGCTCATGTAGTATTTCGAGGGCAGTATTCTCGAAACTGCAGTTTGGTTCAAAGGGAAATAAAAAGAACGAGAAATGAAAATTAAAGGAGTGATAAAATGCTGACATTCTTACTTATAGTCATAATTTTAGGAATCCTAATTGCTGCCTTTGTAGGTATATACAATTCCCTTGTAAAACTAAGAAACACATCAGAGCAGGCATGGTCTGATATAGATGTACAGCTCAAGAGAAGATATGACCTTGTGCCGAACCTCGTTGAAACAGTAAAGGGCTATGCAGCACATGAGAAAAGCACGTTTGAGAAGGTAGTTCAAGCGAGAAATGCCGCTATGCAGGCTTCCTCCCCAGCGGACAAAGCCCAAGCGGAAAATATTTTACAGTCAACCCTAAGAAGCCTTTTTGCGCTTGCTGAGAGTTATCCTGAGCTAAAGGCAAACCAGAATTTTATAGAGCTTCAAACTGAGCTATCAAAAATAGAAGAGCAGGTCCAGCTTTCGCGGCGTTACTATAACGCTGTTGTAAGAGACCTTAATACTAAGATTGAGACTGTTCCAAGCAACGTTGTTGCAAATATGTACGGCTTTAAAAAGAAGGAGTATTTTGAACTGGAGTCCCTTGAAGAAAGAAAGGTACCTGAGGTGAAGTTTGGGTAAGAGTTAGGGGTCATTAACTTATGTTACGCACACATACACCCAAGGGAGAATACGAAGCTGTCATTCCCGCATGTTTTTAGCGGGAATCTAAAGCATTTATGGATACCCGATAAAGCCTGTACCCGAATGCATGAAGCGGGTAACACTCGGGTATGACCGTCCCCGCATGTCACTCGATTAAAGCATTCGAGTGCAAGCTTTAGCAGGGAGCATTCGGGCATGACAAACTGTAAAATATTCATAACGTGAGTTATGAATTAAGAGTTGAGAGAATATGTGAACGGATTTTTAATGAGGCTTATAAATATTCTTGCTTTTTACCTTCTGATTTCCTCTCTTTCCTTCCCTGTTTACTCCGAAGAGATTAGAAATTTCTACAGTGAGATGTTTATTAGTAGTGACGGTTCTACCAGCGTCCAGGAGAACATTGAATACGATTTTGGATATGAGTTAAGACATGGGATTTTTAGAGAGATACCACACAAGTACGAGATAGGTATCAAGAACTATAACCTTAGAATGAACGTAACCAGGGTTACGGATTTTGAGGAAAATCTATACAACTATAAAGTCAGTCGTGAAAGGGGAAGGGTAATAGTTAGAATTGGAGACCCGGATAAAGAAATAACTGGAGTTCACGATTATAGAATAGAATATCTTGTAGATGGAGCTATACTCTTCTTTAAAGACCATGATGAACTCTACTGGAATGTTACTGGTAATGAATGGAAAATCCCGATATTAAAAGCAAGCGCAAAGATTTACTTTGAAAGAGAAATCCCGGAAGGCGTTAAAGCGACTTGCTATACAGGCGTCTACGGTTCTAAGAGTAAGGATTGCACGTTTAGCATTACTCCAAATGGAATTGAATTTAATGTTTCAGGAAGTCTTAGAGCAGGAGAAGGGCTTACAATAGTTGTAGGACTGCCAAAGGGGATTCTAAAAGAGCCTTCATCCTTAAAGAAAGCCTTATGGTTTATCTCGGATAACTGGTTTTTTGGGCTTCCTATCTTAACCCTATTTTTTATATCATACGTTTGGTATACAAGAGGCAGAGACCCGGAGGGTAAAGGAGTTATTGCTGTAAGGTATGAACCGCCCAAGGATTTAACCCCTGCCGAAGCTGGCACACTTATGGATGAGCGTGCAGATATTCTTGATATAACTTCAACCGTAATTGACCTCGCTGTAAGAGGGTATCTTAAGATTCAAGAGGTTTTAGGTACAAAATTCATTTTCTTCTCAGATAGAGACTACAGGCTGATAAAACTTAAAGAACTGCAAGGAGACACATTAAAAGCTCACGAAACTACTATCTTTACCAGTATCTTTGAGGGTGGCAAGAAGGAGGTAATGGTGTCCGACCTTCGAAACAAATTTTATAAGCACTTACCACCTATAAAAAATGCACTATACAACGAGCTTATAAGTGGTAGATACTTTCCCACAAATCCAGAGAACATAAGAAGGATTTTTAAATGGGTTGGGATAGGCATAGTAGTCGTATCGTTTGTTCTAATTTCACATTGGGGCATAAAGCTTTCGCTTATTATATCTGGGATTTTTATTCTCATATTCTCAAGATTTATGCCTAGAAGAACTAAGAAGGGTTCTTTAGCAAAAGAAGAAGTCTTGGGCTTTAGAGAGTTTATAGAGCGTGCGGAAAAAGACCGAATTGAAAGGCTTGCCAAGGAAGACCCAACCCTGTTTGACAGGGTACTTCCATACGCCTTAGTATTCGGACTCGAGGACAGGTGGGCTGAGGCTTTTCATGATATGTATAAAAGCCCACCCTCCTGGTATGATTCTCCAGGATACAGTAATTCATTCTCCCCTCGCATATTCGTAAGTGATCTTGGAAGAAGCCTTGGTGTTATGAACAGCACGTTTGCATCCACTCCAAGTAAATCTGGTGGATACTCTGGTGGAAGCGGATTTGGAGGCGGTGGATCTAGCGGTGGAGGATTTGGCGGAGGCGGTGGAGGGTCGTGGTAGTTTATATTCTCTCAAAAGGCATTAATTTTTGCTTGGTACGTTCAGGGAACGTACCCTACAATGTTTGATATTGCCACACCAAATGTAGCGCCCGTTCCCAGAACGGACATTAATTTTTTGCTTATTCTCCCAATAGTTCTTGGATTTTTTCTTCGATAGCTTGGTAGGCAAGATCGGCATCGGGGTTATTTTCGCTTTTATAAAACTCGCCTCCGTCATGAACAAATCGGATTATGCTGTTTTTATCTATAAGAATGCTGGAGGAAGTAAATGAGCGTTTTTTGCCACCTAGCCAGTAGGCGTTAATAACCTTCCAATCACTATCCTGTGCTACAGGAAAATCAAAGTCGAATGCATCTAATGCGCGGCGGACTAAATTTGGGTCTTTAGCCTCCTCTGACTTAGGATGATGAATCCCTATTACTATAAAACCATCATTTTTATATTTGTTGTAAAGCTCGACTAGAGCGGGTGCAGTGTGTTCACACAATGGACATCCGACTAACCAGAAACGAATGAGGATGACTTTACCTTTTAAATCTTCGATATTTAAAGGTTCTGTATTTAGCCAATTCAGTCCCTCAAATGAGGGTGCTTTGGTTCCAATTAGTTCTAGGCCCTCTTTAGGCTTCCAGTTGTTCTTTTTATCTACATCTTGGGATATGGCACCTTCGATTTGCAAAAGTACGCTGATAAGACAAGCAATCAGGAAAATTATTTTATATGTAGTTAAACGCATGACTTTCATCTTATCACAGTTGCTGCGAGCGAAGTAAAGCAATCCCTTGAGATTCCTCACTTCGGAATGACACTTTGTGTGAGACTGCTTCGTCGCAGAGCCTGTCCTGAGCGTATGCGAAGTGCCCCTCGCAATGACAGATAATATGCCCCGCTTCTTGCGATAACACAATCAGAGCGATTGTTTTACGGTACAATGTAAATAAGATACGTAGCGGTTGACGAGGAGTCTATTGTCATGTTTTGCGAAGTATGGCTACGAATTAGCATGGCTTCGTCGTGAGCATTTCGACAAGCTAAGGACAGGCTCGATAGAACGATGAGCACGAATAAAATGAGCATAATGCAAGAGGCAGCATACACAATGCAAGATGAATAATATTCATGCATCATGTATCCTGCATCGTGTATCATTTATTAGTGCAAACTCGTGTCTATTATTGGTAAAACTAATGAGTTTAGAATTTAAAATTAAAGAGGATGAAACCTTAGACGGTCCTGATGGGCTTAAAATCTTGCAGAAAAAGAAGGGATACAGGTACTCACAGGATTCCCTTCAGCTCGTAGATTTTGCCAGTGTAAGAAAGAACGACGAGGTTATTGACCTTGGAACCGGTTGTGGTGTCATGGCCCTTATATTGGCTAAAAGGGGTTTTGGTAGGAGAATCGTTGGACTTGAGGTTCAAGAGGAGCTTGCCGATCTTGCAAGAAGAAGTGTGAATCTTAACGGTTTTCAAGAAAAAATAGAAATAGTCGAGGGTGATATAAGAACGGTTAAATCCCTTTTCCCGCCAAGTTCATTTGACTATGTTATAACGAACCCGCCTTACATAGAGGCGAAATCTGGTCTAATAAGCCCTGGATCTGAAAGGGCATTAGCTAGGCATGAGATTCTTTGCGATATGAACGATATTTTAGAGGCGATAAAATATCTGCTTAAACCGTCAAAGCGCGGTTCATGTGTTTACCCCGCTTCGAGGTTTGACGAACTGATTATTAAGGCAAAGAAAAAAAGGCTTGAGCCTAAAAGGGCACGATTTGTTCATCCTGGCCCTGAAGAAAAAGCAGAACTCGCTATGGTTGAATTTATAAAGGAGGGGAAATCTGGGCTTAAGGTCCTTCCACCTCTATTGTAGGGGTAGGCCTCCGAGTCTACACTATAGGATAAGCTGCGACATCCCACAGTGTCTGCCCTGACAATGGGCGAACACATAGGTTCGCCCCTACAACTTCGGGTTGATTAATTTGATTTTAACTGCTTTTTCTCCTACTAACTTAAACCTATCGTCTATTCTCATGCCACCAATCCACATGATTTTGCCTTTACTAAGGAATATCGGAATCCGGTTTCTAAGGAACCTAGGAACCTTTTCGTCAATAAAAAATCGTTTTACCTTTTTGGTGGTTCTCTGACTTCCCTCGTTCGACTGAGCGCTCACGACGAAGTCCCTCTTGATCCCCGGCTCAATCGGGGATACCCCAGATCTTGATGTTTTCATACCAAGCGGAATGAACCTATCTCCAGGACGAAAATTTCTTACCTCAATCGGAAACTCAACCGTATCGGCATCAAAGAACCCGATGGATTTATCTTTACTTGGGCGCTTCACTTTAGTAATTTCAACCTCAAATTCAACTTCGGGAAAACTCCATTTCCCTGTAGAATGAATTCTGTAAGAGAATTCACGCATTAGCTCGGATTTTCGAGTAACTAAAAAGAGGTCATACCCTTTTATTACGACGATTCCATCAGGGAGAGAGATTTCACCTGATGGGGTTTGAGAATGAAGAAGCTCATCAACTGAGAATATGTGATCGGATGTGATTTTTCTTAAACTCCCTTTTAATTTTTCAACTGCTAATCTTAAGACGACAAGCCTTATTGCTTCTGGAATAGTTTTATATCGAGTGGTGGTTCCGATTAGTTCGTCTTGTTCTGATATAGTGAATACACTTCCAAGCTTTTTGACTGCCTCCTTTTTAATAAAATCTTCTTCAGTCCTCAATAACTTTGCAGTCCTAGCAAGTGTCTTTTTAATCCTTGGATTGTATTTTTCAAGCTCTGGAATTAGCTCAAGTCTTATCCTGTTTCTAAGAAAATCCCTTGCCCAATTTGACGAATCCTCAACCCAATCAACTCCTTTCATTCTTAAAAACTCTTCGATCTCTGACCTTGGTGTTTCGATAAGTGGTCTAATTATATAACCTTCTGATACAGGAGGAATCCCAGAAAGTCCGACTCCTCCGCTCCCCCTCAAAATCCTCATAAGAACCGTTTCAGCCTGGTCGTTAAGCGTATGAGCGGTTGCGACCCTTTGAGCTTGGTATTTACCTAAAACCTCTTTGAAAAACTCGTATCTAAGAACCCTAGCCGCCTCTTCAAGGGAAAGATTGGAACTCTTTTTAAACTTGGGCGTATTAACTTCCTTGAGTTCAAATGGGAGGTTAAGGCTAGCTGCTATTCCCTTTACATATTCTGCATCTCTTTTTCCTTCTTTGGGTCTTATTCCGTGATTTAGGTGGGAAACAATAAGTTTCAATCTATATTCCTTAAGCTCAGTCAGTATGTAGAGCAATCCCACGGAATCCGCTCCCCCTGAAACTCCCACAATAACCGTCTCACCAGGAGCGAGCATATTAAACCGTTTTATCGTCTTCCTTACCAGGCTTAGCAGTTCCAATTTGATTTGATGCTAGTCCTCCGGAGATTATTATCCTAAATGCGTCTTCAACGCTTATAGGAAGCTCTTTGACCTCATCTTCGGGTATCATGAAATAATATCCGCCGGTTGGGTTAAAAGCAGTGGGAAGGAATATACCCAAGAGTCTTTTTCCTGATTCTGTAAACTGTGGAACCCCTGTTACAAGCCCTATCGAATATATCCCTTTTCTAGGGTATTCAAACATAACTACTCGACTTATGCCTTTAAAACCAGTGCTAAGAAAAAGTGTCTCAATCATCTGTTTAGTAGCGGTATAAATCGTTCTTGCAAATGGAATCTTTGAAATCAATCCTTCCCCGATATCAAGAAGCTTTCTACCTATGTAATTTCTTGTAATTGTTCCCACAATGAGAATTACTAGTAATGTTCCAATTAGTCCTATTGCAAAGGTTAGAACTTGAAATAGAAGAGGATGGAGCTCTGAAAGCGGTTTAATAAGAAACTTAGCAGGGGCAGCGCTTATAAGGCCGATAATCCATTTGCCGAGTTTAAAGAGGATGAATACCGTAAATCCAAATGGTACGGTAACAAGAAGTCCAGCAAGGAAATTCCGTCTAAGAGATCGGGTAATACGTTTCATTCAACAGGTGATTTCTTATTAATCGCATCTCGGAGAAATCGGCTTGGTTTAAAGACGACGGCCTTTCTCTTAATGATCTCTATCGTCTCGCCTGTTGCGGGGTTCCTACCCTTTCTTGCCTTTCTATTTTGAACCCTGAAGCTACCAAATTTGGGAATCTTAAATCCCTCTCCATTGCCGAGTTTCTCTTTGACTATATCAAAGAAAAACTCCACAATCTCGGCTGCCTCTCTCTTTGAAAGCCCTATCCTTGTATGGATTACATCGGCAAGCTCTTTTTTCGTCATTCCTTTTCCCTCTTTGTAAATTATTTAGCCACGAAGACACCAAGACACGAATAGAGCGTGAGAGGTGTGAGGGGTAAGAAGATCTCCTAACCCCTTACGTCTAACGACTTACACCTCACGATATTCTCACTACTGGCTTCTGAATCTACTTTTTTAAAACTCATATTCCTTCTTTGTGTCTTACTGCCTTAGTGGTTAATATCTTATGTTTTTCGTAATTCTGCCCCAAGGGCCTTTTGAAGCCCGCTTATTGCCATTGCCTGAACCTCATTTGCCTCTTCGTCAGTGAGTGTTTTATCTGAGGCTCTGAGGATCATAGAAACGGCTATACTCTTTTTCCCTTGAGATACATGCCCGCCTTTAAAAACATCAAACACCCTTAAGTCTTCAATTAAAGGGGATTTCACCTTTCTAATCTCATTTAAAATTTCTCCGAGGGATATATTATCATCTACTACGAGGGCAATATCCCTTCTTACGGAAGGGAATTTTGGAAGCGAGGCGAATTTCTTTTCCACCGTTTTCTCAAGTGAGATTAATTTTTCTAGGTCAATTTCAAAGATATAAACGCTTTTTGGAAGTCCGAGTTTTTCCTGAAACTCAGGGTGAAGTTCCCCGAAGAACCCAAGTTCCTCGCCTTCTGCAAGAACCCTTGCGGATTTTCCTGGATGGAGGAATCTGATTTCTGAGGCATCATCCTCTAGTGAGCCATGAGCCCTTCGACCTTGCTCAGGATAGACATGTCGAATGGTCGAATCCGCAAATCGAACATATTGGGAAATGGAAAAAACCTCTAACACCCTTTCCAGGATTCCTTTCATATCAAAGAAATCAAATTCCTCCTTGTCCCACAGCTCCAGTTGCCTTTTTCCTGTTGCCGCCCCAGAGATTTTTGTTATTTCCTTAGGAAGCCCGCCTGTGGTGAGCGCAGACGAACCATTTCCTTTTGGTGGATTAGGCAAGCTCACCACAGGGAAATACACCTTGCCAATTTCAAATATCCTTATGTCTTGAACCTGATGATTTAGATTAAGACTGACATTTCTCAAAATACCTACGATCAGATTGGTTCTCATTACAGAGCTTTCTTTAGTGAGAGGATTCAGTATCTTAAGTTGTTCATTCTCATTATACAGGCTAAGAAGCTCAGGATCATCAAAGCTGTAGTTGACCACTTCGAGAAACCCAAACGAAGTGAGTATTCCTTTTAACTTGTCTTCAAGATTCTTTTCTCTTTTAGAATTCTCAGTTTTCATGGGAACAACTGGAAGGGTTAGGGGAATGCCGTTATACCCATAGTGCCTTGCCACCTCTTCTATTAAATCAATCTCACGCATAAGATCTACCCTAAAGGTGGGAACACATAACGAAATCTCACCGTCTTTTACAGTTAAGGCCTGAATCTCTAGCCTCTCGGCTATTTCTTTTATTTTTTCAGTCTTAATATCTGTGCCTAATATAGAATTTATCCGTCTCGTAGAAATCTCTACCTCTTTTGGCATAATGGGACTTGGGTATATATCTATCTTACCTTTAGCTACCTTTCCTTTAGCAACCTTTCTAATAAGCTCAGATGCCCTATCAAGCGCTTTTACAACCCCGTTTGGGTCTACCCCCCGTTCAAACCGGTAAGATGACTCAGATTTTAGGTTAGTTCGCTTTGAGGATCTTCGAACCCTCCCTGGATTAAAATATGCACTTTCAAGGAGAATCTCTCTTGTTTTTTCTGAAATCTCAGTATTTGCTCCACCCATTACCCCGGCAAGCGCGATGGGTTTTCGCGCGTCACATATAACCAGATCCTCGTTGGTTAGTGTTCTCTTTATTCCATCAATAGTTTCTATAAGCTCTCCATTTTTTGCAGATCTAACTATGATTTTTCTTCCATCAAGTAGGTTATGGTCAAATGCGTGGAGAGGTTGACCTAACTCAAGAAGTATAAAGTTCGTAACGTCTACTACGTTATTTATAGACCTAATGCCTGAGGCTTGGAGTCGAGTCTTTAGCCAATCTGGGGAGGGTGCTATTTTTACATCTGTAATTAGCCGACAGGAGTATCTAGGACACCCATCTACATCAAGCACTTCGACTGCGGCTAGGCTCTCTATATCTTCTCCTTTTTCTAATACTCCGTAGTCAGGGTATTTCACCTTTGTTTCTAAAATAGCTGCGACCTCTCTTGCAATTCCAATTACGCTCAGGCAATCGGGACGATTCGGTGTGACGCCGATTTCAATAACAACATCATTGAGCCCAAGAGCATCAACTAATCTTTCACCAATCATCGCATACTCTGGAAGAATCAAAATGCCCTCACCTCCTGTGGTGAGCCCTTCGCCGGAGTTTACCCCTTCGGCAAGCTCAGGCCAGGGTCTGAGCGAAGGTCCCCCGGTTAAACCGGGGGAGGAAGGGCTCAGGAAACCCTCCTCGCCGATCCCTAGTTCATTCTCAGCGCAGAGCATGCCTTCTGATAGCTCTCCTCTAATCTTCGTAGATTGGATTAATACCCCTTCAGGGAACTTTGCACTTGGAGGAAGCTTCGTCCCTGCTTTTGCAAGGGCGACTTTATCCCCGGCTTTCATATTCTTTGCCCCGCAAACTATGTTGTATAATTTGCTGCCATCTGTAACATCGCAGATCACAAGCTTTGATGCATTTGGGTGTGGTCTTTTATCTAGAATCTCGGCTACGAGTATATCCTCTAATCCCATTCCCATATATTCAATGGATTCTACTTCAAGTCCTACCATGGTGAGCCTTTCTGCTAATTCTTCAGGCGAGGCGTCAAAATCAACGTATTCTTTGAGCCAACTGAGAGTAAATCTCATCTTATTTAGAAATCAAGCTAACATATTAAGAGAGTATATGTCAATATTTTGTGTGATTTGAGTGTGTTTAGAAAGGGGGTCAGGTCTCAACATTGAATGTTTCTAGTTCCTTAATTCTTTTTCCACCATTGTTTTCATCCTTAATGCACTCTCATCTCTCTTAACTAACTCTTCAAGTCTCTTACACGATTGTGATACCGCTGCATAATCCATTCCAAACTCTACCCCTATCTCCTTTAAGCTCATCATAGTGTATCTCTTAATAAAATATAATGCCAATTGATGATATATATTCCCTCTCTTCTTTCGAAAAATCTCTTTCCTTTCTACTCCAAGTCTTGTCATAATGCATTTGATTACCTCTTCCCCACTATATCTCCCTGCTATCCTTGTCCCTGTTACCTCCCTTTTTCTTCCCAAGGACTTTATCTTCCCTTTTATCCTATCCACAAACCCCTCACTGCCAAGTGCTACCCCTCTATACGAATCCTCAAGTGGATTATCCATGTCTATATTTTCAAGAACAAACCTCCTATATCTCCTCCTGGCTTTCCTCATATCCTCATCAAACTGTCTCAATATAAATTCAGCATCTAGTCTATCTATTGATTTCCTTTTTCCCATATAATCCAAGAAACTACTCCATTCATATTTATATAAATCATCTACAATTCTCGCTCTTAGTGGATTTAAGTGAATATATGCTGAAAGCCTTAATCCATAGCTATCCTCTTCTACAAGGATGGATTTGTATCTACCTTGAAATATAACTCCCACTATCTTATGCTCTGCCTTGAACCAATTGGTATATGAAGCGTTAAGATAGTGCATCCCCTCTGATATGTTCGCATGTGGAGTTTTGATAAACGAATGATAATGATTGTCCATTAAGCAATAGGCGTAGCAGGTGAATGAGTACTTCTCGAAGGTCTCATTCATTTTCTCTAAAAATACGGCTTTATCTTTATCGGAATAAAAGATGTTTTCTCTTCTATTTCCTCTTGCGGTTATATGGTAGGTGGCATTTTCAAAGGCTAGTCTAAGAGGCCTTGCCATGGGTAGAGTTTAGAATTAATATCGAGATATGTCAAATGTTGAGACCTGACCCCATTTTGTCTTATTTCTTACTTGTGATAGAATTCTCCTTGTCTTCCATGACATGATGGTTTTTTGAGAGCTTAGAAGCTTTGTTATCAATATTAAATTCTAAGGGTGATTTTCTACATTGAGCACAGCGGTTGGTAAACTCGTAGTATCGAGAGACATGTTTATTACACTTGAAGGCGTAGAGGGAAGTGGAAAATCGACTCAGGCGGAGCTTCTTAAGGAGTTTCTCCAGAAACAAGGCCTTAAGGTAACTCTTACAAGAGAGCCTGGGTGGGGCGCGCTTGGAAGACTAATACGAAGGTTGCTCCTCGAAGAAAAGGAACTAGAGTTACACCCTTTGGCGGAGCTTTATCTTTTTTGCGCGGATCGAACTCAGCATGTAAGGGATTTCGTTTTACCCAAGCTAAAAGAGGGTGGGATTGTGATATGCGACAGGTTTACAGATTCAACAATAGCATATCAGGGCTACGGAAGAAGACTTGAGTTAGACCTTGTTGAAAGGGTAGCAAGGGAAGCCGCACTAGGTTTGAAGCCTAAGCTTACAATACTTCTCAACATTCCTGTAAAGGTTGGCCTCTCACGACTTGAAAAAAGAGAGGGGAAGACGAAGATGGACGAAGAGCCTTTAGAATTCCATGAGCGGGTGAGGCAGGGATACATTTTTATAGCTCAAAAGGAACCAAAAAGGGTAAAGGTCGTAAATGCAACAAGGGATATTTATGAGATACAACAAGAAATAAGAAACATAGTGCTTTCACATATATCTAAGTGATTTTCTAATGTTTTTCACCTCTATAATAGGTCACGAATTTCAAAAGGAAGCCATAAGGCGTGCGTCTCTCGAAAACCGGGTTTCTCACGCATATCTCTTTTTTGGTCCTGATGGGGTAGGGAAAAAACTTGTGGCAATCGAGTTTGCAAGGATTCTAAATTGCATCCATCTGAGTGATCGGATTGCAGAAAAAAAACTAGAAACTAATCCATGTGACTGCATTTCATGCAAGAAGATAAAAAAGGGAATACATCCAGATGTGTTTCTTATAGAGTACGGAGGGATAAAGGATATTAAGGTTGACCAGATACGTGAGGAGGTGGAAGATAGGTTATATTTTAAGCCCTTTGAAGGAAGGTTCAAGGTAGCTATAGTTGATGAAGCTCATAGGATGAACCTAAATGCGCAGAACGCATTTCTCAAAACCCTGGAGGAGCCTCCCTCGGACTCAGTAATTATTCTTATTACGTCACAACCTCAAGTCCTTCTTCCAACAATCCGTTCAAGATGCCAGTTGTTTGAATTTAAGCCGTTATCTCAGGATGTAATTGTTGAAGAGATTATAAAAAGAAAAAAATTGTCTCATGATGAAGCAATCCTTGCCGCAAGGCTATCGGGTGGAAGTTTAGGAAAGGCGCTCAGTCTAGACCAAGACCTACTTTCCGAGAGAAAGGAAATAATCATGAAACTATCAAATATAAACCCTAATAGTGCTTCTCAGGTACTCAACTTCGTGGAATCTTTGCCAAAAGGCTCTTCATCTCAGGATGTAAATAAGCTTATGTTTATCTTTTACATTATTTCACTCTGGCTTCGTGATGTGGTTCTTCTCAAGATTGGGTTTTCTACTGATTTTCTTTCAAATAGGGATTTAATTCCCATAGTTAGTAAGCTCGCGGACAGTTGGAGTATGGATAATGTTTTAGATAAACTCAAGTTTCTTGAAAAGGCCTGGTATGAGGCATTTCGCGGAAATGTAAACAAGCAGATTATGCTTGAGAATTTGGTTCTGAAGATTACGGAATAAATTGCAAATGCGTGATTCGGGTATTAAACCACTGAGAAAATTCTTGTAGGGGCAGGTCTTGTACCTGCCCTAATGTTTGGGCAACCGCAAGGGTGGCCCCTACTCTGTGGATAGAAAAGACCAAGAGCCACGATTCACGATAATTATTGATTGGAGACAATTCCTATGACAAAGACCTTCTTTGTAACAACCCCAATTTACTACATTAATGACGTTCCACACATAGGACACGCTTACACCACAATTGCTGCAGATGTGATTGCGAGATTCAGAAGGCTTCTTGGGGATAAGGTGTTTTTCCTAACGGGCACAGATGAGCATGGGCAAAAGATAGAAAGGGTAGCATCGGCATCGGGCGAAAGGCCAATCGAACTCGCGGATCGAGTTGTCATTAGGTTCAAGGGTCTTTGGGAAAAATTAAATATCATGAACGATGATTTCATAAGAACAACCGAAGAAAGGCACATAAAAGCAGTACTGGAGCTTTTCCAAAGGGTCTTTGATCGTGGCGACATCTATCTTGGAGAATATGAAGACTGGTATTGTGTTTTTGATGAAACATTCTGGACTGAGACCCAGCTTGTAGTTCGATCCGACTCACTCCAGGGAGGAGAAAGGGCGTGTCCTGACTGTGGTCGCCCCGTTGAGAAGCTGAAAGAGGAGAGTTACTTTTTTAGGCTTTCAAAATACCAAGACACACTTTTGGAGTTTTATGAAAGTAATCCTGATTTTGTTCAGCCATCGTTTAGAAGAAACGAGGTCATAAGTTTTGTAAAGGGCGGGCTTAGAGACCTGAGCATTAGCAGGACATCTTTTTCATGGGGAATTCCGATTCCTATTTATTCCCATTTCACCCACACTGCGGGTGAAATACTGCATAATCTAAGGGATAAAAACGCGAGTGAAGCGAAGCAACACGTAATATACGTCTGGTTCGATGCGCTTACGAACTACCTCACTGCGGCCGGGTTTCCCGATGATTTAGAAAGATTCAATGAAATCTGGCCTGCTGATATTCACCTAGTTGGAAAGGACATACTGAGATTTCATGCTGTATACTGGCCAGCGTTTTTAATTTCAGCAGGGATTACACCCCCACAGAGGGTTTTTGCACACGGCTGGTGGACCGTAGAAGGGGAAAAGATGTCTAAATCAAGGGGGAATGTTGTAGATCCTTATGCAATTATAGATGAATTTGGCGCTGATGTTTTAAGATTCTTCCTTCTTCGAGAGGTCCCGTTCGGACTAGATGGCGATTTTTCAAGAAATGCCCTTATTGGAAGGATAAACGGCGACCTTGCAAACGGGCTTGGGAATCTTGTAAGCCGGTCTTTAGGAATGATAGAAAAATATTCAGGGGGCAAGGTTCCAAAACCAGGCTCATTCGAGCCATTCGACCTTAGTGTAAGGGAAAAGGCACTTGCTACTGCAAGGCAAGTAGAAGAAGCGATTAATGAAATTGCTTTTCACAAGGCTCTTGGCGCTATCTGGGATTTTATAGCTACTGTAAACAAATACGTGGATGAATCCGCTCCATGGGCTCTTGAGAAGGCTGGGAAAAGGGAAAGACTTGATACAGTTCTTTGGACACTTGTTGAGGCTATAAGAATAATTGCCCTCCTAGTTTATCCATTTATTCCTAAATCGTCTGAAGAAATTTGGAAAAAGATTGGCATACCCCAGCCTATCGAATCCCAGAGCTTTTCAAATGCAAAGCATTGGGGACTAGTTAAACCAGATTT
>LDXN01000031.1 GCA_001443445.1 Candidatus Dadabacteria bacterium CSP1-2 | reverse complement strand
CCTGGGCAACTTTCCTAGCAGATTCGTAAAGATTCTCCTTTGATACTACTTCATCAACCAATCCTAGCATTTTCGCATCATCACCAAAATACATTTCACCTCTATAGAGTATAAGTTCCGCATTCCTACCACCAACCCAAAATCTAAGCATAGATGTAGCACTTGCAAACACAGTCGAACCAAAGGTTATCTCATTTAAAGAGATCTTAGCCTTTTCTGAAACCATTAATCTATAGTCACAAGCTAGGGCAAGCATACATCCACCGGCTATGGCGTGACCATTTATTGCTGCTACGACTGGTTTTGGATAAAGAAAAATATAGCTTAATAGTTCAGTAAACTTAGCAAGGAATCTTGTAAAACAATCCTTTGAATAACTCAAAAATTCAGGGACATCAAGCCCAAAAGAGAAGAAGCTCCCTTCTCCGGTCAGAATTACAGCCTTTATATTTGGATCAATCGCTAATTTTTGAAAGCACTCTCTAAGCTCCTCAACCACTGTTTCATTTATAGCGTTTACCTTTGGTCGGTTAAGAACTATAGTAGCAATGTTTTCATCTATTGAGAGACGTATAAAGTTCATATTATTCCTCCTATTCGGCTTTTTAATCTTCATTATTTTAATTGATATTCCAGCCTATGGATATTGATAATATTTCCGGTTTAGATTTTATCCTACCAAAATTGTACGAACGGCTTCTAGCCGCGATTTATCGCACCAAGCCTGCCCTGAGTCCTGAGCTATGTCGAAGGGTCGAAGGGATTGTGCTCCTACTTGCCCTAGCATACATTGTAGGGGTTTGATTAATCAAACCCCTACCCCAAAGACATAAGAATAATTTTGAATAAGCAAAAGAACTGCAAACGATTGTTAGCTGATGTTGCGCCGCCGTTTTTTATTTACCTCAATTCTCTTGTCCTTTAATTTTAGTACCTCTTTACCTATATAAGAACCCTTTTTGATTTCATCTTTTGCAATGAGCCCAAGAAGGATCAAATCACGTAGATCATTCCCCTTTCGATGCCAACGCAAACGATTACAACGAAGACATGCTGGTAGACAATTTTCCGCTTCTTTTCTACCTCCTTTACCTTTTTGAATTATATGATCCGTTTCCCAAGCACCATCTAAATCGTCTAAATCTTTCCATCCATACCTTTCTAAAATTAAAGGATCGCCACAAAAATGACAGTGTCCTTTTGTCTTTGAGAATATTTCTTTAATTTTATTCTTAGTAAACATGGGTTAATCTCTATACGATTTTTTAGTTAATCCATTCTTATCCACACTATTTTGCACATGCATACTTATGCTTGAAAAACCTACTTAATTGGTTTTTTTTGTCTTCATCTCTTTAGGCTGATTTATTTTAATGCTTTCGCTCGATCGTCTACTCGTATGTGAATCTAGCGCAATTATTATCTCACCAAAAATAACTCTTCACAACAAAACGATATTTTTAAATAAAATTTTTGATGATAAGAAACCTTATTTATTATATAACAGGTCTTTAGACAAAACAGAATTAGGCGACAACTAGATTAAAAAGAGGGGAGCAAGAATGAGAAACGCTATTTTAGCCCTAATGGTTTTACTTTTCTGCCTGTCCATTTCTATGATTTCCTGCACCAAGAATGAAGAGAATGGAAAAGAAGCAAAACCGAAAGAGGTAAATGAGGTAGAGATATCGGAGGAAGTAGTTAGTGAACCAAAAGGTGAAGGCAATCTAAATAGAGGAAAACTTTTGTATAATGAAAAGTGCGCTAACTGTCATGGCCCAACAGGTCATGGAGATGGACCTCAAGCGGCTTTCCTTGACCCCAAACCAACAAATTTAAGTGACACAAAGTATATGTCTACGCTCACAGATGAACATATATTTAAAACGATAAGCGAAGGAGGAATAGCTGTTGGGAAGTCCAATCTTATGCCGCGCTGGAAATTTGTATTATTAGAGAATGATATTTGGACCGTGGTCGCGTATATTAGAAAGGATATTTGCGGGTGTGAGTATAAAGGAAGTTAAATATAAAGTATATTTTCCAAAATCCTATATGCTTAATATCATGGGTTAACAAAGGAAGAAACATTGAATTTGGGAGGGTAACATGGAAGGACTAGCAAGTAGATTTTTAAAAAAAGGTGCTCTGATTCTTACCTTTCTTTTCGTCCAGAGCTGTGCGTCAACATATACACCATATGGTCCACCGGAGCCACTTGAGGAGGATGAAGATCGGGGGTTTGAATTCCCCGAAGAAACTGTGAGGGTTAACAAGGGCTTTGAAGACTATAAGATGGCTTTACTCGAAGTAAAAAAGTAAACCATAATACTTAACGTCTTGCCTTATTAGGCAAGATGACCGCGCAAAAGCCTCGTCTATAATTGATAGATTCTTTTTGTTATGCATTTCCTCGATGTAACGATGTGACAGGACTTTGTACCCCTTAATTTGTAAGGCATCTCTTCCATTTTAATGCAAATTTTCAGATTGTGGGATTCAGCTTTTTCCTTTGTAAATATCTCATTAAAACTAACCTGTCAACAAAACTTTCTACTCAAATTGCACGTTTCTATAACAAATTAATAACTTTTGAGAATTGTAAACCTTAATGTTAGAATTCTCTAAAAATAAAAATTTTAGTATACCGGAGAGGTGACCGAGCGGCCTAAGGTGCACGCCTGGAAAGCGTGTAGGGGGATAACACTCCCTCGTGGGTTCGAATCCCACCCTCTCCGCCAGGTATTAGGTTGAAATAATTCAACCGCGATATTGCGAGCAGTGGGTCGGGCAATTCGGCGAAGCCGATTGACATAAATGTGCACAAACGAAAATAAGCTAGATGCAGGATACAGGATGCAAAATACAAGATATATCATGCATCATGTATCATGTATCATGTATCATGCATCTTGTTATTAGTGTAAATTCGTGTCTATCAGTGGCCAAATAGTTATGTGTAATAAAGTTCCAGCAAGCTAGGTCCCGTACGGCAGGAACTTGTAAACCCCGCCAGGCCTGGAAGGGAGCAACGGTAACAAGACTTCCTGAGCGTTGCGGCAAACCTAGCTGGCTGGTTTTAAGAGGTTCGCCAAGCTCACTCCAGGGGTGATTGATGTCCTATATAGTACTAGCAAGAAAATGGAGGCCTAAAACATTTGACGATGTTATAGGTCAGGAGGTTATCACCCAAACACTAAAAAACGCAGTATCTACTGGGAAAATAGCACACGCACTTATCTTTTCAGGGCCAAGGGGGGTAGGAAAAACATCTACTGCGAGAATCATAGCTAAGGCTCTTAACTGTGAAAAAGGACCAACTAGCGATCCCTGTTCTAACTGCGCGTTTTGCAGGGAAATATCGGAAGGAAAATCACTCGATGTGATTGAAATTGATGCAGCATCCCACACAGGGGTAGACGACGTAAGAGAAATCATAGAAAACACAAGATATCTCCCTTCTTCTGGGAAGACAAAGATTTACATAATTGATGAAGCGCACATGCTTTCTCAATCCGCTTTTAATGCCCTTCTTAAAACCCTTGAAGAGCCTCCTCCGCATGTGCTCTTTATTCTAGCAACAACCGAGGTTCATAAAATCCCAGTAACAATTCTCTCACGCTGTCAGAGATACGACTTTAAGAAGGTTTCAACAGCAAACATAAAGGAGAGAATTGAGTTGATTTCCTCCTCAGAAGGAATAAAAATCCCTGAAGAGACACTTTATCTAATAGCTCAAGAATCTGATGGAAGCCTTCGTGATGCCCTTAGTATTGTGGATCAATTAATAGCAACCTTCGGTAATGAAATTAAACACGAAGATGCAACTGGAATTCTTGGCGTCTCAGATAAGTCACTCATAAAATCCACAATTGAAGCAATTTTGAATAAAAACCCCAAAAAATGCATTGAAATCCTAAATGAAGTGAGTGAAAAAGGCGTTAGCCCTAAGAGATTTGCGGAAGACTTATTAAAATTAGCAAGATACATTCTTTTAATAAAAACTTGTGGAAAAGAGATAATATCCGAATTTTCGGATGATGAGAAAAAAGAACTGGAAAACCTTTCCAGAAATGAGAGTGTTGAGACTCTTGAGATCCTTTTTAAAATGTTGCTCGAAGGGGCAGAGGATGTTCAAAGATCCTTTTACCCTCGAATGGCACTTGAAGTCACTCTTGTGAAACTCTCTCTTCTTGAGAGGGTAGTTTCGCTAGATGATATCTTTAATAAAATCGATACCCTTTCTAAGAAAATCAGAAGTGGCAATCTATCCGTGCAAAAGGGAAATGAGTCACATGAAAAACCAACGGCAAATGAAGAGGAATCAGGTTATGATAACGATTCACCCTCTGCGATAGGTTTTGACACAAAAGCTAAAAACTCTGAAGAAAACCAGTCAAACTCCTTTACAGGCTCTAGTTTGGAAGAATTTATTCGATTCGTAAAATCTAAAAAGCCGATTACAGCAACTGGCCTAGAACATGCTGATAAAATAAATGTTGATAATGGAATCTTGAAGATTGAATTTCTTTCTTCATCAATTCATTCTGATCACCTTTTACGTCAGGACGCCCAGGAAAATCTAGGTAAACTCTCAAAGGAATTCTTTGATCAGAACTTGAGAGTGAGGGTCGAGGTACTATCGTCAAGTGCAGACAAAAGGGATTACCAATCCCTAAAAGAACAAAACTCAAAAATTAAGGATGAAATATATGAGGACCCTATTGTGAAAGAAGCCCTTAAAATCTTTGGAGGTAGAGTAGTAAAAATCAAGCCTAAAGACAAGGAGTGAACATTATGAAATTCAGTGGAAATATTCAAAATATGCTAAAGCAGGCGGAGAAAATAAAAGAGCAAATTGAAAAGCTTCAAGCTGAAGCAGGGGAAAAGATCATTGAAGCCTCAGCCGGTGGAGGAATGGTGACCGTGGTTGCAAAGGCAAAAGGTGAAGTAATCTCAATAAAAATCGAGCCTGAAATAATAAAAGACGGTGATCTCGAAATGATTCAGGACTTGATAACAGCCGCAGTGAATGAAGCACTTAATAGAGGAAGAGAAATTCTTAAGGAAGAGATCTCAAAGGCGGCCTCTGGTTTTGGTCTTCCTCCGGGGCTTATTTAAAGCCTGTCCTGAGCATAGTCGAAGGAAATGAAACGCACAGGTTTACCAGAGCCGATTTTAAGACTAATAGATTCACTCTCTAGGCTTCCTGGAATAGGAGAGAAGAGCGCAACACGGCTAGCATTTCACATCCTAAAATCACCTCAACAGTATGCTGAGAGCCTTGCTAAATCAATTACCGATGTTAAAGATAAAGTTACACTTTGTCCGATTTGTTATAGCTTTACAGGAGACGCACTCTGCGATATTTGCAAAGATGAAGAAAGAGATAACTCCATAATCTGTGTCGTAGAACAACCTGCTGACTTGGTTGCAATAGAAAGAAGTGGGGAGTTTAATGGGAAGTACCATGTTCTCCATGGCATAATTTCCCCCATAGATGGAATAGGGCCTGAAGATTTAAGAATAAAAGAGCTTCTTTCAAGACTGAGTGAAGGAAAGGTAAAAGAGGTGATAATAGCTACTAACACAGATGTCGAGGGTGAAGTCACATCTCTATATTTAGCAAAAATCATAAAGCCTCTGAGGATTGAAGTAAGCCGTATAGCGCATGGCATCCCAGTTGGCGGTGATATTGAATATATAGATGAGATAACACTCGGTAAAGCGTTAAGGGAGAGAAGGGGGATGTAGTTTTTGTTATCTAGATTAGATTATAGTGTGATGTCATTGCGAGGAGCCCTTCGACGTTGCTCAGGACAGACTGCGCGACGAAGCAATCTCAAGATACAAGCTGGGTTCATTATAAGGACGAGATTGCCACGCCACCAAAAAAGGGTGGCTCGCAATGACAGAATAATAGCTCCGATTGGTATGAAAATTTTATGTTAGCGACAAATCAGAATTTAATTGTGACTTCATTTTATAAAAGCGAGGTGAACAACAATGATTAGAAAGGGAAGAGCATTTAATGAACTTAATGTCGGAGATAAATTTTCTGAAAGCATTACTATAACCGAAGCACACATTGTAAAAGCTGCAGGGCTATTTCGTGATTTTAACGCCCTTCATACAAATGAACCGGATATGAAGAAATCCAGATTTGGGAAAAGAATCACCCACGGTGCCCTTACGTTTAGTCTAATGGTTGGAGTCTACAGTAACGTTTTTCATGATACAGATATATCCACAGTCGATGCCTCAATAAAATTCACCGCCCCTATCTACATAAACGACACAATACAAATGGAATGGGAAGTAAAGGAACTCGATCCAAAACCTAAACTTGATGGCGGATTAGTTTCCCTTTCAGGAGAAGTAAAGAATCAAAGCGGCACAGTTGTAGCAACAACAGAAGCAAAACTCCTGGTTTCTAATAAGACTATTTTTGAGAAATGATCTAAAACCCGGCTAATTAGTTATAGCCACTAAGGCACGAAGATTAATTTTTTGTGTCTTAGTGGCTGAATAGGTTACCATAAGCTTTTTGTGAATGAATAATTTGCCCACCTTATACTATTCCCAGTTAATAAACGTTTATATTGGTAGGAGCGCCATCTTGGCGCGACTAAATCGCGGCTAGAAGCCGCTCCTACGGTTTGTTTTTCTATATAAACACCTTCCCATTGGAAATCGTATTATCTAGTCTTTCCAAATCTTCTCCCACCATTTTTGACCATCATTTTTAGGTTCCTTAGCGATATTCATCTTTTTTCGAATATTGTTGATATTCCATCCAGTCAAGCTTGCGAGCGTTTTGGCTTCGTGCTCCTGACGCTCGCGAAGTTGCTTTCTATACATTTTCGCTGCCTCGCAACTATCATTTCCAGCCCATGGATTACGTAGGACATACCTTCCCTGAAAGGTTGTCCGGTCACCTGTCTCTTGAAAGACTAGGTCTTCGGGGAAATGCCGAGCATCATATCGTACATGAAGACGTGTAATAAACACATCCTGTGCCCCACCAGGCCCCGGCCAAAGAGGTTGAGGGTTATCATCATTAACCCAAAAAACTCCTAGATCGCCTAGTTCTTTTGTTGAAAGAGGGTCAGCCGCACACGGGTCACACCAGTTCATATCCCAAGCGTATTCCAAAAATACAGCTTCCATATTTTCTTTTTTCACCTGCTCGTTGAACATGGCACGGTAAAAGTCAGCAAATTCACCTTTGATATAAAGAGGTAAATCCATCCCCGTCGGCAACTTAACAGTACGATAGTTAGTTGTCTCAACGCGCCCCTTTCGGTTTAGTATGTAAATGAAAAGCTCTTGGGGACCATCGGCATTTATAGTTCCGACCCGAATTGGCAGCATAAATTTCGGCGACTCGTATGCCACTTGAATCGGACGTAAATAACTAAATCCTAATTTGGAATGCTCTTTGAGATTTACTTTAGCAACGAAAAAACGCATCTTCTGCTTGATATAACTCCCTAAAATATCCGATGCGCCTTTTGGAATGCGGTAGCCATTTCCCTTAAGCCAGGTTTCTAGACCCTCGCTATATTTTGCAGAAAGAATTACAATGTCATATTCACCAACTGTGTATTTAGCCTCAACAGTTACTCCAAGACTGCTCTTTTTAAAGTCAGCCCTACCTAACGCTGGTGGTGCAGGTACGGCCTCATAGGCAATGATCGGCGCACATGGATTGTCATCAAAATACTCTACTAAGCGAGGCGCTGAATAGGCATCGAGATGGTCTATTAGGGCTTTATCAGCGATGTGAATTTGCTCTCTTTCAATGAATGTGGGCACGGGGATAACAATCGCAAACTCTTTGGGCTCGCCTTTGAAATCGTTTGCCATTGTTAACACGGTTTTGTCTTCATCCCTCACCATCACTACCTGCGATGCTTTGTTAAACAACTTAGTATCTGCCTTTGCCACATAGAATCCGCAAAAACTCAGTGCAGATTGAGGCAAAATGGCAATACTAAGCAAAATTGCACAGAAAGCTAAGATTGACTTCATGGAAAAACCCTCCTTGTTTTTGTAACTATTCAGCGGGGTAGGCAACGAGTTCCTTCGTCAGAACTCAGGACAGGCTTGCTCGTTGCCCTACCTTATACCACCAGCGAGACTGGTTGTGTACCCCGATGTTTATCACCTGGATATTTATTACCAGATTAAATTTTTAAAAACCATAAACCCTCCGCCTTGAATACCCAAAGACATCGTGTTATCTTACCCATCTAGATGCTTAATTTCCCTTTTTTGAAACCTCAAATCAACAAAATGGTTGAGGAAAAGAAGGACTTTGAGGGGAAATTTATTGATAAAATAAACCTTGCCTATAGCGAACTTGAGCTAAGGTCTAGGCAATGGCAAGAATTCTCTAAGAAGGTAAAACTAAGTAAAACATCGTGGCTTTTACCAGGTATTTCCTCTCCACTTAATATTACATACACACTTCCGCCTCGTCCTTCAAGCTACACAGTTCTAGCTTCTGACGGCTCTCAGATCTTTCCTGATAGACATGAGGCACTTCCATGCTATTTGATTAATATCGGTTCCGTAATTCTTCACTACGGGACGGACGGAAAGGCTCACCTTAGGTCTTATCCCAAGTTTTTTTACGGAGACGAAGATAGGCTTACGACCTGGGATGGAAGAATGATCCCAGCCGATAGCGAGGTAATATCTGAAAAAAGAACTCTCATGGAATTTGAGGAGATTCTAAGGCTTCTAGAGGATTGCGAAAATAAAGATAATACCCTTGCCCTCTGTGATGGTACCCTTATTTTCTGGAGGCTTGAGGGAACACCCAGCGATTTTAAGGGTGAGATTATGAACTCATTTATTAATGTGTTGGATAAGCTAAAAACCTTGAGGGTTCCCATTGCGGGCTACATTAGTTATCCTGGAAGCATTGATATAATAAACGCTCTTCGTGTCGGGTTATGTCCTGAGGAGATTAGCTACTGTAGTCAGTGTCCTTACACAGAACTGCCGGAGCTCCCATGTTCTCCAATTCAAGGAGTGACGGACAGAATGTTATTCTCTAAGGTTCTTGAGCCTGGTGAAAGGTCTTCTTTATTTGAAAGCTCTTCTAAGATACTTGAGCTTTATGGAGAACATCGTATCTCTTTCTTCTATCTCAACGTTGGCGAAGAGATTTCAAGAGTAGAGATCCCAAAATGGGTGGCTCAAGACAACGACCTTCTAAATCTTGTTCATACGCTAATATTTGATCAAGCAAAAAAGGGTAATGGTTATCCAACTGCTCTCATCGAAGCCCACGAGCAGGCTGTAGTTAAGGCTAAAGATAGGGATTTCTTTTATGAACTTGTTAAGGAGGCATTGGTTAGGTCTGATTTTAAAGTGACCCTTTCGAGAAAGGGTTTGTCTAAGAGGAGTCCAGGGGTTTAATGAATCGTGTAGGCGAGGTGGTAGAATCAAGCACAAAGGTATTTATTGCACGTTCCCAAAATTTGGGGGAATCGCCTTATTTTGGTTATTTTGTAAAAACCAATTCAAACCCAGTTGTTTACGGGTTAGTTTATGAAATTCTTACAGAGAGCAAAGAGCCTGGGAGAAAACCAAATGCTTATGGTATGACCATGGATGAATTACGGCGTGAGCAACCCCATATATTCGAGCTTTTAAAGACTGAGTTTCATGTTCTAATTACCGCTTATTCTGATGGGGAGAAAATAAGATTCTCCCTACCGCCTCTTCCACCCCCTATCCACACATTTATTTACGAATGCAGTAACAATGAGGTTGAAAAACTCACATCTGAAGATTTTTTCCTAAGGACCATTATTTCTTCGACAAACATTCCTATAGACGAGCTTCTTATCTCATCACTTCGTTACGCTCAAGATGCGAGAAAGAACGATAAGGATTATATAGTCAGAATGGGAAAGAGCCTTGCAAGGATTTTTAAGGATGATTATGAAAGGTTGAGTTCTGTTTTAAGACGGGTGGTATAAAACTATTTAGCCACGAATGAACACGGATTTACGCGAATTAAAGTAGGGGCACGTTGCAACGTGCCCCTACTCCTCCTGATTTCAGCTATTAAACCTCTAACAGCAAAAGCAGTTCTAGGAAGCTCACCACCTTTTCTTTTTATTCGTGTTTACTTGTGCCGGTTGAGTCAAAATATTTTTAAAACACCCTCAAAATCCAAGAAATTTTCAAATAGAAAATATGGTTCATATTTTTCCAAATCACTTACCGAATATGATCCTGTAGCAACCGCAACCGTCCTTGCCCCTGCTGCTCTACCATGAATAATATCTAGCGGTGTATCTCCAATCACAAAGACCTTTTCATCTACCCTTTTATCTTGGTTAAGAAGCTTTTTCCCTCTTTCAATAGCAATCCGAATTAATTCCTCTCTGTCTTCAGAATCTGAGCCAAACCCACCAAATTTGAAATAAGAATTAAGCCCTGCACGCTCGAGTTTTATGTGTGCACCCTCCTCAATATTTCCAGTAGCAATACCAAGAAGGACGTCTTTTCTTTTAGATAGGGCTTGGATCAGATTTTTGATCCCGGGCATAATTGTATAACCGTGGGAATTTGCCACCTCCTCTCTAAGAAACAGAACATACTCATTAAAAACGATATTTAACTCGTCGGCTAAAAGATCTCCGCCTATTCTTTTGTGGAAGATTTCTCTAAGGATTGCAGGGTCAGTATTTCCCTCGGGTCTGATCCCATCCATTGCGTTATCAATTCTATAGATTTTATTAAAGGCACGGTTTACTGCCCTTGTTGCTGCACCGCCAGTGAGAATTAATGTTCCGTCAATGTCAAAAAGAAGGAGTTTCATTGTAACCGCTCGGCAACTAAGGCACAAAGGAGGAATATGAGTTTTAAGTAGTTCAGGAGTCAGTCCCCGACGAATTCATCGGGGACAAAAGCCAGAAGAAAAAAGAGTAGAGACGCAAAATTTTGCGTCTCTACTGAATTCTGACGCCTCGACTGAGCTCGGCGAAGTCTCCTAACTTCTGAATTCTAATCTTAGTGTCTTTGTGGCTAAATAGTTATGTTACATTTATAGAATTTTATCAAGCACCATCTTATAAAATTCTTCCTCAAGATCTCCTAGCTCTTTTGCCTTTTCTGAAGCTTTAATAAAGAGATTGCTGTTTTTCTCACTCTCGCTTATCTCTTTAAGCAGCGTTGACATTTCGCTCCAGTTATTTCCAATTAAATCCATCTTTTCAGAAAGTTTAAATTCTTTTAAAGCTGGAATTATTTCCTCTGCTTCTCTTAGAAAATCCCTGTAAAGCCATCTAAAACCGCCTCCGCCGGTTCCTCTCTTTTCTATCACCTGGTATGCAAACCTGACGCACCATCTCCAATCGAGAGCCTCAGCCCAGCTTGGAAGTTCTTCCGCCCAAAGTTTTATCGTCTTTACTCCTGACTCACCCCTAAGGCTTCTTGCACCTCGTGTCATAAATTGTGCGTTTCTTCGTATCCCTTCTGGAATGATCTCATATAGAGGTGGGATTGCCTTTTTAAGATTTACTTCAAACCAGTTGTTATCAAGTGGGAAAGGAAGGGCTTTAGAAGTTCTACCTTTTTTAAAATTCTCATATGTCACTGATTGCAGTCCTTCAAAACCAGTGTCTGCAAGAAAAACCGATTCTTTTTTATCATCATAGCCCCATACTGATACAACATGGCCTGGAAAGTGTGTTGAAGATTTGTAGTAATCAAGGTAGAAAATATCAGTCTGAACTAAAATTGGAACCTCTTCGTTTATCCATTCCTTTGCGATCTCAAAGGCTTTTTCCTCATTCGGTTCATATTTCCATGAGGTGGGTTTATCTATTAAGCTAAAGAAATTTGGTTCCATCCCGGGACCCCGAAGGTGTATTATCTTTGAAGGGCTCATGTTTTCACCCTTTATGTAGAAAAAACCTAGCCCTCCGCCAAGACCAAAGCACATTGCTTCTGAGAGATTGTAACCATAATATGTAATTACATCTCTAAGTGCTACAGAACCGCAGTGTAAGCCAGGAATATGAACCCAATTCTTAATTATTTTTTCCATCAATGTAAGTTTACCATAGCTTAGCAACTGGAATTAGATTTAACTATATTATTACTTTTATTGTTCATTGAATGAGTATCGAACACTGTTCAATTTTTATATATTCATGTCATGCCATAATAAATTGTTTATATCTCTTTAGTTTGTTGTTTCTTCGATTTATATCCGGTCAATTGAAAAAAAAGAGTATATGACTCGGTTTTTAGTGTTGTAATCGAGAATTTATTATGTAGAATTCTTTAACTTTAACTAGTGAATACAAAATTAGTAGGCATATAAACTGATCGAGATTAATACGAACTCGTAAATTAAAAGATGAGACATATACCTTTAGTAAGTTTGATTGTTTTCATCATATTCTTATCAGCTTGTGGCGAAGACCTCCTACCTACTTCGTCAGGAAATGTGGATACAATGATTACAGAGGAAGATGCCCTTGCTCAGAACTACAACCACAGAACTCCGGGATATGATATGCAGGTTGCAATTAGAGATGACGTGGATGGAGATATAAATAACATACTGGAATTACTCGATGTAAGGGCGGAAGTTTTTTTAGACTGTCAGTTTATGATGGGTTCTGAGATCGGGTCCGATGATTTTAAGATTCCGAGTGGAAATACAGTGTTTCCACTCTCGATGCTAATGGTCTTTGTGGTACCGTTTAATTTTGAATGCGACGCAGTGGATAAGAGCATATGTGCAGGCATATATTACTTTGGTTCTGATTTAATAATAATTGCAGAGGAGGGTCTTGGGAGATGCGGAAAATTACCCCTTTGGAAACATGAACTGGGTCACCGCTATGGTATGGCTGCTGACCACAACAATCAAGATGAATTTGAACCCTGCATTGATCCACCTGATTGCGACATAATTGACTTCCCCGAGATTTTTGCTCGAGAATAATTTCATATTGATAGAATCCAAAAGGAGAAAGGTTTGGAATATCGAAAACTGGGAAACTCTGACTTGAAGCTCTCGGCTATAGGGTTTGGATGTTGGGCAATGGGCGGAAGTTGGGGTGAGACGGAAGATAAAGAGTCTATAGCTGCCGCAAGGCGGGCGCTAGATCTCGGAATTAATTTTTTTGACACTGCAGATATTTATGGGTTTGGGCACTCAGAAAAAGTTCTTGCAGAGGCTCTAGGTTCTCGAAGAAAGGATGTAATTATAGCTACGAAAGTCGGGCTTGCATGGGATGAGCACGGTTGCATGTTTCTTTCAAGCACAAGGCATCACATTATGAGCGCAGTTGAAGCAAGTCTAAGGCGACTCAAAACTGATTATATAGACCTTTATCAAGTTCACTGGCCTGATTACCATACGTATTTCGAAGTTACAATGAGGGCGATGGATGATTTAGTAACGTCGGGCAAAGTCCGGTACGTCGGTGTTTCAAATTTTACTGTAAAGCAGATGAAAGAATGTATGAAGATAAGACCAATAATTTCACTTCAACCTCCGTACAACTTACTTATGAGAGATATTGAGAAGGACTTGCTTCCTTTTTGCCTTAAGAATGGCATTGGCGTTGTGGCTTATGGTCCGCTAGCCTATGGACTTCTAACGGGAAAATTTGCAAAAGATACAAAATTTCCAAAAAATGACTGGCGCTCAGGAGAACTTTTCCCTGATCCAGGGGGCTGGCAACCTCATATTGATTTATTTCATGGAAAACAATTTAGAAGAAATCTGAAAATCGTTGAGAAGCTAGAGAAGATCGCAAGCAGATATGGAAAGACTGTGGGTCAACTCTCAGTTGCTTGGGTTTTGTCTAATCCAGCTATAACATCGGCAATAGTCGGTGCAAAACGCCCTTCACAGCTTGAAGAGAATGTTGGAGGAGCGGGTTGGAAGTTTAGTAAAGAAGATCTTTTAGCCATAGATAAAATAGCTTGAGTTCGATGTAGGAAAATAAGCGTAACGTAATCCTTGTAAGAGAAATTTATCGCACTTGAAGAGCGCTCTAACAATAAAATTTTGTTTGCCTTATCCCTTCCTGTAGGAGAGACTCAACCTCGACAAAAAGGGAACGTCATTTGTTTCGTCGGAAGATATGGATGTCCAGATATATATTAAAACTAATTAGCTATTTGCAGTGGTTATTACACCTTGCATTATTATTTAAAATAATATAATGTATATATACATCATAAAATGAGAAGGACGCAGATATATATTGACGAAAAATTCTATAGGCTTTTAAAGAAAGAAAGCAAAACTACTGGGAAAACTATGTCTGAGCTTATACGTGAAAGCATAAAAAACAGGATGAATCGAAGGGTGGAGGAAATACTAAGGCGGACTGAGGCTGTCTATGGTATATGGAAGGATAGAAAATTTGACGTTGAAGAATACATAAGAGAGCTCAGAAGAGACCGGAATTTATGATAGTTATTGATACCGATATTCTTATGTTTATTTTAAGAGGAATTGAAATTATAAAAAGAAGATTTACAGAACTAGTCGTTGAAACTGAGGGTTATGTATTTATAACCCCAATCCAGATAGCAGAGATTTATGCTGGTGTGAGAGAAAAAGAGAAGGTAAAAACAGAACACTTTCTTGAATCTTTCAGCGTAATTGATATTGATAAGAAGGTTGGGGAACTTGCTGGAGTATTTATTAATAAGTTTGGAAAATCCCATAATGTAACAATGGCGGATTCTTTGATCGGAGCGGCGACGAAAATAAACGGCTTTAAGCTCTGGACTTTAAACAAAAAGTATTATCCAATGTTTGAAGAAAAAGGGTTCTATAAGTAAGGTAAAGAGAGAAGCTTGAAAGGAGGAAGCAGAATGTTAAAGAGGTCTTATTTTCTAGGCAGTTCTATTTTGTTCATTGCTGGATTTATTACTTTTATTTTAATGCTTTTAATGAGCAACCGAGCAATTGCCCAAACAGGGATGTATGAGAAAAATACGCTTGAGGTGGCAGGGAGGGGAGAGATAAAAATAAAACCTGATGTAGCATATCTTACGCTTTCTGTTGAGACGACCGCGAAGAAGGCCTCAGATGCTGTTAGAGAGAATGCAGAGAGGATGAAAAATGTTTTGGATAAACTTAAACCTCAAATTGGTAAGAGTGATAAGATTTCAACCACAGGGTATCAGTTGTATCCGTTGTATGAATACAATGATAGAACAAAAAAGACTGAGCTAACTGGGTATAGAGCGTCTAACGAAGTTGTTGTTGAAACTCATAATCTTAACGATCTCGGAAAACTTATTGATTCCGCAACTCAAGTAGGAGCAAACAGGATTGAGAACATAAGCTTCGGGAGCGATAAAAGAGAGGAGTATAGAAAGGAGGCGTTAGTCAAAGCAGTACAGGATGCAAAAGGAACAGCTGAAATAGTTGCTAACGCCTCAGGGGTAAAGATAGTTAGGATTCTTAAAATCTCACCTTCTTATGAGGTGCCAAGACCGCTATATAGGGAATTTGGTGCTCAGAAATTAGCCGCTATGGAGGCCGCTCCAACCCCAATTGAACCAGGTGAACTTACAGTCACCGCAACGGTAAACATAGTATTTGAGATACAGTGAAAATTTTTACATAGCCACCGAGAACACAGAGCTTATAGAATCTTTTCTTAAAAAATCTATCTCTGTGACCTCTGTGGCTAAACAGCTATAGTTTTATTTAAGCAGGCTGGCACTTCTCACACATACATAGCTTTCTTAGAAAGTCGAAAGAATATATTCCTGTTTCATGGCCGTCATTCCATTTAAACCTTAAAGCATATAGACCTACTGGGTCCATCCTGTCAGGTTTTATTTCTACTTTTTGAAGAGACGTTCCCATGGGAATAATACGTTTAAAAGGCAGCTTACCCTCACGACCGATTTTACTCGATTTTCTAAGTTCATCACATGAAGCACAGGGACATGATTGTCTGAGGTCTTCATAAATATAGATACTTTCATGTCCGTCATCCCAGACGATTAATAGCGCAGTATCGCTGAATTCACTGATCTCTTTTGGCTTCATTTTGTAATTCGCTAATTGTTGCCTAACTTATCTTTATAAACCTTGAGCGCATGAACTGCGTGTGTAAGAGGAGAAACCTCTTTTAAAAATTTATGGAAGTTATTAGCTATAGTTCTAGCAGTAATTTCTACAGCCCTTACAACCCACTCCTGAGAAAGTATTTGGACGGGTACATATTGCACAAGCCAGTCTAGCGTATGTCCCGTGGTGTAAAGGATCTCCCTCGGTTTGAAAAAAGTAGCTCCTATAAGCTGCTCTAATGCAAGTTTAAACTCATTTAGATTTCTTGGGATCGTATCGGACTTAAACCACAAGCGTGGAATTGACCCGTCTTCTCTCTGAAGCTTTTTTACTAACTTAATTCCTAGCTCAAGCTTTTCATGTGCCTCACGCCACGGGCCTTGAAGCTTTAGAGGTGAACATCCGGTCTTTCCCATATATTTTGTTACAGCAACTGCGATACCCTCCATAACGTGTGTTCCAAAGCACGAGCCAAACCCTAATTCTAATTCATTAGCGTATCCGATTATATCCTCGAGTCTGACCTCCTCTCCTTTAATGTTCTTCCATGAACCCATGGGTAGGTATCTTGCAAAAGAGGTAAGCAACCAACTTGGCTCTTCTTTACTTTCTTTCAACTTTTCGGGGAAGGTATAAAGCATGGCTCTCACCAAAGCCTTTCTAAGTGGATATTCGTTTCCAAGGTTGGTTAGAACGGTAGTTGAATCGAGGTCTATACCGACGGTAGAAAACTCTCCTAGGAATAGATTTACGTGAATCTCCGCTTCGAGTCCTTTTTCCTGTTCTATGAAATAAGGGTAACCATTTTTATCCTCTCGAACAATGCCTCCCTGAATTGGATACCATCCCACGTTTGTTCCACGAAGGAGAAAATCCAAGGCATTGACTTCTTTGCCCCATGGGTCATATATTTTGTAATCGGTACCGTTTGCTAAAATACCATGCTGAATTTCCCAAGGGTGATGGCTAGTTGTCAGTTTGAGTTCCTTTGCTAAATCTATGGCTTTATCTATATAAGGATTCATTGTTTTTTATAAATTGTTGCTTGTAAATGTTTAGTTACGAAGACACTTCAACATAAAATTTTTCATAAAGAGCTGGGGATTATCAATTGTGAATTAAAAAATCTCTAATTATCAATCCTGCATTAATAACTTAGTGTCTTGGTGTCTTAGTGGCTATTCTGTTACGTTGCTTTTTGAATCAGGAAAACTTTTCCACCCTAATTTCTGATCCCTCTGGGACTCCCTTTAATATCTCTGGGTTTCCTTCCACTCTACCAAATATATTCACAGGGCTTGCCGCCTTTATTTCATTTTCTGTGCTTACAGGGGTCATCCCAAAGAATATGCAGAAAGCATGTCCCGTAGGCCAGTATCCGAGTTCTCCAATTCTTACAGATTCTCTCGCTTCTTTTTCTTTGGGAAGTTTTAGGGGAATTTCAAAGTAGATTTCATCTCCCCATCTATTAACTTTTCCTCGAAATGGCAGTGAATCCCATATAGCTGATGCAGTCTTAGTCTCGTGTAGATTTGCTAAAACCTCAATCTCACCTGCGATAATCTTAATCCTTTTCATCTATATTTTACGGTCTCAAATATCCTGGTGGGACTCCCGCTCGGCGGGCTTCATCTTTAAGTTGTGCTTTCTCTTCTTTGAATAAGCTCAACTGGTCTTGAAGCCCTTTTAGATAATCTTGGAGATTTCTAAGTTCTAGTATAGAATAGTCCGCAAAGTATCCGTTTATAAGCAAGAAATCAACCTCCCCTTTCTTTGCACTCATTAGCTTCTTCGTGATTTCAATTTCCTCAAGAATCATTCTTTCTTCAGCCTCTATTTCTAGTGCACGGCTTCTCCAAAATTGCCTTATAGCTTCTTCTTTTCTCTCCTCTTCTGAGCTTTCTTCAAGGTCTTCCTCTTCCGATTGAGCAGGAGCCGCTTCTAACGTTTCCACTTCCTCATCTGAGCCATCACTAATTTCTCCAATAATGATGGCCTCATCTTTTTTCTCCTCGGGAATGCTAGAAGGGTTATCTGTAAAGTGAACTAATCCGTCTTTATCAACCCACTTATATATCTCCTTTGCATAAGATGGAATAAGGAGGGAACAAATAAAAATGAGCGAAACAACTACAATCTTACTTAAATAAACCTTCATAAATGAATGTTTAGATTCGTGAAAATTCTCTAAACTCTATTAAAACAATACATCCGTACAAGTAGAAGTTCAATTTCTATTTTGTCCTAGTGGACAATGGATAAAACAAGAAAACAGTTTAATGCTTGTGAAATCGTTTTAATTAATTTAAATTATCCCCCTACAATTTAAGGACATTTTATGGAATTTTTAAAAGATTTTGCCGACATCCTAATTCATCTCGATAAATATCTTGATTCAATTATAAGAAGTTACGGCACTTTGACATATGGGATTCTTTTTCTAATCATATTTTGTGAGACCGGGTTAGTAATAACACCCATCCTGCCAGGAGATTCACTTCTATTCGCTACAGGTACATTTGCTGCCCTCGGTTCACTAGATCTTAGTTTGATAATTATCCTTCTTAGCATCGCAGCTATCGCCGGAGATACTGTAAACTACTGGATCGGGTACCTCGTGGGGCCAAAGGTGTTCTCAAAGGAAAAATCTCGTTTGTTCAACAAGGAGTATCTAGACCGCACTCATCGGTTCTACCAAAAATATGGTGGAAAGACAATTATTATAGCGAGATTTATTCCAATTATTCGTACATTTGCACCCTTTGTGGCTGGTATCGGACGCATGACATACAAAAGATTCATCGCTTACAACGTTCTTGGTGGTATCGGTTGGATTGTAACCTTTGTATTAGGGGGGTATTTTTTTGGTAATATACCTTTAGTAAAAAATAACTTTGCGCTTATAATCTTGGCTATCATTATCATTTCAGTTCTACCAGCAATAATTGAGTTCGTGCGTCAAAGGCATCAACCCTCTTAGTTTAGGCCGAATCTTAGGATGGAAGTTTTTTCCTTTTGTTGACATCTTTTAGCTATAAATATTATAATCCATATAAATGACAAAGGACGTATTAGAAACTGTAGTTAATTGGATTAAAGATGCGAACAAGATAGTTGTGCTTACCGGAGTTGAACTATCTGCTGAATCAGGTGTGCCTGATTTTTCAGATCCAAAGTTTAATCCCCATATAAACGATTTTCGTGCAAGTAGAGATGTAAGAGCCCAGTACTGGAAGAAGATTAAAGAAATCTATCCCTCACTTGCAAACGCTCAACCGAATCCAGCCCATGAAGCGCTTGTAGGACTTGAGATGATTGGTAAGCTTGACTGCCTTTTTACCCAAACAACAGATGGACTTCATCATCGTGCAGGACAATCAACAGTAATAGAGCTTCATAGCACAATGCTATGGGTAACCTGTACTAATTGTGGAAAGGACTACCCGATAGATAGGATTCTGGGTGTTCTTGAAAAAGGAAAAGATGTTCCTGAGTGTGAGGAATGTGGTGGAGATATTTTAAAACCACCTATTTCTTTTCCAGGACAGCCGCCTCCACATTGGGAAGTTAGAGAAGCATGGATGATGCTTCATAACTGTGACCTCTTTCTTATTATTGGTGCATCTTTAGATACTCAACCTGTGTCTTCGCTTCCTACGCTTGCAAAGGAAAGGGGGGCTAAAGTAGTAATAATAAGTGAAAGAGAGAGCCAAGCAGATGATTATGTGGATGCGGTAATCTATGGGAAGCCAAGTCAGGTACTTCCCTATCTGCTAAAGAGAGTAAAAGAAGGAATCGAGGTATCTTAAAGCTTAATCCTTCAGCAGTCCAGCCTGCTTTAGAACTGTAGCCTGGTCCCAGTAAACCCGTTCACCCACGATTTTGTTACCTCGAAACTCTACCACCACGACGTGGTCAAGCTCTATCTTTTTGAAGGTAGGAGGCGCGTTGGGCAGTAACCAATCCATCCGCTTGCTGTGCGTCAAGGTGAAGCTCACTTCGTCCACTAAATATCGCTCACCTATGACACGATTTACGATTGTTGCCTGAAGATCGTCAGGAACCGACGGAATCAAGATGTCACGATAGAACGCCAGCACCATATCTTTACCACGCGCATTTATATTCAACGGTACTATGTTGATGTACGCATCATCAGTCATCGTTGCCATGGTTGCCTCCAGATCCCTTTTCACAAACTCCGCCGTGGTGTGTTCCTGCCAGAGCTTTTCCAATTCCTGTTGCGTCATAGTTGAACCTCCTATTATGGGTTTTTAAGCATCTAATATTTAACTTGAGAATTCCTGTAGCTTGCTACTCGTTTTTCTCGGTCATTGCGAACGAAGTGAAGCAATCCCGTATTTAGATTGCTTCGTCACTTCGTCCCTCGCAATGACATTTTTGTGCTGTCATGACATTGATTAAAGAGACTATCTTTTACACCCTGATACGCTGCAACTTGTTGCCGGCTTCTTTATTAAATATAGTTTACAGTCAAACAATTTTTCAAGTGCAACTTCAAATACACTCATTGTATTCATCTGATACCTCAACCATATTGATTTCAATATGCCACTGTTGTTTATTCCTCTAATTTATACTTTGTAGAGAGTGGCATTATTGAGACAACTTTGATATATTCTTAAGACATAAAAGAGTAAAAATATAATGAAAAATAAAAGCAAAACAGAAGAACTAAACAGAAAGGTTGAATTACTTGCTGATAAATTTAATAAAGGGGTTAATGAAATTATAAACAAACCTGAATTTGCAGAGTATTTCTATGAAATTACTCCACAAAAAAAAGAAGGAGTGCGTGAAGAAATCCTTGGATTTACCACTCATGCCCTTCCGATTCTACTAAGAATGAATGGTTATCTTCAGAACCCTGAAGAAGTCGGAGGTTTTGTTGAGCAGTTTGTAGATAGAGTTGGGGGGCTGGACAATTCATTGTTCGAAAGGATTGAAGAATACAGAAACCTTGACAGACAGAGGGGAGATGCACTTAGCTCTGCCACGCAGATTCATTTTGCAAAGCGCTTGTCATCAGTACTTCTCGGAAGTGAGTCTGAGGACGGTGAGGTGCTTCTTGGGCTCTCAGATCTGGGAACACTCTTTCTTATGAATTTTATCACACCTACATTAACAGAGGCCTTTTATAATCAACCCCAGGAATGAAGGAAAAAGTGGGGGTTTTGGGGGTAAAATTGTAATTATTCAGCCACTAAGGCACAAAGGAAAAATATGAGTTTAAACTTGTTTCAGGAGCCAGAATACAGAAGACAGAATCCGGAATAAAAAAGACTTCTGACCTCTGAATTCTAACTTCGTGTTTTAGTGTCTTTGTGGTAAAAAGTTACTTAAAATTTATGGAGGATAAATGCCTGAAGAAAGGGACTTGGTTCCTGATGAAATAAAAAAATACGTCTCAAACACTGACAAGGATATATACACTGTAAGTAATCTCCCTGAAGAGGTAATAGCAGTCATATTTGCGTATGTAAGTAGAAGTCCTAAGGGCTTCAGAGAAAATATTGGTGTTGTAATAAAGGAAGAAGAGCTTGGCCAGGAAAGGGCAACAAAATTCCATGAAAAGTGGGTTCTCCACTACGGTCATGCATCAGTTGCAGAGCACGCAACGGTTCACATAGGGATTGAAAATGTATCCCGTCTATTTTCATCCCTTTTAGAGCTTTCAAATGAATATCTATCCTTTACTGAATACTCCCAGAGATACCAGAAGCCCAGAAGGGGAGATTTCTATGTACCAGAGGAACTAGCCGAAAAACCTTCTCTTCTTAATGAATACGTAGAACTTAATAATTACCTTTACGATACTTACGTCCAAATAAACGATAAGCTATACGAATTTCTAAAGAATGAGATTCCTACTCCAGAAGGAACGGATGAAAAAACACACTTTAGAGCGTTGGAAAAAATAGCTTTTGAAGACGCGAGGTATGCTCTTAGTCTTGCAACCTATACTAATTTGGGAATGTCTGGTAACGCAAGAGCCATAGAGGATTCTCTCACAAAACTCCTTTCAAGTAGATATCCAGAGGCGAGAAAGAGGGCAGAGGAAATAAAAAGGGAAGTAAGGATCTCAGTACCTACTTTAGTAAAATACGCAAATGAAAACAAGTACATTAAAGAGACAAGACATGAGCTTGAACATATATCTCATTCTATTTCTTCCTCAAAGAGCAGGGGTTTGATTAATCAAACCCCTACAGTCAGGTTATTAGACTGGACTGGAAAAGATAAATCTAATCCCGAAGAGGTAGCGATAGATAAGATGATAAAGGCAATCCTCTTTGAACATTCAGACTTAGGATATGAGGATATCGAGAAAGAAACTCAAAAAACAGATTTGGAGAGTAAATTAATAATACTTAGGAAGGTAATAGAGAAACTCGGTAAGCATGATAATCCACTAAATGTTTTCAAGCTCATTGAATATGAGGCAGAGTTCGTCGTTAGTGAAGCCTGCTGGCATCAGCTATTGAGACACAGGAAGGTAAACTGGGTTACTCAGGAGCCAAGTGTCTCAAATGGAATTACAGTGCCTCCAAATGTCAGACAAGCTGGATCAGAAGAATTGCTCGAAAACGCTACAGAGAAGTGTGAGAATTTATATGAAAAATTAATGAATGAGAGCCTTCCTGAACTTGCAGGCTACGTTGTCACAAATGCACATAACAGGCGCATAATGGGGAGTTTCGATCTATGGGAACTCTATCATCTTACTAACCTTAGAATGTCTGAGGGTGCGCAGTGGGATATTAAAGATATTATAAAAATGCTTGCTGAAGCGATTCAAAAATATCATCCAAATCTGGTGTCTCCTGCGCTGAGGAGAGTTAATAGTTCTTCGACATAATAACTCAACC
The DNA here is from genome assembly GCA_001443445.1 of Candidatus Dadabacteria bacterium CSP1-2. Taxonomy (GTDB): domain Bacteria; phylum Desulfobacterota_D; class UBA1144; order Nemesobacterales; family CSP1-2; genus CSP1-2. The sequence continues at coordinate 7,489 of LDXN01000031.1, read as the reverse complement.
CCGCGGCCACCACATGATTATGGCAACACCAACTAAACAAATTGAGCCACCAAATAAGTCAAAAGTATCGGGTCTCTTAAGTCATCTTTCGTTAATTTTTCACCTTTTTGTAGAAGACCCTCTTCGCCATTTCTGCCGCAATAATGTACAGCACAAGAATTCCCCCCAAAACGAAAAGAAATGAAATTGGCAAAGGCTTAAAACTAAAGATCTCTGCAAGAGGAGTAAAAGGGAGAATAAGCGTTGCTCCAATAATCATAAGCGTAGCTATAGCCAAATACTTCCCCGGCTTACTCTTGAAAAAGGGTTTACGAGTGCGAATAACAAGCACAATGGCTGAAGCAGAGATTACAGACTCCATGAACCAACCAGTCCTAAATTGATCAGTTGTAGCATTGAGGATAAGAAGAAGCACACCAAAGGTTAGATAGTCAAATACCGAACTTACAGCGCCGAACGTTAGCATAAAGTTACGGATGAACTTAATATCCCAGCGCCGAGGCTGGTCGGTCATTTCTGTATCCACGCTATCGGTAGCTATGGCCATCTCTGGAAAATCGGTCAGTAGATTTGTAAGCAGAATTTGCTTGGGTAGCAATGGAAGGAAGGGTAGAAAGAGGGATGCTCCTGCCATGCTGAACATATTTCCGAAATTAGCGCTTGTCGCCATGAATACATATTTCAGCGTATTGGCAAAGGTCGTTCGCCCTTCTCGCACACCCTGCTCAAGAACACCTAGGTCCTTTTCAAGCAGCACGATGTCGGCTGCCTCTTTGGCGACATCCACAGCGCTATCAATAGAAATGCCGACATCGGCGGCATGGAGTGCCGAGGCATCGTTGATGCCATCTCCCATATAACCCACGACATTTCCGGTTTTCTTTAGAGAGAGAATTATGCGTTCTTTCTGATTGGGCTCGACCTCAGCGAAGACGTTTACGTCGTTCACTTGTTTAAGTAGAGACTCGTTGCTCATCTGGCGAAGCTCATTGCCTGTGAGGATCTGTGAATTTGCTAACCCTGCCTGTTGGCCGACATAGGAAGCAATGATTTGATTGTCTCCAGATATGATCTTTAGTGAAATACCAAGTTGTTTGAGGCGGCTAATAGTCTCGAAAATCCTAGGTTTTGGTGGATCATAGAAAATGAGAAATCCCAAAAATGTCATATTAGTTTCACTGTCCTTAGTGATGTGTGAGTCAGGGCTTATATCTCGATATGCAATTCCTAGCATGCGAAAACCCTTAGTTCCAAAATCTTCAAAAAGCCTCTGAATGCGTTCCTCGAGAGCTGTTAGATCAACGATCGTTCCAGAAGATGTCTCTGCTGATGAACAGACAGAGAGCACATTCTGGAGCGCGCCCTTCATCACAATCAGTTTTCTATCGTCTTTTAAGACTAAGATGCTAAGTCTCTTTCGAATAAAATCATAGGGTACCTCATCCAGCTTTTGGTAGGTTGAGATATCGAGCTGACATTGGTTACGGATGGCTTCATCTATCGGGTTTGTAAAGCCTGTTTCGTAAGAGGCATTTAGGTAGGCGTAAAGAAGGACTTTTTCGCTTTCATTGCCGTCGGTATCAATGGCTGAGTGTAAGCGCACAACCCCTTCTGTTAGGGTGCCGGTCTTGTCCGAGCAGAGTACGTTCATACTACCGAAGTTTTCGATAGAGGAGAGGCGTTTGACAATCACCTTGCTCAGCGCCATACGTTTGGCACCGTGGGCGAGATTGATGCTGATAATCGCCGGCAGCAGCTGCGGGGTTAAGCCGACAGCTAGTGCTAAAGCAAAGAGAAAGGAGTCCAAAACTGGGCGTGCTAAGTAGACATTAATAGCGAATATGGCAATTACCAGTACCAGTGTGACCTCCATGAGAAAATATCCAAATCGCCTTACGCCGCGTTCAAATTCTGTTTCAGGTGGCCTGAGTTTCAGCCGTTCAGAAACCTTGCCAAATTCGGTTTTTTTCCCGGTGTACACAACCACTGCTATTGCATTACCACTAATAACGTGAGTTCCCATAAAGAGAGTGTTCGTACGTTTACTGAGAGGCTTTTCTGGTGGCAGCGTTTCAGCCGTTTTTTCTACAGGATAGGTTTCTCCTGTCAAAGTCGCTTCATCAACAAACAGATCCTTGGATTCTAAAATTAAGCAATCTCCAGGTATGACGTCTCCGGCATTAAGGATGACAAGATCTCCGGGCACAATCTCTTCAATAGAGATTTCTATGGAGTTTCCATCGCGAATCACAATCGCTTTTATCTCTACGATAGAAAGCAACTTTGTCACTGCGTTTGCCGCCCCCCGTTCCTGCCAGAATCCAAGAAGGCCACTTACAAAGACTATTGCTAAGATTATGACTGCGTCAGTATGATCACCAAGGAAAAAAGATAATGCTGCTGCAAAGATAAGTATGAGAATAATTGGACTCTTGAATTGAGCTAGAAAAAGCGAAAGTGCGTCAAATCGTTTTTTGGGTTTTAGAAGATTGTACCCATAGCGTGTGAGTCGTTCCTGGGCTTCGCCTCTCGTTAAACCCTGAGGAGTAGTTTTAAGTCGATCAAGCAACTCAGCAGCAGGAATACTCCAAAATGCTTGAGGGTGTTGTTTCATAATGAATTGCTCAATTAGAAATGTTATCTAACAACTCGCGCGCTTACAAAGTCATGCCAGCTGCAAATCTGGGATGATAACTGATGTTAAGTAATATTAGGGTTTGAAAATGTTCATTGGAGGCGATCAATTGTCTGAATATGATGAACTATACTGTTTTTTAGTTTTTCAATATAGGTATTACTATTAATCCTTCAATGATAATGGTTTTGTTCCTCTATATAATCACTTAACCCCTAGGCCACCACATAATTATTGCAACACCAATTAAACAAAGTGATCCACCAAATAGGTCAAAAGGATCGGGTCTTTTATTATCTATCAGCCATCCCCAAAGAAGGGATAGAACAACAAAGACGCCACCGTATGCAGCATAAACTCTGCCAAAGTGAGCAGGCTGAAAGGTCGGGACTACACCATAAAGGAACAAAATTAACCCACCGAGAACGCCGATAAAAAGTGCCTTAGACTCTCTAAGCCAAAGCCACACCAAGTAACCGCCTCCGATCTCACAAAGCCCAGCGATTATAAATAGTAAAGCAGATTTAAGAATTAACATTTATGGTCCTCCTATATCTACTTGTGTATATGATTCTTTAAATAGGAATTATAATTAAACATACTTTTAATATAAAAAGAGTATATGAATTTACTATTGACAGCACTTTAAATTTTATCATCATTATTAATTTGTTATGAGTTACACACAAGCTGTCGATTCATCGACGTTTATTAAGCTAATCAAAGAAAGGGGACCTCTTTCCATATGGGAAATGTCTGTGATAGTGGAAACCGATATTTTCCGTGTAGAGGAAAAACTCGATCCTATAATTAAAGAGGGATTTATTGTTCCATTTGAAGAGCTGGGAAGGACATATTATAAAATCCCAGGAGAGGAGAATAATAATAAAAAAAGCAAGTCAATTTTTTCTCTTACAGGTCTTTTTAACAGTAAGCTCAAATTTGAACCTATACCTGAAAGGACAGATACGAAGCATATTCTTACATTAAGGAATAATTATAAGAAGCTAATTCAAGAGGCGTACGTTCTTACCCTTCCTCCCAATCCTTACACAGAAGAGGAGAGAATAAAGTTAAATCTCTGGGTAGAAAGGGACTTAAAGAAGCTATCAACTCTTGATGAAAAAAGACTATTCCTTGCAGATTTTATTTACGAAAAATCGGTCGGGAAGAAAAAGGATTATTTTAAGAAGAGAAAACTTATTGAAGAATCCTAACTGCCAATTTCAGAATAGAAGATTTGCCACGGAGAACACTGAGAAAAAAACACAAATATCTTTCTTTTCTCCGTGAACTCTGTGGCTATGTTTTTAAATCCACAGTCTAAATGGCCTGATAACTTGGTCTTGATTTAATTTTCTCTACCCAACTTCTTACGTTCTTGAGTTCGGAATCCACTTGAATCCCAAGCGAGTCAAAGGGTGCAACCTTGGGTGTAAAGGTTACATCAGCAAGACTGTAAGAGCCTGCTAAATAATCTTTCCCTTCTAGTTCCTGCTCTAGACGATAAAGATGTTCTTTTATTTCATTTTTACTTTTTTCTATTAAATCGTCATTCCGTTCATGCTCGGTTTTAAAGGTAATTTCTCTATAGATGTTATACCAGGGAGGGTAGAAATGAGATTCACAAAAATCCACTAAAATCCGTACTTTCGCTCTAGCTGCAAAATTGCTAGGCATGAGCGGAGGATTTGGGTATTTTTCATCGAGATACTCGTTAATTATAGACGATTCATAAATCAAAACATCATTGTCAACAAGCACCGGAACCTTGCCGTAGGGATTGAGTTTAAGGAAATCCTCTTTTTTCTGTTCCTTCTTTCTAAGATCGACAAGGATTCTTTCGTATTCGATACCCTTTTCGGCAAGAACGATTCTTACCTTTCTGCAAAATGGACATTGTGGGTAATCGTATAGTTTTATCATGGTTCACCTCGTTAAGTTATTGTGAAGTATCGTTTCTAATGACCGTTAATCTGAGCAACGAAGTTAAGAAGAAATTTATAGGAAGCGTCAACCGAAACCTTGTCTTCGGCATAGGTTAAAGAGCGGTGAGGGATCTCAAACAGATTGCTTTGCTTATGCTCGCAAAATGACGGCTAATGAGATTCACCCTTCCACTATATTTTACATCAAAAACGGGATAAGACCCTCCTCTGAAGCTCAGTGTTTTCTCTATTGTGGTATTATATCTTACTTGCAAAGGGTTATATTGGAATAAGCGTAAAATTACGCTTCAAGCAATTTACCGAATCAAGTGATAATAAGGATAGTTATGTAAAAAGGAGGCGCTATTCTCAGATGGAGTCCAATTTGTCTCTTGAAGAGATATTAAGAAAATCCACAAAGGCAATACTCTTGGGAATAGGGGGTGGAGGTGATATTGTTGGAACTATTCCTACAGCAAGGCTCCTTGAGATGTTTGGTATAGAATGTGTTCTTGGGGGCCTTCCTTGGGAAAGGTTCGTTTATGATCCTATCCCTGGTCCGCGAGCTTTTAATGAGATTAAAAATATAAGACCCTTGAATAGTACCGTTTGGTTTGCAAATAAAGATACGGTGACCACAACCGGGGTAAGATTTGCTGAGACTGAAATAGCCGAGATATACGGAAAGGAAGTGCTTCTGGTTGATATAACAAAGGGTGTAGAAGGCGTAGTGAATGGTTTAAGTAAGGCTATGAATGAGCTACAAGCAGATCTATTGATAGGAATAGATGTAGGGGGAGATTCCCTCGCTTTTGGAGATGAGAAGGGGCTTGCTAGCCCACTTGCTGATTCTATAATGATTTCTGCGCTTTCAGAGCTTCAGAAAAAGCGTGTTGCTCTTTTAGGGGTTTTCGGTTACGGAAGCGATGGGGAACTAGAACATACGGAATTAGAAAGGTCTCTTAGCATAGTTGCAAAAGAAGGAGGGCTTATTGGGGCTTGGGGGATTACTCCTCAAATTCTCACTGATCTCGAAATGGTCCTCACAAGGGTTTCAACTGAGGCAAGCAGAATCCCTGTTGAATGTGCAAAAGGGGCAACAGGGAAAACAACTATTCGTCGAGGAACAAGGATGGTTACTTTATCTCTTACATCAACAATTACTTTCTATCTCTCTCCTCGGGTTGTCTACGAAATGATTTCAAAGCCAGCAAGGCTGGTTTCAGGTTCTAAATCTTTAGACGAGGCAAATGATGCCCTGCATTCAATCGGTCTTTTTACAGAGCTTGACCTTGAAAGGGAAGTAGAGAAAGTAGTTCCAACATAGGAAGTAAATACGGAGTCTAAATCTATCCCATTGGTTATATAATTAAGAAAACTTACCTGATCAAATAAGCAATAATAATAGGGGTGGTAACAATTGAAATCAAAGTCCCTGCCATAATGATTGATGCTACTACTTGGGAATCCTGCTTATACCTTTCTGCAAGAACGAAATTAAATATGGCAGGGGGCATTGCTGACTGCAGGATTACTACACTAGAAGCGACACCATTTAAGTGAAGAATTTTTACCATTCCCACTCCCAAAACGAATCCGAGGCCGATTCGGAGCCCTCCAAAGGCGAAAGACTTTTTTACCTCTGATATAGCAACCTCAGCTAGTTTATATCCAAGCGCAAAGATCATAGTTGGTATACTTGCGTCTCCTAAAAGATGTATAGCTCTGTCAACAAGAGTAGGCATAGACCATCCAGTTACACTAAGTAGTATTCCTAGAGCTGCTGAATATATTAGTGGGAGTTTAAATACCTCAAACGGGCTTTCATCAAAACTCAAAATCATGATGCCTAAGGTGTAATGGACTATAGTTACGGAGACCATGTAAAGGATTCCTACGTTAAATCCAGCATCTCCAAATGCAAAGAGCACTAGAGGAAGCCCCATGTTGCCTGTGTTCGCAAAAAGAACTGGTGGAAGATACACTTTTATAGGTAAGTTGAGTGATTTGATTATCAAATAGCCTATAACAAGAGACCCACCAATAATTAAGAGTACTGAGAGAAAAACCTTTCCAGCAAGGAAAATTTCAATGGGTTCTTTAGCTAGTGAATGTAATATTAAACACGGGGTTGATATGTATATAACGAAATCGTTTATTGCAGTAAGGTTTATTTTCCTTATTTTGCCAAATAGATAACCTATGAAAGTTATAAGAAATACCGGAAGAACAATGTTTGCAATTTCAATAATGATGCTAGTATTCCCCCTTTAAGGGTTGGTCATCCATTTTACCTAATTTAAATCTCTTTTTGTCATTCCGAGCAAAGCGAGGAATCCCTGTATAAATGTTGCTTAACCATTTCACCTAATTTAAATGGGATTGAGATTTCTTAATGAAATATATATTATGATATGTGTTTGATATTAGCTTAAAGGAGGTATAATCATGTGGATATTTAAAACATACCCATCATGGGCGCCTATTTTTGCCCGTCTTACTCTTGGCATTATATTCTTTGCCCACGGATCGCAAAAGCTTCTTGGATGGTTTGGTGGATCCGGATGGTCAGGAACTATTCAATTTTTTGAGCAGAGTGGTGTTCCCGCTTTTCTTGCTATTCTTCTGATAATAACCGAGTTCTTTGGAGGGATCGCTATTATTTTGGGTTTTTTTACACGCCTTGCAGCGCTTGGTCTTACAACTGCTATGCTTGTTGCAATCTTTAAGGTTCATCTTCAGAACGGGTTCTTTTTAAACTGGTTCAACGTCCCGAACATGGGACATGGAATCGAGTATAGCCTTGCTCTTATCGGACTTTCACTATCTCTCCTAGTGTGGGGTGCAGGGAATTTATCTGTTGATCAGATGGTTGGAGGAGAAAAGAAGTAAGAAATAGTTCGAGTAAACTGCCTTGGCAAGTTAG
>LDXN01000030.1 GCA_001443445.1 Candidatus Dadabacteria bacterium CSP1-2 | reverse complement strand
GTTTGTATGCCTTAGTGTCAAATAGTATGCAGTTGTATAATTCCCTTTATTCACAAGATATTATGATAATAGCTTTTGTATCCCTTTGTATGGTTTTGCATTAGAATTGTAGCAGAACCGTAGCAATTTCCGTAGCAATGAGAATTTAGAGAGATGAAAGAGTGCCGTAACTTCTCGAAATCATTGGTGGAGCCGAAGGGATTTGAACCCTCGACCTCTTGAATGCCATTCAAGCGCTCTCCCAACTGAGCTACGGCCCCACATTATGCTTCGGATTTCCATTTATGCGCATTCTCTTTATTGCCATCTCTATCATTGCTTATTACCATTCCATGCACACTGCGCATGGAATCAAGCTGCGATAGAGATAAAGCAGCATCAAATAATACCATAATTTAGCCAAGATTAATTTATTGTCAAACCTAAAATAATGTATACTTTTTTAACCTTTACTATGAAATGCTGTAACTCTAAAGGTCGTTTTATAAATAAGGAGAACCACTTATGGATGTGATTAACGTTGGGTTAATTGGAGCAGGAACCGTAGGCTGCGGAGTTATAAAAGTTCTAAATGAAAATAAGGACATCATTGAAGATAGGCTCGGCGCCAGAATCCAGTTAAAGAGAATTGCTGATATAGACCCCGAGAGAAAAAGACCCATCGAGATCCCCAGAGCTTTATTTACAACCAATGCTTGGGAAATAATAGAAGATCGTTCGATTCCAATTGTGATTGAGCTTGTTGGTGGAACTTCTGTGGCTAAAGATTTTATTCTAGGTGCTATAAGAAAAAGGAAGCACGTTGTAACAGCTAATAAGGCACTCCTTGCTTTACATGGCAGAGAAATCTTCAAAGCCGCCTCTGAACAAGGCGTTGAGGTTGGTTTTGAGGCAAGCGTCGCTGGTGGAATTCCCATAATTAGAGCAATAAGAGAAGGCTATATAGCCAATAGAATTCTATCAATCTACGGAATAATAAATGGCACATCAAATTATATACTTTCCAAGATGTCTGAAGAAGGAAGAGAGTTTAATGATGTACTAAATCAGGCGCAAAACGAGGGCTATGCCGAAGCCGATCCATCACTCGACATTGACGGCATTGATGCTGCACATAAGCTTTTAATACTCATTATGCTTTCATTTGGGGCTCTTGTTGAGTTTGAAAGAATCCATGTAGAAGGGATCCGTAGTATCACCCCACTTGATATCTCATTCGCTGATGAATTTGGATATAAGATAAAACTTTTAGCAATAGCTAAAGGAGAAAACCGGGGGATAGAAGCACGAGTTCATCCGACACTTGTTGAAAAAGGCACTCCCCTCGCCGATGTGTCAGGAGCATTTAATGCCATTTATATAATCGGAGATGCAGTGGGCCCCAATATGCTTTACGGAATGGGAGCAGGCATGATGCCTACGGCAAGCGCAGTTGTAAGTGACATTGCACAGATTGCAAGAAATATCATGCTTGGTAATTCTCATTCTTCGCTGCCAAAATCCTTACAAGGAACGACTTCAATTCCCTCTGGTCTAGTTCCTATTAGTGAAATAACTACAAAGTATTATTTAAGGTTTCAGGTAGAAGACAGACCGGGAGTACTGGGTCAAATCGCTGGAAGTCTCGGCAGGAATAACATAAGCATTGAATCAGTAATCCAAAAGGGAAGGCATATCGGGGGAGAGGTTCCTGTAGTCATTATGACACATGAGGCAAAGGAAAGAGATTTGATGTCTGCTATTGAGGAGATAGACAGATTCCCAGTTATAAAATCAAAAAGTGTTTTTATAAGGATAGTAGATCTCTCGTAATGAATAGAGTTACTAAAACAAAGGGGGATTTTTTCCAGGACATTCTCGATGCACTTCCTGATGGAATCGTAGTGCTTGATAAATCCTTTAATATTATCAGCTTGAATCATGCAGCAGAGACGATTTTTAAAATCTCGAGGGAGAAAGCTCGGGGAATATCTTCTTCTACGGTCCTGCCTGAAGAAATGGAGGAGATTGCTGAAAAATCAATCCTAGATGAGCGCACAGTCTTTGGTGATGAGATTAACCCAGTATTAAAAGGTGGAGAAAGGGTCTCAATTCAAGTGGTTTCCTCCCCCTTGATTTCGGACGAAGGTAATGCATTAGGCGTGATCCTTCAAATAAAAGACCTATCGAGTGCAAAATTCCTTATTGAGAAAAATCTTCAGAAGAGTTCCGCTTCAACATTAGAGGGACTTCTTATTGGACTTACACATGAGTTAAAAAATCCTTTGAGTGGAATAAAAGGCGCAGCGCAGCTACTACTTCAAGAAAAGACAATAGACGTCACCGAAAAGTGTGCAGATATAATAACAAAAGAAGTGGATAGACTTTGCACCCTCCTCGATAGGCTCGGACAGATTGAGCCACTACCTAAAGAAGTGCTTGAGCCCGTGGATATTCATGACATTATTTCAGTGATTGTATTTCTAGAGTCAAAATCAAGAGACGGTAAGAGGGTTAAATTTGTTGAGAATTTTGATATTACACTGCCCCCGGTTCTTGGGAATAAAGATTCTCTCAAGCAGGTTTTTCTAAACATTATAAAAAACTCTATTCAAGCAATCCCTAATAGAGGGAGCATTGAAATCACAACAAGATGGATCACTGATTACAAACTTAAGGGTGAAAAGGCGATATTAGTAGAGATTAGGGATACCGGATCTGGAATCTCAAAAGAGATCCTCCAAAAAATATATAAACCTTTTTACACTACTAAGAAAGAGGGATCAGGGCTCGGGCTTTTTATTGCATATCAAATTATAGCCAAGCACGGCGGAGCAATATTTGTAGAGAGTCAGCTAGAAAAGGGTACGGTATTCAAGGTATATCTACCGATATATATAAATAATGAGAAAAGATAAGATAGGAGTGTTTAGATCTTAGTTCTTAATACAAACAAGATATAACTCGCGGTCATAAGGTAAAAAGTAACTACAAAGAAGTCTTTTATAAAATGTGTTTGATACCAACCAAATGTTATAGGCTTCTAAAAGGGGTTATGTAAGGTATTGTTATAATAAGATGAAACAAAGGGTCTTAGTAGTAGACGACGAAGATAGTATTAGGTGGGTTCTCGGAAGATGCCTAGAGAAGGCAGGCTACACTGTTGAATTCGGCGAAAATGGCTCAGAGGCGATTCGAAAAGCAACCTCAGATAATTTTTCCTTAATTATACTAGACATAAAAATGCCAGATTCGAATGGGCTTGAAGTCCTTAAGGAACTAAAGTTAATAGGGATTGATATTCCTGTAATTATCATCACCGCCCAAAACACCGTAAAAAATGCAATTGAAGCTATGAAGCGTGGTGCCTATGATTATATAGCAAAGCCATTCAACCTAGACGAGGTAAAGCTAACTGTTGAGAGAGCAATAGAGAACCATGAAAACTCGAAAAAGTTAGAACTCCTTCGTGCTGCACTTAGAGAAACCGAACTACTGGAACCACATCAGGGAATAGTTGGGGAATCTCTTGCTATGCTTAAAATTTATAAAACTATAGGGCGAGTGGCTGAGAAGGATCTAACAGTTCTTATTACAGGAGAGAGTGGAACTGGAAAGGAGCTTGTCGCCCGTGCAATACACTTCAACAGCCGAAGGCGAGATGAAATGTTCGTGCCTGTAAACATAGCGGCACTTCCAAAGGAACTTCTTGAGAGTGAGCTTTTTGGATACGAGAAGGGTGCTTTTACAGGGGCAACAATTCGAAAACAAGGAAGATTTGAAGATGCCAACAGAGGAACTCTTCTCCTGGATGAGATAGGAGATATGACCCCTGAGCTTCAGACAAAGCTTCTACGAGTATTAGAAGAGAAACAATTCTACCGCCTAGGTGGTGAAAAACCTGTCGAGGTAGATGTTAGAGTAATTGTATCAACCAATAAAAACCTTGAAAAGGAAGTCGAAAAAGGAGCCTTCAGAAGAGACCTCTTCTATAGGCTTAATGCAATAACTATAGAGCTTCCACCTCTTAGAGAGAGAAAAGGGGATATTCCTGTTCTTTCAGAACATTTTCTTGAGAAATATGGAAAGGAACTTGGAGTAGGTAAGAGAATAATTTCTGATGAAGCAAAAGAAATACTCCTAAAATACAACTGGCGCGGAAACGTAAGGGAGCTTGAAAACACTATAAAACGAGTGCTAGTTCTTTCTTCTGATGCAATGATTACATCTCAAGTGCTTCTTGAAGCTGCTCCCTACTTAGAAGGAATGAAAGTGAAAGAAGAGGACTCTTTGGATGAATTAATAACTGCAAGGTTGTTAAACTTGATTGATTTAACTCAAGAGCCTCTCCCTAATGGAATCTACGATTTGATTATGAGAAGTGTCGAAAAACCACTTATTGAAGCAGTTCTGAAAATAGCCAAGGGTAATAAGAAGAAAGCCGCTAAAATTCTGGGAATAAATAGAAATACGCTTGCAAAAAAGTTAGAGGATTTTGGAATTCATCTAGAAGATTCTGCTTGACCTGACGTCTCAAGATTTTCAAGCCCTTTCTTAGCCGCAGCCTGCTCAGCCTCCTTTTTGCTCCTTCCTGAACCCTTCCCTAGAACCCTTCTTGCAACCTTTACTTCAACGTGGAAATATTTGCTATGTGGCGGGCCCTCTTCAAGAACCACCTTATATCTTGGTGTGCTTCCAGATTTTTTTTGGACTAGCTCCTGAAGGGTTGTTTTATAGTCCATAAATATCTCTCGCTTTTCAAGGCAGCTTTTTATGAGCCGTGAGGTTATTTGAAAAGCCTTTCTATATCCAGCCTCAAGATAAACTGCCCCGATAACAGCCTCGAATGCGCCTGTGAGGTTTGATTCCCTCTCTCTACCTCCGGTAAGCTCTTCCCCTTTGCCTAGTAATATTTCTTTGTCAATCCCTAGTTCTCGGGCAAATCGCGCAAAGTTCGTTCTGCTAACAAGGGCACTCCTCATTTTAGAAAGGATCCCTTCAGAGGCTTGAGGATAGTGGTCATAGAGAAATCGTGCAACGACACAACCAAGGATTGCGTCTCCAAGAAACTCAAGCCGTTCGTTACTCTCTACCGAGGTTTCGTTGGCGAATGAACTATGCGTTAGAGCTGTTTTCAGAAGGCCTGGATTTTTAAACTTATAACCAAGCTTCTTTATCATTACGGATGTAAAAACCTATCATAAGGTTGAGGAAAATCAATAATCGGTTTGGATCTTGATAATAGTGGTTATACCTGAAAACTCTGTGTGTCATTTTAAGCTCTACTCTCAGATCTATGCAGACTTCACAACCATAAAAGGTAAATTTACTAGAAAATTATAGGACTACATACTGATATTGCTTAAAACCTTCCCAATAACAATTACTAATATGGAATTACTTAGAAGAGTTGGTTAGAAGATTACCTCGTTTAACATATACCTATTTCCATGATTGGGCAAAGAGGTGTGAGTGGAGAAAGTGAACTGATGAAGAAATTTTCTTGACAAAAAATGTTAATTTGATATAAGATATGATTAAGGTTTTTCGAACACCTGTTACAATCAGCTTTAATTTAATGAAAGACAATTTGTTACCCATTATTTAAAAAGGGAGGATATGGCTATGCGGCTTTTATTTAAGCCCCGAGACTCAAAATACCTTGGTCAGGGAACCTTACCCTACGGCACATTTGATGACACATCAGAGTGGCTTCCTATTACTAAATGCCTAGAAAAGGGCGCTCTCATGTTCCCTGATAAACCCATGTTCAAAATTGCAGACAAGGATGGCAACATAGTTGAAACATATTCCTATAAAGAGACAAATGAGTGGGCTAATAGGATATCTAATGGTCTAAGGCAAAGGTTTGGTGTAAAAAAGGGCGATAAGGTTGGGATGTATATGCTTAACTGCTCTGAATACGTCGTATCTATCATAGCCATTCACAAGGCAGGTGCTGTACAGGTACCAATTAACAAAGATGAAAAAGGCGAACGACTAGCTTACGTAATTAATTACTCCGATATGGTGTCCTTAATAATTGACCCAGATAGTATCCCTTTCATCCAAGAAATTGTCAAGGATTTAACGAATCTAAAGACCATATTTGTTACCAGAGACCCAAAGGATGTCCCTGAAAGCATTAACGGAATACAAACCCTATCCTTTACTGTATTTAATGATTTTTCGAGTGATAATCCTGGGGTAGATATGACAATTGCAGATATGGAACGATGTATGTTTACCTCAGGGACAACGGGGATGCCAAAGGGGGTAGTGAGAGACCATGGTGGAGTGATTTTAACAGTAAGGGGTTACCTCCAGCAACAGGGGGTGCGTAGCGGTGATACCCTTATGAGCGTACTTTCTTTAGGCCACGCAAATGCTCAAGTGATGTGTTTGTTTAGCGCAATGACGGCAGGGGCAACCGCAGTTTTCTTTCCACGTTTTTCAGCCTCAAGCTTCTGGAAGTGGGCTTCAGAGTGTGGTGCTACTTGTGTAAATATGCTTGGTGCAATTGCAGAGTACCTTTGGGCCGCACCACCAAGCGAGTGGGATAAAAGACACAAGATAAGAATCATGCTTGGATCACCAGCGCCTAGAAACCTAGCAGAATTCCAAGAAAGGTTTGGTGTTCGTGTTATAGACGGGTATGGATCAACAGAGATGGGCATGGTTCTGTGGAAGGATGCAGAAGACCACCGCCCAGGCTCCTCAGGCTATTCAATGGAAGGGTATCACGTAGAGTTACGAGACCCTCAAGATACAAATAAAGCTCTCCGTCCCTTCTGGGACCCCTATGAGAATCCCACACCGCCAGAGGAAGCAAAAGGGTTACTATACATAAAACCTTTGATACCGCACACGACGTTGAATGAGTATTTCAAGGATGCAAGACGCACAAGAGAGGCATTTGACGATGATGGATTTTTTAACTCAGATGACCTGTTTGCCAGGGGAATAGACGGGAGGTATTACTTCGTTGGTAGATTTAGCAGAATAAGGGTATCGGGGGAGAACGTGGATCCTATAGCAGTGCAGGATGTAGCGATGAGGTATCCAGCGATACAAGAGGCTATAGCGGTAGGGATAAGGCTACCGAATGTATCGGATGATGAGATAAAGTTAAATATTACATTAAAGCCTGGTGAGACATTTGACCCGGTTGAGTTTAGTAAGTGGATGGCGGAGCTAGTGATGGTAGCGATGGTGCCAAGGTTCATAGAGATATATCCAGAAGGATTTCCTGTGACAGCGACACAGAAGATAAAGATGGGGGAGTTAAAGGAGATAGGCGATAGGACATGGGATAGAGCAAAGACAGGACTAAAGTTTAGCGCAAGGAAGTAAATGTGTAACGCAAAGGAAAACTTCTATGCCTGTCCTGATTATGGGGAAAAAATTTAGGTGACTATAACTTAACGCCTATATATTATTTTTCTCACCCTAGTCTGTGAACTCTATAGTTGATACCTCATAAATCCATTAAGAGACCAGCAAAGGTGTGTCTATTTTTTAAGACACGGTGCCTATAAGTTAGGCACTACCAGGCTCAAAAATTCGGCAAATAGGCTTATTTTAATGTTTGAAAAAGATATTTATAGGTGGTATGTTGTTTGCATACTCAGGAGAAGAGGAGGTTAATTTTATGAAAAAAATAGAAGCCATAATAAAACCCTTTAAACTCGATGACGTAAAAGAATCGTTAAAAGAAGTAGGTGTTCAGGGACTCACTGTTACAGAAATCAAAGGGTTCGGAAGGCAAAAGGGACATACAGAGCTCTACAGAGGTGCAGAGTATGTAGTTGATTTTTTGCCAAAGATAAAGCTTGAGATAATAGTCTCTGATGATATGGTAACAAAGGTAGTAGATGCTATTATGGACAGCGCTCGGACAGGTAAAATCGGGGATGGCAAGATATTTATTCTTCCTATGGAAGAGGTAATAAGGATAAGAACAGGCGAGCGCGGTGAGGATGCGCTCTAAAATGAAAAAACTCAACTAGACGAGGAGGACGTAACTACTATGGTTACAAAGAAGAATGATTCAAGTAAAAAAAATAAGGGGGGTACAAGCCATATGTTTCCACAAAATGTAGGAGATGTATTAAAACTTATGAAGGAGAAGAATATAAAGGATGTTGATCTAAGGTTCCTTGATTTTCTAGGAACATGGCAGCACTTCAGCGCCCCTCCACATGAGCTTGACGAAGATACATTTGAAGAGGGTTTAGGTTTTGACGGCTCAAGTATTCGTGGATGGCAGTCCATTCACGCAAGTGACATGCTTGTAATTCCTGATCCAAAAACGGCAAGGATTGACCCATTTACAGCAGTTCCCACGTTGTCAATAATCTGTGATGTAGTAGATCCTATAACACGCGAGCCCTATTCACGTGATCCTAGAAATATAGCAAAAAAGGCAATAGCTCATGTGAAGAATATAGGGATTGCAGATACCGCTTATTTTGGGCCAGAGCTTGAATTCTTTATATTTGACGATATTAGATATGACCAAACACAGAACTCGGGATACTACTATGTAGATTCAGTTGAAGGCCAATGGAACACAGGTAGGGATGAAAAACCAAATCTAGGATATAAACCGAGATACAAAGAGGGATATTTCCCCGCACCACCTACGGATAGCTTTCAGGATATGAGGTCTGAAATGGTTAGAACCCTAGAAGAGCTTGGCGTTATGGTTGAGAAACACCATCATGAGGTCTCCACCGCTGGTCAGGCTGAGATTGACATGCGTTTTGCGCCACTTGTCGAGATGGGCGACAGAATGATGTGGTATAAATACGTGTGTAGAAACGTTGCCAGAAAGTATGGAAAGGTCGTTTCATTCATGCCAAAGCCGATCTTTGGAGACAACGGCTCAGGTATGCACACACACCAATCCCTTTGGAAAAACGGCGAGCCACTTTTTGCCGGCAATAGTTATGCCGGTCTAAGCGATTTGGCTATGTACTATATTGGAGGAATTCTAAAACACGCCCCTGCCTTATGCGCATTTGTTGCACCTACTACCAATTCATATAGAAGACTGGTTCCCGGATTTGAAGCCCCTGTGAATCTTGCATACTCTGCAAGAAATAGAAGCGCTGGAGTGAGAATCCCGATGTATTCGCCAAGTCCAAAGTCAAAGAGGATAGAAGTAAGGTTCCCCGATCCATCATGTAATGGCTACCTTGCTTTTGCAGCTATGCTTATGGCCGGGCTTGATGGAATCGAGAAGAGAATAAACCCTGGAGAGCCCCTCGATAAGGATATATATGCACTTGGTCCTGAAGAGCTTGCTGGTATCCCATCAGTTCCAGGTTCACTAGAAGAAGCCCTTAAATCCCTTGAAAAAGACCATGAGTTTCTATTAAAGGGCGATGTGTTTACAGAGGATGCGATTGAGACCTGGATAGGATACAAGATGGAAAAGGAAGTAAACCCAATAAAGCTTAGGCCAGTGCCTTATGAATTTGTCCTTTATTTCGACGCTTAGCAAAAACCTTTAAGAAGGCGGCTTTCTATATATACGCATATTCATCAAAATTAGGTGCAGTCTTTGCCTGCGGTGAGTTTAGTCGAACTGTGATTGCCCTTTCTTTTTGGGCGAACTCTGTGAGATGTCGCAAGCTATCTCACAGAGCAAATACAAGATTCGCCTCTACAAATTTTACACAACATTTTTATAAAGAAATTGTATATACCCTAAAATCTAGCTGACACCACCATGTATATAAGGATCGCTACCGCCCCAAGAGCCATAAGAGCAGCATAGAACCTTAGGATTCCTGCCTGTGCTGTGCGAAGAAGAGTCGCTGCTCCTCTTGCTATACTTCCAACCCCGTTCACAGCACCGTCAATTATTGTTACATCGAAATTAGCCCAAAGTAGATCTTTCGATAAAACAATAAATGTCCTTGTAAACGCCACACCATAGATTTCATCAACAAACCACTTCGCATACGAACCACGGTAAAGAGTAGATATAACAGGTACTTTCGCAAGTGTCTCGGGCAGAGAGGGTTTAATAAGATACATAAAAATTGCAATACCAATCCCGAGAAAGGCAGCGATAGTTGCAAATTCTACAAGCGTCCAATGTCCAAAAAGGTAATATTCTTCCGGTTGTACCCATTTTACAAAGATTGAAGACCCAAGAAATTCTTCGAATAAATTTGAATCATGAATCTCAAGGATCTTTCCCATAAATGCAGGAATACCTATATATCCACCGATTAACGAAAGAAGCGCAAGAATTAAAAGTGGAATAGCCATAGAATAAGGAGATTCATGGATATGATGCTTTACTTCTTCTGACATTCGCGTTTTGCCTCCAAAGGTAAGGATATAAAGCCTCATCATATAAAACGCCGTTAGGACTGCCGTTATAAGCCCAATAAGCCAGTGTATGGTGTATCCCCTTTCATAAAGCGCGCTTAGGATTTCATCCTTACTGAAAAACCCCGAGAGGAGAGGAACACCCGAAATCGCTAGAGTGCCAATAAGAAAGGTTATGAATGTTATAGGAAGAAATTTTCTCAAGCCGCCCATCCTCCTTATATCCTGCTCTCCACCAAGAGCATGTATAACACTTCCAGCGCCTAGAAAGAGAAGAGCCTTGAAAAAGGCGTGGGTTACTAGATGAAACATCCCAGCGGCATAAGCACCACACCCAACGCCCATGAACATATACCCAAGCTGGCTTACGGTTGAATAGGCGAGAACCTTTTTAATATCGTTTTGAGTTATGGCAATAGTAGCAGCAAGCAAGGCTGTGAATGCAGCAACAGACACAACAAACGCCTGTGCTGTAGGAGACTGGGAATAAAAGACATTACACCTCGCTGTCATGTAAACACCAGCCGTAACCATGGTAGCGGCATGTATGAGAGCACTTACCGGCGTAGGTCCTGCCATAGCGTCAGGAAGCCAAACGTATAGTGGAAACTGAGCGGATTTCCCTACCGCACCTACAAAAAGAAGAAGAGCTATTGTAGTAACAACCACCCCTGGAATGGCACTCATAAATTCTGGATCAATTGCTTTCTTAAAAACCTCTTGGTAGTTCACAGAACCAAAGACGAAAAATATAAGGAAAATACCCAGTATAAACCCGAAGTCGCCGATTCTGTTTACTATAAACGCCTTTCTTCCTGCAGTTGCCTTAGCAGGGTCATCGTACCAGAAACCGATAAGGAGATAGGATGCAAGTCCAACGCCCTCCCAGCCTATGAACATGAGAGGAAAATTGTTTCCGAGAACAAGTACGAGCATAAAGAAAACAAATATATTTAGATAGGTAAAATACCTTGAATAAGATTTGTCTTCTTGCATATAACCGACTGAATAAACATGAATGAGAAAGCTTACCCACGTAACAACCAGAGTCATAACGCAAGAAAGTGAATCAAAAAGAAACTCAAATCTAGCCGCAAAATCACCCGAAGGAATCCAGATATAAAGCTCCTGTATAATCTCTTTTTGTTGTGGGTGAAGCGCCTCAAGCTTAAAAAATAAGAAAGAAGATATTAGTGCTGAGATTAAGACAACTCCGCATCCTATAATACCCACAATTCTTTTTTCTTCGTGTTCACTTCCTCCAAGGAATCTTCGTGAGAGACCCGATGCAAAGAGAATCCCATTTATCAAAGCACCGAATAGAGGGGCAAGTATTATCCAAGCAATCACTTATTTATACCTTTACTGAAAAGACACGCACCAAATCACAAGCATCAAATAACAAACAAATTCTAAATCACAAATTCTAAACCTTCTGGTCATTGTAGTTTCGGATTTTGAATTTATTTGAGATTTGTAATTTGTTATTTGGAATTTGTAGTCCATTCTATCCTTTAAGCATTCTCAACACGTCTATATTAAGTGTTTCATGATGAGTATATATCGTGACTACAAATGCAAGGCCAACAGCTACTTCAGCCGCTGCAACGGTTATTGACATTATCACAAAAATATGACCGGTCAGATCACCCAGTACATTTGAAAATGCAACGAAAGCGAGATTTGAGGCATTTAGCATCAGTTCCAACGACATAAGCACAATGATCAAATTTTTACGTACGATAACACCATATGCACCTATTATGAAAAGTATGGCACTAAGTACGAGATAATGTTCTATGGTCACAGTCACTTAATCAAACCTCCTTTTAGCTATTACTACGACGCCAAGAATAGCCACTACTATAAGTACTGATGTCAGCTCAAAAGGTAAAAGATAATCGCTAAAAAGAACCTCCCCTACCCCTTCTACCGTACCAAATGGTTCAGGATGAGAAATAACCATGGTGTTTAAAGGAGGAATCTTTTTGAAACCAATGAATATAAAATAGCCGGAAATCAAAAGAAGTAGTGAGAGGATGCCTAATTTAACAGGAACTTTCACAGCATCAAACCTGAGTGATTCATCCCTTAGATTCAGAAACATAACAGTAAAGAGAAACAAGACCATTATGGCCCCGGCATAGACTAGAACCTGGATTAGTGCAATAAAATGGGCAAGGAGTAAGATGAAAAGAACCGCTGTTGAAAAGAGTGTAAGTACAAGAGAAAGGGCACTTGCCACAGGATTTTTATGTGAAACTAAAACAAGAGACCCTATTACTGAAGTCGCAGCAAATACATAGAAAATTATTGTTTCCAAATCCTGTTTACCTTCTTCTCATATCCTTTAATGATACACCTCCAGGAGGCGGAGTAAGTGACCCAGGAAGCGCTTGAACCCATTTTCCTGCAGATTCAAACCCGCCAAAGAAATGTCCTATATACTCTGCTGCCTCGTCTTTTGAGAAGAACATCCTCCAGAGAAACCTGTTTTGCTTTTCTGGAATTAGCCAGTGAAAATATTGCCATCCATTCATCATAAGGTCCTGGGCGAACTCCTTTTCGCAATCGACACCAATACACACAGCACCTATCGCATCAGAGCTGTGCGCAAGGACAAAAGCCTTTATGTTTTCTTCATAAGGTGAACAGTCGATCGTAACAGGATTTGCATAAAAAAAGCTAACAGTTTTTGGGTCAATCTCTTCAAGTAAATCATACTCTACCTTATATTCATCAAGAATCTTCTTAGTTAAATCATCCATATAGAACTCACCCGTCACCTGACTCATATATGCAGCCACAAAAGTGGACTCTGGAACACCTTTTATAACCTCATACATTGCCTCTAAATCCCGTGGGCTAAATCTATAAATCATTGCTTGCCTCCTTCTGAATCTTCACCATCGCTAAATACTGCGAACTTATAGTATTCCTTCAGTAACTCAATTATATGTGGAAGCAGGGTATAGTCAAACTCCCAGATGAGCCTTCCGGTTCTCTCTAAGGAGGAAACTGGCGTAATTTGGAAGTCGCGTTCCTTGGTCTGGCCATATTGGTCGCTTGGAAGAGCGCTTACAACCTCGAAGTCGCCTGTCACAACAATCACACAATAGTCGAATTTTTCATAACCAGGGGGCTTCTGCCCATCTCTGAACCTCATGATCTCACCCTTAACCAGTTTCATCAAGCCTCCTCCTTATGACTATTTAGCCACTAAGACACTAAGTCACGAAGAATTCAGTACTCAGGAGACAGAAGTCGGAACTATTCTTTTATTCTGGATTCTGACTCCTGAATTCTCATGTTCGATGCGATTTGTTGTTTGGAATTTGTAATTTAATATCATCGACTCTTATCTACACCCACTTTATCACAGTAGCTTTCAATAGGACAAACACTACACCATGGAGAAATCGGACGACAAAGATGCTGTCCGAAGGACACTAAAAGGTCATTATACTCGATCCAATATTTCTTAGGAAGTTTTTTCCTTAGTAACATCTCTGTCTCAAGTGGTGTCTTAGTTTTTATGTATCCTAATCTGTTGGATATTCTGTGGACATGCGTATCAACACAAATCCCTGCTTTTCCATAGCCTAAAGTAACAACAAGGTTTGCAGTCTTTCTCCCTACGCCTTTTAATTTCAACAACTCATCTAAATCGTCAGGCACCCTCGATTTATATTTATCTATAAGCTCACGGCAGAGGTAACGAATTGTTCTGGCTTTTGTTTTATAGAACCCAATTGGATAAATAACCTTCTCGATCACCTTAACGCTAAGTTTAAGCATATCTTGAGGATTATCAGCTAGCTCAAATAATCTCTTTGATACCTTGGCAGTAGTTGTGTCCTGGGTACGAAGACTAAGGATGGTTGATATTAGGACTCTGAAAGGGTCGTGATATGTCTCTGCTGTGAGTGTGACTATCGGCGCATCCCATTTAGGGGTTTCCTTACTCAAGATTCTAACAATCTTATGAATATCCTCGTGTCTCATTACTCATCACCGTTTTCACTTTTATTTATCTTTTTCAGAACTTCATTTAATAGTTAATCTACAGATTTATCTCTCTTTTGGGATTGCTTCGGGACTTAGTCCCTCGCAATGACAGCGAAAACCAAGTTGCAAGCTACAGTGAATTATCAAGTTAAAGTTTATGAAGCAGATGTGATATAGAATAAACAATTTACAAAAATGGTTCAAATATCATATAGCCTAACAATATCTGTTTTTGACTGAACACACCCTTTTATGTAAACTGGCATTTTAGAAATGGGAAAGATTAGAATTCTTCCTGATAAGATTATCTCCAAGATCGCGGCAGGAGAAATCGTAGAAAGACCCGCCTCTGTTGTAAAAGAGCTACTCGAGAATTCCCTTGACGCTGGAAGCAATGAAATAAAAATAGAGCTTAAAACTGGGGGAAAGAAGCTCATTTTGATCTCTGATAACGGAGAAGGGATGACGAGAGATGATGCTCTCCTATCCCTTGAGCGACATGCCACAAGTAAAATCAGGGATGCTGAAAACCTATTTTCTATAAAGACACTCGGCTTTCGTGGGGAGGCACTGCCTAGTATCGCCGGCGTTTCTAGGTTTAGACTCATAACAAAAACAAAAGATGAAATCGTTGGAACCAAGATCACGATTGATGGGGGAACCATAAAAAGAGTGGAGGAGATAGGATGCCCTAATGGAACGACCGTTGAAGTAAATGATCTTTTCTACAATACACAGCCAAGGCTAAAGTTTATGAAAACCACCGAAACTGAATTATCAAATATCCTTGATATTATTCAAAGAGAAGCGCTTTCTCATCCAAATGTAGGATTTGAAGTACTGCACGAAGAAAGAACCTTACTTCACTTGCCTCATAGAAAAAGTATAGGGGAGCGATTTCCAGAAATCTTCCCGAATACTGAGCTTTTTGAAATCGAAGCAAAAGCTGAGGGAATTAAGATTTACGGTTTTATGAGTAAACCTGAAGATGAAAGGACTACTACACAAAAACTATACACATATGTAAACAAACGCACTGTAAGAGATAAGTTTCTCACTCGAATGGTGATTGACTCCTATGGAAGGTTAATAGAAAGAGGAAAATTTCCGCAGGGAGTTCTTCTAATAGAAATCCCGTTTGAGGAAGTTGATGTAAACGTTCATCCTACAAAGAATGAGGTCAGGTTTAGAAGAGCAAGAGTTGTAGGAGACCTGATAAAAGCCGCAGTATCAGAGATGCTAAGAAATGCTCCTTGGATAAAAGACTACCATTCAAGGATTGAGAATGCAGTACACGGATTTTTTGAAAGAAGAGGAATTTTTGAGGTTACTCAAAATCAGCACAAAGTAACCTTCTTAGAGAGAGGAATTTCTGAAGTACTTGAAAAAGATACAGCATTAAAAATAGCAAATAACCAAGTACAAACAAAAGGGGATGAAATGGCAACATCACATAAACCGGTTATCAAGAGTGCCTCAAGTTCCGATGTTGCTAAACCAGAAAACCTTTTTAAGGAAGAGGGTTTTTTCTCTACCTTAGAAGTAATAGGACAGCTAGGTGAGCTCTATATAATTTGTGCCTCCGCAAGGGGGATGATTCTTATTGATCAACATGCGGCGCATGAAAGAATAAACTACGAGAGGCTTAAGGATGCCTATTTAACAAGAGAACTCGAAGCTCAAGAACTACTTTTTCCGTTATTAATTGAACTCTCTCCCGACGAGGTTGAACTCTTAGGACAGTATAGCGAAGAAATTGCGTCTCTTGGGATAAAGTTGGAAGAGTTTGGAAAGAGCTCCTTTCTTATAAGATCTATTCCCGCACTACTTAAAGGTGCCGATCTTGAAAAACTATTAAAAGACATTATTGGAGAGCTTTCTATGCTAGGAAAAGAAAAGGGTTTAAGTGAGCAAATGGATCATATTATTTCAACTATGGCATGTCATACTTCTATTCGCGCTGGAAAAGAGTTGAATCATGAAAAGATGAAAGCCATTTTAAGAGACCTGGATTGCGCCAGGTTTCCACACTCTTGTCCACATGGAAGGCCTGTGGCAAAGGAATTAACCTATGAGGAACTCGAAAAGATGTTTAAGAGGTCCTGAATATGAAGGAATTTATCATCTCAAGACTCCGAGAAAGTGCCGACCTTAAACTCGTCTTTGCAAAACAAGCAACAAAAGAAGTTATAAAGGCTGTAAATATTATTGAGAAATCACTTAAATCAAGTGGAAAGATCTTGATTTTTGGAAACGGTGGAAGTGCCGCTGATGCTCAGCATATTGCAGCAGAGTTTGTAAACCGATATTTAAAGGAGCGTAATGCTCTCCCAGCCATAGCACTTACCACAGACACATCAATTCTCACCTCAATTGGAAACGATAGTTCGTTCGAAAACATTTTCTCAAGACAGATTGAAGCACTTGGAAAAAAGGGAGATGTTGCATGGGGATTATCAACAAGCGGCAGATCCAAAAACATTGTAAAAGCCCTTAGTATAGCAAAATCAATTGGTCTTAAAACCATTGGTTTTACAGGTAGTGATGGAGGAGAAATCAAGAAGTTAGTTGACTGTAATATAAACGTGCCCTCCATGTCAACGCCGAGGATTCAGGAGCTACATATTACTATCGGTCATATTATATGTGAGCTCATTGAAGATATTTTCTCTAATATAAAGAAATGATTGAATATGAAGTATTACCCTATTAACCTGGATTTAAAGGGCAAGAAGTGCTTAGTTGTGGGAGGTGGAAGGGTTGCGGAAAGAAGGGTTATATCACTCCTAGAATGTGAAGCAGATGTAATAGTTATAAGCCCTCGTGTTACTCCAAAGCTAGAGAGGCTTTCAGTTAATAAAAAAATCACCTATAAATCAAGGAGCTACAAACCAAGTGATCTAAGAGGAGCATATCTCATCATCGCATCAACGGATAACCAAAAATTAAATCGCCACATTGGAGAAAGAGCGAGAAAACTCGGAGCTTTAGTTAATATAGTTAGCGAACCTAAGGTGTCTGATTTCACAGTACCAAGTGTATTGAGGCGTGGTAACCTTTTGCTAGCAATTTCCACAAGTGGTACTAGTCCTGCACTGTCAAAAAGACTTAGGTCGAATCTCGAAACAATTCTGGGAAAAGAATACGAAATATTTACTAATATTATGGGAGCTATAAGAACAAAATGTCGAAGCCTCCCAGTCAAAAAGAGAAGACGCATATACTCTCAGGTTGCAATGTCCGAGATACCAGAGTTATTAAGAGAGAAAAGATACAAAAAAGCAGAAAAGGTACTTATGAACATTGCTGGGTTCAGTTTTAACGAACTTAAACTTTCATCGAAGTCCCAATCTTAACTTGATTTATCATACTACCTCAGCCATAATTTCAAATTAATGCAGGTTAGATGCCCAAGGTGCGTCAGGTTTGTAGAATGGGAGGGGAACCCTTGGAGGCCGTTTTGTTCCGAAAGATGCAAACTCGTAGACCTTGGTACTTGGGTCGATGAGGAATATAAAATTCCTGGAGAAAAATCATCAGAAGAGGATCAAAAGCAAGCAGACGCAGTCCAATTAGGAAATGAAGACAACTAACTTACTGAAACTAGTTTACATTTCCAAGAGAATGACTATTGGAGTTTATCAATCTGTTTCAAGGCTTGATCCAACGGAAGAAAAAACAGAAATAATTGAGGAGTTTATGAGGGAAGAGGGAAAGCATACGATGATGGCTGTAAAGAGACTCGATGAGCTCGGACTTGTAACCCCTAAAAAAAGCGGTGAAATAGCAGAAAGATTCGGTGAAACTATAGGTAGAGCTGCAGGATTTTTTGGCTGGAATGGAGTTTGTTTTTTTATGCAGATAGGTGAAGAAGTAGAAAGACTGTTCCTTGAAGCTGCCTCGAGGATTTGTAAAAATAAAAACGACAGAGAAATCTTGAATCTTATTATATTCGATGAAAGAAAACACGGTGATTGGTGGAAGAGGAAATCATACCATAGGAGGCATTAATAAATGGCAGTTACCGATACTAGCCGCTTTTACAAGGGGGTTAAAATCGAGTTCGAAGGGGGAATCTGGGAGGTTCTCGAATATCATCACTCGAAGATGGCTCAGAGAAGCCCCGTTGTAAAAACTAAGCTTAGAAATATAGTCACTGGCTCTGTCCAAGAAAGAAACTTTCGATCAGGGGAGACATTTAACTTGCCCGATGTTGAAAGAAAAAAGATGCAGTTTCTTTACAAGGATGAGATTGGGTTCCACTTTATGGACTCCGAAACCTTTGAACAGTACGCATTTGGTGAGAACAATCTAGGAGAGACAGTAAGGTTTCTAAAGGAACAGGAAGAGGTGAATATCCTTTTCTATAAAGGCAAAACGATGGGAGTAGAGCTACCGATAACGGTAGACCTTCAAGTAATTCACACTGAGCCCGGCTTTAGAGGTGATACTGCAACAGGTGGGAGTAAACCTGCAAAACTCGAAACAGGAGTAATAATTTCAGTGCCTCTCTTTATTGACGTCGGCGATCTAATAAAGGTTGATACTAGAAGTGGAACTTATATAGAGAGAATGAAGAAAAAATAATAATAAATTAAGTTTTTTTAATCAGTCTTTCTATAGTTCAATTAGGTTTCTAATTTGAAATTCTTATAAATGGCCACATAGATATAGACTATTCATCATGTCAATCCTATTATCTACTTCAAAATCTTCGCAACTCAAGTATAGCGTCCATATATGACAGAAGAGACAAAACGGAGAAAAAACCCTAAGCTTGCACTCATACTCTCGGCGATATTCCCCGGGCTTGGACAAATCTACAATAATCAAGTACTTAAGGGAATAGCTCTCATAGCGTTAAATACGGTTGTTAATTTTCTATTGATTAAGCCACTTGAAGGGTTAATTTCGTCCTTAGATTCAAAACCGGATAACTCGACCCTTTTTATCGTAGCTGCCTATACAGTAATAGGGTTGATCCTATGGGTTTACGCAATCATAGATGCTAAGAGGACAGCAGAGAGAATAAATCGAAGAGATCCAAAAATAATACAGAATGGTTAATTATTTAACCCGAAAGCTCCTTTAACTTTTCCCTCGCGGTCTTAGCCTCTTCAGACTTTGGAAACTTATCTATAAGGGTCTCTAGAAAAAACTTTGCTTCATCTTTTCTTCCAATTTTAATAAGAGAAAGTCCTTGCTTTAAATATGAGGTCGGAGCCCTTTTATCTCGTGGGTAAGTATCAACAAATCTCTGAAATTCTAGAATCGCATCAGCATATTTACCCTCTTGATAATAGGACTCCGCTTTTAAATACAAAGCGTCAGGAGATTCAACTAGAGGAGAGCCTAACGAATCAGCTTCTTCAGATCCACTTGTTTTCTCTAATTTACTCAATCTTTTGTTCAGTTTTGAATAAACTTGTTCAATGTTTTTCTGGATCTTAGTTATTTGTTGATCTCTTTTTTTCTCCATTTCTTGAATATCCTTAGATAAACTCTCAATTTGGGTTTCTAACATAGTTTGCCTTTCATAGATTTCCTTTACCTGATCCGAGCTAGCAACACATCCAAGAAAGATTATAAAAATTGTCAGTCCAAAAATCCAAACCAGTTTCATTATCCGTCTGCCTTCTACCTAATTATTCGTACCATAACAAGTGAATACTATCAATTTGCATACGCAAATCTAGAAGCTAAGACGAAAATATATTGCTTGAATAAAATAAAAAATTCAACTAATTGTTCATGAAAAATTGTAAATTGATTTAAAGAACCTATCGGCTAAAAAAATCTATTTATATGAAGGGAGGTGCCCGAATGGAGGGATGGAGTAAGTATGGAGCATTCTAAGTCACCTCCCTTCCTGCGGTTTTAGTTTAATTTATAACAATTCAAGATAAATTAGTGCTATAAAGAATCTTGTCATAATTTATTTCTATCTTCACTGAAATTCTTTATTATTTATAGGCAATGATCATGCCAACAGGGTTAATGTTATTAAGAATCAAGATTAAAAAGGTTTTAAATAGGAAAAGTGGTTTATGAAAATAAAAAAGGGAACAAATGTGTAATATTACACTGTGGAAGGTGTGCAAATTTACACAAAAAATTAGGCAATAATGTCAATGAATTTATCATTACTAGCTTTAAAGCAATATATTAATATCTTCTCTGTTTCCTATCACACTGGCATATGTTTTGCAATATTTGGCACATTAGGTCTTTATCATGCATTATCTTGAAGAAACTGGTAGAATTTTGAGCAAACCCTTTAAGAACGAAAGAAGGTTAAGTCTAAGTATGCAATTGAACAAGCAAATTACACTGGGATATGTATTAATGTTCCTACTAATTGTAGTTATAAGCGGGTTCTCTATTTACAACGTATATAAGCTTGACAAAACGGCGTCAAATATCAAAGGGCGATATCACACCTTATCAAATCTTCGTTCAATTAAGGAAGAAGGAATGCAGCAGCACCTCTTCAGCTTTGAAAATGATATGCTAGTTGAGGCGATAAAAATTTCTGATGAACAAGTAAAATACACATACATAAACATATTCACAATTATTGGAATAGCTATTTTATTCGGGGGAATACTGACATTCATTGTTCCAAGAGCTATAACAAAACCTATTTATCGTTTAGTAAGCGCTGCAAAATCTGTCGCTTTAGGAGATTACTCATATAGAGTAAACGACCTGAACACAAGCAGTAGTGAGATTAATATGCTCATAAAGGCGTTTAACGCCATGCTTGAAAATATCGAATATCATCACAAGGAACTCAAGAAGAAAAACGTTGAAAACTTGAACCTGCTTGAAGAAACAAGAAGGTTTAATGAAGTACTTGCGACAAAAATTGAAGAAGCTACAAGGGAAATAAAAGAAAAACAAAAGGAACTTTTAAAATCAGAGAGGCTTGCCACAATAGGAGAAATCGCGACGGGGATCGCACATGAGATCAGAAACCCGCTTTCAGGGATCGCTGTAGCATTAGAACTAATGAAGGACGAAGCCCAAAACACTGAGTATAAGCAAACGATATCTGACATTTTAAAGGAGTTAGAAAGACTTGAGCGTATCATTAGAGAGCTTCTTCAACTCGCTTCTCCTCGAAGTCTAAATCTGATTGAGTGTGAACCGAATGAGATCGTAGAAAGAGCTCTTAGTATAGTGCGTTTAAAAGCTGAGGAGAAAGGTATTAGCATCGAGAAGAGACTTAACTGTACCGAGAGGTTTTGGGTAGACCCTGAGCAGATACAGCAAGTAGTTATAAACCTTATTATCAACGGCGTTGAGGCAATGGATAACTTGGGAAAGCTTACTATTGAAACTGAAAATTCTGATGACTATATAGGAATTAAAATTTCAGACACAGGTTGCGGTTTTACACAAGATGAGCAAGAGAGAATCTTTCAACCCTTTTATTCAAACAAGGAGTATGGCACAGGGCTAGGTCTTTCTATCTCTAACAGAATTGTTGAAATACATAAAGGTAAAATTCTTGCTTCAAGTGAAAAGGGTAAGGGGTCTGGATTTACTATTATGATTCCTACGAATTTGACAGTTGAATAAACCACACAAAAACATTTTAAAATGGGATAACTATAATCAAAAAGTGAATGCGCTTATCCTTATAGTAGATGATGAAAAATTTCTATGCAAGCAACTTGAGAAGGCCCTTTCTCAAGAAGGATACAGTGTGTTATCGGCTTTTACGGGGAAAGATGGTCTTGAAGTTGCAAAAAGAGAAAGCCCTGCATTAGTTCTTCTTGATTATAAACTCCCTGATACAAACGGTCTTGAGGTTCTTCAAAGCCTAACTTCACTTGAACCCTATCCTACTACAATCATGATGACAGGATATGGAAGTATTGAGGTAGCCGTATCAGCTATCAAACTAGGTGCCTATGATTTTATTGAGAAGCCCTTTCATATTGATAAACTTAAAGTTATAACAAGAAATGCACTAAGTGCCATCGAACTTAGAAGACATCTCATCGCCGCAACAAATAGGGAACAAGAAAAATATGGATTTAATTCCCTTATGGGGAAAAGTAAATCTATTAAAGAGATTATTTACCTGCTTCAAAAACTCGCAGATACCGATCCCAAAACGATTCTTATTACTGGAGAAAGTGGTACAGGAAAGGGGCTAGCTGCAAGGATCCTTCATTATAATGGGGTAAGAGCAGAAAAACCTCTTATAGAATTAAACTGCGCTGCCATTCCAGAAACACTTCTTGAGAGTGAACTTTTCGGCTATGAGGCAGGGGCATTTACAGATGCAAAGAAGATGAAAAAAGGGATTTTTGAGCTTGCACATGGTGGAACAATCTTTCTTGATGAAATCGGTGATATGGGTCTTGGTCTTCAGGCAAAGCTTATAAAGGTAATTGAAGAGAGAACATTCAGGAAGATTGGAGGAACAAGGGATATAAAAGTGGATATAAGGGTGATTGCTGCAACTAACCATGATCTCAGGGAGTTAGTAAGCAAAAACATTTTCCGTGAGGATTTGTATCATCGCTTAAATGTAATAAACATCAAGATGCCACCACTTAAAGAGAGAAAAGAGGATGTTCCACTCCTTACCGATTACTTTGTTACATATTTCAATAGTGAGGCTCACAGGGATATAACCTATATTCCAGAGGGAGTAAGAGAGTCATTCTTGAACTACCATTGGCCAGGAAACATCCGTGAACTTAGAAACACAATTGAAAGGGCGGTGCTTTTAAGTGAAGGCAAACAAATAAATCCTAGACATCTTCAGCTTGAAGAAAAGAGCAAAGACGAAATAAAACTCGAGAAATCTGAGGGTAGGATGATTCTAGAAATCCCTCTTGATGATGCATCACTCACAAAGATAGAGGAGAAGATTATCAGAGAAGCATTAGATCTAAATGATTGGAATCAGAAAAAGACCGCCGAGATGCTTGGCGTTACACGAGAAGTTCTAAGATACCGAATGAAAAAAATGGGATTACTGGATTAAATACTCACCTATTTCTTACTTCTTCCCGAAAATAAAATTAAGAATCAAGGACAGAATTATGCTTATTAGAATCGATGAAACTATGGGAAAGTAAATGGTTATACCATCGCGTTTTATATAGATGTCTCCAGGCAGCCTCCCGATGTATGGTAATTGGGGGGCTAGGATTATTAATAATCCGAGAAGAGCAAAGAAGATGCCGAGAAAAATGAGCACCTTCCCAAAAGGCTGAATTTCCATCCCTCTTTATACCGTGTATAATGGCTTTAAAAGAACTCTTACTACCCCATTTCATATTTCCCGTATTCTACCACAATTCCCTCTAAAACCTTAATAGCGTCAGAGTAATTTCCTAAAATGCCAAGCGCAATAGCAGAACCGGATTTTAGAGCGATAATCTGATCGACTAGAAGCCCTTCAAGGAAAAGACCTTTTTGAAACCACTGAAGTGCTGTTTTGCCATCCCCACTATTGAGGAAACAGATACCTATCATCATGTAGGACTCCCAAACTTTATAACCTTCCATTATAGATTTTCTAAACTCCGAGGCAGCTTGCTCAAACATCATCTTATCTTTATGCATCATCCCTAGCTCAAAGAATTCGCTTTCTCCTATCTTATTTAACCTTGCTGAGCTTAAACCATTTAGCTCGGAAGTAACTTCTCTCCTTTCCTCAACCTCCTGATTATCACCCTTATTATTGAGTACGCCCAATACTTCTGCCTCACCTTCTTTTATCTCTTCTAACTGTGTCTTATCCACAACTTCCATCTCAGATATGTTGCTATCAACTAGCGTAAGTTGGGAGGATATTTCCTGGTGATCACTGAAGTGGGTTGGGGAACCTTCTAATTCTTTAGCATTATCTTCATCTAAAACATTTTCTAGATTACTATCCTTATTCTTACCATATTTATCAACTTGGGAATGATACTGATCTGAGGATGAAAATTCTTCTATTTCCTCTACATTGACCAACTCTTTCTGAATCACCAACTCTTTTTGTTTCTCATGAGGGTTTTGAATTTCTAACTCTTTTGTATTTTTTCCCTGCTTTATATAATCTATTGCTTCAGGATCAAAAGGGTCAAGACTGAGAATCTCCTTATATACTTCTTTAATATCAGCATATTCACCCT
Organism: Candidatus Dadabacteria bacterium CSP1-2; assembly: GCA_001443445.1. GTDB lineage: Bacteria > Desulfobacterota_D > UBA1144 > Nemesobacterales > CSP1-2 > CSP1-2. The sequence goes on along the minus strand of LDXN01000030.1, from coordinate 7,539 downwards.
TTAACTTATAAGCACTGGCGAGCCTTCTTAAATATATTTTCACCTTCTCTATATCTCCAAGACCACGATAAACCTCGATTGCCTTTTTAAGAATTTTAAAATCATTAGGGTTATATCTTAGCATTCTTTCATAAATATCAACCGCCTGATTCACTGCCCCATCTTCAACATTGAACTCAGTAAGTCTTCTGAGAGCCAACTCATCTTTTGAATCCATGTTTAAAATACGTTCATAAAGCTTCTGAGCCTTGTCAATATGAGAGGATCGTTTCAGTATATCGGCAGCCCTATGCAGGAGGTTTTTTGCGGCATCTGATTTCCCTTCATCATAGTAGTAATGATCAGCAAGCCTCTCAATAGAAGAAACATCTTCAGGGTTTGCTATTACCATCTGTTTCAAAACCTCAATACCTTCTTTTACCATCTTCTTGTCTTGACAGAGTTTAAATGCTGCTTGGAGAGAACCCAAAGCCTCGCTCCTTAGATTTTTTTGTAAAAATAGCTCCCCGAGTTTCAGGTGAACGTTGAATAATCCACTATCCAAGTTTATAATCGTCTTGTAAAGGGATATGGCAAAGTCAATGAACCCATCCTTTTCATAGAGTTCGGCAAGCCTAAAATAGGTTTTTATGGCTTCTTGATTATCACCTTTTTTAGACTGAAGCTCAGCAATCTTCTGTAGTGCCCTTGTATCCTTAGGGTTGAGTCTTAGTAACTTTTGGAGTTCTTCTATAGCTTTATCATAACGGCCTACACGAGTTAATTGTAATGCCTCTTTTAGAATCTTCTCTTTATCTCTCTCTGACATATGGAAGGTAGATTTCCTTCTAGTATTGATTAACGATAAAGCAAATGAATTTGCAAGTCAAATTAACTTAAAATACTCGTAGATTCTAAATGCTGGATTTTTACTATATCCTATGAGTGTTTCCTTTACAGAAAAATTATATACTGGTATGATTTTGGTAACATTATCCATTTTAAGTCGTAAGATTACAAAAATGGGGCATTAGAATTCTATGTGAGCATATTTATTCTTGTTGATATATAGTTTCCGATATCATGTGCCTCGAATGCTAAGGTATTTGTTATGAAACCAATGGATACAAAGATCGTACCAAGGCTCGTTCAAGAACAGCGTCTTATACTTACACAAGAGTTACAGCTTTTCCTTAAGCTTATTCAAATGACAACACTTGAGCTCAGGGAATATCTTGAAGAACAACTAATCGAAAACCCATTACTGGAGGAGGCTGAAGAAAAAAACGCAGAGAACACAGATTCTAACGAGCCAGATTTTGAGTTTAAACCTGATGAAAATATGCTCCTCGGCAGTAGAGAGAGAGATTATAAGCCCTTTAAAGAGTTTATCGAAGAAGGAGATGATGAAATTCCATGGGAAAATAAAGTGAGTGCACCCGAGTCGCTTTTAGATTACCTAAAATGGCAGCTCGATCTTTCAGATTTCTCAGATGAAGAAAAACACATTGCTTCCATTATAGTTGGCAATACAGACGAAAACGGTTACCTAGAGATAGAACTAGAAGAAATCGCACAACTACTTGCTAAGCATCAAATTGAATCAATTCCTAACCAATTAATCAATAACGCATCGGAAGATGAGAAGAAAGTGTCCTATGAAAATCTCATAAATACGGATAGGAGTTACATAGACAAAGTCGAAAGTGTATTAAAAAAGATGCAATCATCCTTTGACCCCCCGGGGGTTTGCGCAAGAGACCTCAAGGAGTGCCTTAAGATCCAAGCTGAGCAGCTAGGATATAACGGTGGTATTCAAAATGTTAATAAAATAATAGATAGTTTTTTAGAAGAGGTCGCAACTAGAGACTACAAAAAAATTGCTGATGCTCTTGGAGTTTCAACAGAAGAAGTGGAGCAGGCAACTTCAGTTATTTCATCATTAGAACCCAAGCCTGGAAGGCCATTTTATTTAAAGGATACGGCAAAGTACATTGTCCCAGATTTTTATGTTTACAAAGTAGGAAATGATTTACATATACAGCTAAATCGAGATTTCCCAAAAGTAAGGATAAGTCAGTATTACGAAACTCTTTTTAAGCGGGGAGCAAGCATCTCAGCGGATGTAAAGAAATACATAAAGGAAAAATTAGAAGCCGCGCGAAGAATAAAAAATTGCCTTGAAGAGCGAGAAAAAATGGTCAACAAGATTATAAAAAAGATCGTCGAGCACCAAAGAGATTTTTTTGAATACGGTAGTGATCATCTAAAACCTTTAAGACTTAAAGACATCGCACGTGATAAAGACATTAATGTTCATGAATCTACAGTAAGTCGGATAACAAGTAGAAGGTACATTCACACACCTCAGGGGATCTTAGAACTTAAATCACTTTTCTCTAGGGGGATAGAAATGTCTGATGGTGAACTAATATCTTTTGAAAAAATAAAGACACTTATTAAAGATATAATCACCACTGAATCACCCGAAAGCCCATACTCGGATGAAGATATAGCGAAGATGCTTGAGAGAAGAAACATAAAAATCGCACGGAGAACTATCGCAAAATATAGAAAAATACTAAAAATCCCCTCTTCCTCAGAGAGGGTCGCAAAAAAAGGAAAAGACCATGCAAGTTACAGTAACAACCAGACATATAGAACAAAGCAGAGCTGAGCACCTGAGAACCCATATCTTAAGAAAGATAAAAAGGGTAGAAAGATATATTAGAGCGGAAAGAAACCCTTCGGAGGTGAAGGTAGTCCTTTCGATGGAGAAATTTAGAAACATAGCTGAGATATTTGTAAATAGCGGTGATCTTAAAACTACCTCAACTGTGGAAGCCGATGATATGCGCTCTGCGATTGACAGGGCAATTGATAGCATTATAAAACAACTTAAAAGACTCACTGAGAAAAAGATTAAAACAAAAAGAAGAATAGGTATGAGATCGAAAGAGGAAATTGCTTCACTATCTCGGAGCCAACAATCGAGTACAATTGAAGACGATACTTATAATATTAGAGTTGAAAAAACACAATCCAAGCCGATGTCAGTTGAAGAAGCAATACTACAATTAAAGATATCAGGAATGGATTTTTTAGTATTTCTAAATAGCGAAAGTGGTATGATTAATGTCGTATATAAAAGAAAGGGGGGAGGTTTAGGCTTAGTTACTCCTCGGTAAACCTAATCAGTAATTATGACAAAAGATATAAAAATAGTAGATGCTTTAAAGAAGGAGTCTGTTATTCCATATCTTCAGTCAAAGACAAAACCTGAAGTGATAAAGGAAATTGCAGATTGTGTGACATCCCTTTACTCTAATATAAATTCTGAGAGACTAGTTGAGGTTCTAATGGAGAGAGAAAAGCTATGTAGCACTGCTGTTGACGCTGGCGTAGCGATCCCTCATGGTAAACTCAGCAGTCTCCCAAACATAATTGCTGCGTTCGGAAGGAGCCTCGAAGGAATTGATTTTGAATCTCTTGACGGTAAGTCCACTCATCTTTTTATACTGCTTATAGCCCCTGAAAACTCGTCAGGTTCACACCTTAAGCTTCTTTCAAGAATATCTAGACTCTTCAAAGACACTAACTTTCGATCTCGAATCATGGAAGCCAAATCTCAAGACGAGATCTATGAAATTATAAGTGAAGAGGATGAAAAGTATTAAACTAGGCACTAGCCTTGATGTTCGAGAACTCTACAGCGCTTGGGGAGGAGAGCTTGAGATCAAGATCATTGCTGGAGAAGACGGCTTAAGGCGCAAGATAAGGTCAAATAGGGTTCAAAAACCTGGGCTTAGAATGATCGAGCCAAATATACAACTCGAGGAAGGAAAGATCCAGATACTTGGTAGAACGGAAATATCTTATATTAATAAATCCTTACCCGCAGAACAAGTAAGGATCACAGAGATTCTTTCATCGCAGGATCTCCCCTGTATTATCATATCAAAGGGACTCACTCCACCTGAGCTTTTAATTAAAGCTTGCAACAAAAATGAGATGCCTTTATTTATAACAGAGCTCCACACTGGGAGACTGATTTCAACCCTGAATGGAATACTTGAAGAGAGGCTTGCTCCATTTGTAAGTGTTCATGGAGTCCTAATAGATATACATGGCCTAGGGATCCTTATTCTAGGGAAAAGCGGTATAGGAAAAAGTGAATGCGCACTCGACCTAATAATTAGAGGCTCCAAGCTAGTTACAGACGATGTAGTCGAAATAAGAAAAGTAGGAACCTCAAAACTAATTGGAAGCGGCCCCGAGATTATAAGATACCTTATGGAGATTCGAGGTGTAGGGATAATTAACATAAAAGACCTATTTGGAACAGCCTCAGTTATGGATAGGAGGGAAATCGATATGGTAATAGAGCTTGCACATTGGGACCCAGATACAGACTATGACAGGCTCGGAATCGACCAAAATAGCTTTACCGTAATGGAGGTTGATCTCCCATATCTTGTTCTTCCGGTAAGTTCGGGAAGAAACATGGCTACTATTATTGAAGTCGCTGTAAGAAATCAATTATTAAAATCAACTGGTGTGTACGGAGCTGAGAAATTTGAAGATCGTAGTGCAAGACGTGATATAAAAAAGGAAAGATCGTGACACACCTTGTAATCTTAAGCGGCCTATCTGGCTCAGGTAAAAGTACTGCAGTAAAAGCGCTCGAAGACCTCGGATATTTTTGTGTAGATAACCTTCCACCAACACTTCTTCCTACATTCATTGAACTGTGTTCAAACTCCGCCGAGCACATTAAGAAGACAGCCCTTGTGATTGATATACGTGAAGGAGTATTTTTTGAACGCGCTCCTGAGATGATTAGGGAGATTAAGGAAAAGGGAAGCTGGGTAGAGCTTTTATTTCTAGATTCTACTGACGAAGCCCTTGTAAAACGCTACAAGGAGACAAGGAGAAAACACCCCCTTTCTACTAATGGAAACATCTTAAAGGGAATCACAAAAGAAAGAAAAATGCTTTCTAAAATTAGGGTTTTAGCCGATCATGTAATAGACACATCACAATTAAACGTTCATCAGTTGAGAGAGATAATTCAGGATACATTCGGTAAAACCATATCGAGAAAGATCACCATAAATCTCCTCTCATTTGGATACAAGTATGGATTCCCCTACGATGCTGATGTTGTGCTCGATGCAAGATTCCTCCCTAGCCCCTACTTTATTGAAAAATTAAAAGACCTAACTGGTTTGAATAAAAAGGTTAGGGATTTTATCCTGAAGAACAAAGACACTAGAAAATTCATAAAAAAACTGGTAGACCTTTTAAAGTTTTTAATACCCAAATACGAGAAGGAAGGAAAATCTTATCTCACAGTAGCCATAGGTTGTACAGGTGGGAAACATCGTTCTGTAGTTATTGCAACTGAACTTGCAGAAAGATTAAAACACGTTTCCCCTACTGTTTGGCACAGGGATATTTCTAAGAGCTGAGGTGAACCGATGGTTGGAGTTGTCGTTATAACCCATGGTAAATTGGCAGAAGAGCTTATTTCAGCCGTTAAATTTGTAGTTGCCGATAAATCTGCGGTAAGAATGGAAGGCGTATCTTTGGATCCTCGTGAGGAATTCGGAACATTTTCACAGAAGATTAAAAATACTATAAAAAGAATAGACGACGGAGATGGCGTTCTTCTTGTCACGGATATGTTCGGTGGGACTCCATCAAATGTAAGTCTAACATTTTTAGAGGAAAAAAAGGTAGAGGTCATATCAGGGGTAAATCTTCCGATGCTTCTTAAGCTTGCAACGATTTCATCGAAATTAACCTTAGATGAAGCGGTAAAGATAGCTGAGTCTGCGGGGAGGGACAATATAATTGTAGCAAGTAAGCTACTTCAAAAAAGAAATGCCTAACTTATGAATTGTGCTTAAATAATTCGTGGTAGAGTTTAAGCCACCTAGTTAATTTTTAAACTAAACTAGACTTTTAATATTTAAGTATTATAATTAAAAGCAGAACGTAAGATCTATTAAACATTACCAAATAACCTAAGGGGATAATAAGATGAAAGTTGATGAATTTGAAAAAATAATAGAGTCATGGAGAAGTTACATCTTGGTTGATGCACTTCAAGATTATTCCCTAGAGATAGATGAGGATGTACCAAAGGAGTTCGCAGCGATAGCGCTTTATCTCGATACAACAACCGTTCGAGCAGCCGGCGAAACTACCGAGTATTATGATGGTTATAGGAAAGCTGCAACAGATGTTTTAAACCTGCTTGGGCTTCAAATGGTGCAGGACGATGAGATGAGGATTATTCATATAAAGCGAAGAGCCTCTGAGGAAGACAAAGAAGAACTACTTAAAGAATACATTTGGGGATAGCTTTTGGGGAATGACCTTGTATTTTACACAATTGGTCCAATATTTATCTCAAAAACTACAAATAATCAAACAAAGATAAAATGAAACTCGCTGATTTATTTGATCACTTTATTATTGATCTAGATGGTGTGGTCTATATCGGGGATAAACCCACTGATGGAGCTATAGAAACAATCGCAACACTTAGAGGACTAGGAAAGACTGTGATTTTCCTTACGAATGACCCAAGAGGATCATGTCGCGAATATGCGGAAAAACTTAATAAGATGGGCATCCCAGCAAGTCCCCAAGATATAATTACATCAGGAATGGCTATAGCACACTACCTCAAAAAACATTATAAACTAGATTATAAAAAGGCGTATGTTGTTGGCAGCCAAGCATTAAAAGAAGAAATAGCAGAGATAGGACTCATACTCACTCAAGGTGAAGAAGCTAAAAGATCGGACTTTGTCATAGTAGGAGGACACCAAGGATTTAATTACGAGGAAATGAAGATTGCAACAATTGCAATAAGAAATGGAGCGCACTTCTTTGCAACAAATCGTGACCCTGTTTTTCCCACCCCTGAGGGACTCGTGCCTGCAACAGGTGCCATACTTGCATCAATCGAGTACGCCACAGGGAAAAAAGCTACCATAGTCGGAAAGCCAGAGGTTATAATATTTGAGGTTGCAAAGAAATTCCTTTCCTCTCACGAAAGAGTCGCAATCGTTGGAGATAGACTCGACACCGATATACTTGGCGGAAAACGCGCAGGTATTACAACTATTTTCACCCTTTCCGGTTCTATAGATCAAGATGAACTTTCTAAATCAGACATTATCCCTGACTACGTTATTAATGATTTAAAAGATTTATTGAAAGAGCAATGATGAACGGCTTTCATTTATAATGTCTCCACGGCATCTAAACCGGATTATAAAAGCTAATAATGACACCCGCTCAAAGTCCTTACGAATCACGTCCCATTAATTTGCCAAATTCTATCCATCAATCTAAGATAAGGAACCACCCGAAATTTAAAAAGGTTGAATTTTGTTATATTTTTTTCGTATTATTTTTGTAGATTTTGTATTACTATAAAGTGGGTAGTTATGGAAACTATTAAAAAATTTCAAGACTTGCTTAAGAAGCTTTTCCAGTTTGAGACGTCAGATCTGGATTTCGGGATTTATCGGATTCTAAATT
>LDXN01000029.1:15495-34491 GCA_001443445.1 Candidatus Dadabacteria bacterium CSP1-2 | reverse complement strand
AATATAAAAATGGAATGAGTAAGTACATATTACGGAAGATACTATATAAATATGTTCCAAGGGAGTTAATAGAACGACCCAAACAGGGTTTTAACGTACCATTAGGTGAATGGCTTAAAGGGGGGCTGTACCCATTAGTGATGAACTATCTAAATGAAGATAAATTAAAAAGAGAAGGTATATTTAACCCAGGTGTTGTCTCCTCCAGTATCAAAGATTTCATGAATGGATCAATAAATGTAAATAAGATTTGGTTTCTTCTTATGTTTGAAATGTGGAAGGAAAAATGGCTTTGAAAATTAGGTTTTGTTGTAGAGGGCAGTAAATCGATCCCATAGGGTATGCTCGATTCATGTAATAGTATGAGATGAACGTTTTCTATAAATTCAATGTTCAAAATAGTGCACCTCTAAATTAATTTTGATGTTTATCCAATAAAATACGCTCTTCGACAAGCTTAAACCAACCCTCTTTAAGCCAAGCTGTTCATGGTGAGCTTGTTGAACGATGAACGGCAATTCTGGGTAAATTCTTAGTTCAAAATTAATTTGCTCTCGCACTAGGTATAGCGCCTGTGTAATGTATTAAGTAATAGGCTCTCATGAAAGTGTGGTTAATAAGATTAACGCTCCTATTCGTCGGGTTTATGATAGCAACTTTTACTTCAGAGCTTGGCTTAGGCAAACTAGCTCCTGATTCCCGAACTCTGTCTAGAAAATTTCATGAACTGGATAAAAATATTGGATACAAGGGTATTCCCAATGCGGAGGGAGAATGGAGTGTCGGGAAGATAAAATCATACGTTAAAATTAATTCTCATGGATTTAGGGATAGAGAACGTAGTTATAAAAAGGGAGAAGAAGTTTTTAGAATCGTTGTTTTAGGTGATTCTATGATTGAGGCTCTACAGGTACCGCTTGAGGAGGCATTTACTAACGTTCTTGAAAGAATGCTAGATTCAGAAAGCGATAAAAGATTTGAAGTAATAAATCTAGGAATCGCAGGGTTTGGCACCGCTCAGGAGTACCTGACGCTTAAGCATTATGGATTAAAGTATCAACCCGATCTTGTTATCCTAGCTTTCTTTGTATTCAACGATATAAGGAACAATTCTTTAATCCTAGATAGTAAATACTGGGGTAAAAATATAAATGATAGGAGTATTCCCTATTTTGTGCTAAATAATGGAGAAATTGAAGAGCTACCCTTTAGAATCGGGAAGCGTAAAATCATAAAGGCTTTTTTGGCGAGGCATTTGCCAAATATTTATTATTTCTTAGGTGATAGTGTGAGAGCGCCTTGGTTAGTAAATTTATTGTGGAAAATCGGGATTACAGAGTCAGTTAATAGGTTTAAAAAGAAGGAAATTTCCTTAGATTATTATTCGTACGCTGAAAAGTACACGCCTGAGTGGGAAAATGCCTGGGGAGTTACGAAAGCCTTGATTTTGAAGTTAGCAAAGGAATTAGAGACGAATCAAATAGCATTCTTGGTTGTAGTTATTCCATCGCAATTTGAATTTAGGCCTGATAATTGGAATAAAACACTGTATGAGAATCCCTGGATGAGGTCGCTTGAGTTTGATTTAAAAAAACCTGAGCGCATCCTTTCGAGTTTTCTTGAGGCAAATGGGATTGATTATCTTCTGCTGCGGCCGGGATTTGAAAAATTATCCAAAGAAACCGGCAAGGATCTTCATTTCCAGTATGTGTATGACAATCACTGGAATGCCAATGGCAATATCGTTGCAGCTCAACTAATTTATAGTAAATTAAAAGACGATAAGTTAGTACAAATAGGGAAAGATGAGTAATGAAACACCAGCCTTTTTTCGTCGGCGAGCATCTTAAATTTTTCCTTGTATCTTTCTTCTCCAACTATAAAGGTTGATAACTTCAAACATTAGTTAGAGTGACTTGGGTTTTTGAAATCTTATCCCTTTCTTTTTTTATGTAAGCGTTTAGACAGATAACTGAAGTGAAACCTCTCACTACAACATATCCCAAAAAAGCAAAAGCCGCTCCTATATAAGAATACTTAGGAACAAGCAGAAATAACAGGGCAATGTATGAGGTATTGGAGATTATTAGCATTACAGTTCTAAGCCCTGGTCTTCCAAAAGCAAGAAGGGTCGGGGTTACCCAAAAAGTTAGTTGAGATATTAACACGGCTACTGTAACAACCCGGAGTGTATTTGCGGCAGGGAGATATTCTTTTCCAAAGATCAAACTCATGATCGGGTTCGCAAATATAAGAACTGCTATAGCGGCAGGAGTCGTAAATTTGATTAGATTCTTGGTCGAATATTTAACAAGCCTTTTAAAATCCTTTAGAGCATTAAGGGTTGAAATCCTTACAAGCTCTGGATATATGGCTTCATAAATTGGATCCATAATGCGTGTTATCAGTTTCACAAAAGACTTTGCAACCTTATAATATGCTGCGGCTTCTTTTCCAGAAAAGTACCCCAAAAATAATTCACCCATGAAATTATCGTTTGCCATCGAAAGCGTTCCCGCAAAACTGGTGTTTCCCATAAACCAGGCGATCCCTTTCCATTGGTCTTTGACTAGACTCAAATCCGACCTCCACCAATTGTTAAGTTGGTTTTCTCTGAGGGTCTTTGAAACAATCCACATCCTTATAGAGAATCCTAAGAAGCTTGCTAATATAAATGATAAAACAACACCATTTATACCCATTCCAAAATATAAAAAGAGAACAACCAAAATAAGCCTGAAAAGGGATATAAACGAAGACACAAATGCAATCCGTTTAAATCTATCAAATACCCTGAGGATTGCATCCGAAGTTGAGTTTGCTGTATCTATTAGAAGGCTAAGCGAATATATCCATATGAGGGTGTAGGCATTTGGAGAGTGGATCAAATGAGAGCTTGCAATCTTTGCTGTAAGGATAGCTATGATAAAGGCTAGAATCCCACTCAATATGTCAATAATATAGGATAGCTTTACCATAGAGAGGGTTTTTTCTCTTTCTCCATTTGTCCAGAAGGTACCTATATACTTGGTTGCTGTTTCCCAAACCCTAAAATCAAAAAAGTTATTTAAAATATCTACATAGGCGATTATAAGAACGAGCAGTCCATAATTATCTACGCCTAGAAGCCTTGCTAAAATTACAGTTTGTATAGCAGAAAAGCCCCCAGCAAGCGTTTTTCCCCCAAAAAGCCAGGACGCATTCTGAAAGAGCCTTTTCTTTACAGTTTTTATTGTCTGATGACTTCCAGAGTCCACTTTACCCTCTACATGATAAGTATTCGACTTAACTAATATTTATTAACTCTAAACAACTATCTATCATCTTCTCTTCAGTAAAGATTCTTTTAATTCTTTGTCTTGCCGATAGTCCAAAGGCGAGTGCCTTTTCTTCGTTGTTAAGTAGATCCAAAATACACATGGCAATCTCGTTTATGTCCTCCCCATTTACTACATATCCCGATTCCCCATGTTCGATAACCTCTTTTGAACCACCGGGTATCCCCGCTATTACTGGCTTTCCACGAGATGCGGCTTCAAGCACTACGTTAGGAAGCCCCTCAATATTTTCTGCATTCTTTATAGTTCTGTTCGGCATTATAAAGATATCACAAAGGTCATAGAAATTTATTACTTCACTTTGTGGAACAGAACCTGCGAAGATTACTTTAGAACTTACACCTTCTTTTTCACATAATTCTTTAAGCTTTTGTTCATATCCACCTTCCCCCACGATTAGGTATTTAAATCCATTACCCTCCTTGAGAACCTTTGGCATTGCTCTTATGACAGCATCCTGTCCCTTACCGGGAACGAGCCTAGACACAGTTAAAACTACCTTTTCACCGCTTTTAATATTAAATTTACTTCTGAGCCCTTCCAAAATCCTGGGGTTTGGTTCTTGTGAAAGCATATAATTACTAACCCCATTGTAGATAACATCTATTTTATCCCCTGGAATTCCGGCTTTCTCTAAAAGTTCTTTGGTTGACAAGCTAGGGCTTATAATTTTATATGCCCTCATGTAAAGCCTTTTCATCGAAAGGCCTAGAAATCTTTTACTTATCCTTTTTCCTAGAAGATATCCAAATGCTTCCATTCCTGCTACTCTTACTATTACTCTAAATGGCAGGCTGGGTAAGAGACCCCCTGCAGTATGTGCTTCTCTTGTGATAAAAATCACAACATCGGGCTTAATTTCATAGAGGGCTTTGATAAGTGACAGCAAACCTGCAGCCTCTTTTATAGGAGAAGGAATACCATGATTTCTTGCAAACCTACCCATCCTTACTACTCTGAAATTTAAGCTATTGTCTAGGTCCTTATCTTGTGCTGAATATAGGGGGGCAAGCACTGTAACATCTAATCCAGCTTGACTGATTCCATTTCCAAGCATATAGCTTTCTGTAGCAAGACCTCCCAAAAAAGGTGGGAATTCATGTGTATATATAAGAACTTTCATAGATAAATTGCAACTTGTTAGTTATCTAAAGTTATTGAGAAACAATCTTATTAAGGTAAATGACTTTCGGAAGAATTAATAGGGGAAATGTTATTAATCCCAGATAATTCATCAAAGGGGTAGGTGTGACTAATATTGAATGGATGTCACCTGAAGAAGTATGGCGGTTCTATAATGGGAGAGCCAACGTTGAGAACATGATATAAGAGGGAATTCTATCTTACTCCTTAGATGTGAACATTTCACATTTTTATGGAGCAAATGTAGTCCACTTTCATTTAGTTATGCTTGCATACGATTTGATGAGCCTATTTAAGGAACTTGTGTTAGGACAAAAGGACAGGAAGCGAATGGGCAATTGGGTAAGACAGAGATTTATTTTAAAGCTTCAACAGGATTGGGCTTGTATCTCATAAGGAGGGAAAAGGAAATAGATGGCAAAAGAAACAAAGGCAGAAAGCCTTTCTATGTTAAGGTTTGCTCAATTGATAGAAAAGGTCTAGGGATTACTATATGTTAGGTTACAGGTGAAGGTAAGAAACCATTTCTTTTTATAGAAATAGACAGTTTGAGTGAAAACGTTCTTGACGAGAGATTGTTCTTTATGAGATAATGAGAGTAGAAAAAGTTTATGCACAAAAATGGGATAATATCAAGCAAGATTACACATAGGGGAGAAAATAAGGGATTATTTGAAAAAATTCGTATTGGTTGTTTTCTCGATATTTTTATCACTTCTAATTGCTGAAGGTGTCTCGAGAATAATATTTGATCCTATAGACTACCTCAAGCCTAGGCGTGTTCCTGACAATATATTAGGGTTTAAGCTTTTGCCAAACACAGGAGCGCATGATTCCTGGGGGTATCGAAATAAATCGGTACCCTCCACCGCAGATATAGTCACAATCGGTGACTCACATACTTATGGAATAAGTGCAACAGCCAGTAATTCTTGGCCGTCAATTCTAGGGCAATTGACAGGCAAGGTCGTTTATAATCTTTCTCTAAGCAATTATGGTCCGGTTGAGTACTTTTATTTATTCAAGAACAAAGCCTTTAAATTAAATCCATCCCTTGTGATCGTTGGATTCTATTTAGGCAACGATCTTAAAAACGCATATAACTCCGCTTATAAGAACGACTATTGGAGAGAGCTAAGAATGCCTGGCTTTATCCCTAAGGAAAAGATTAATGAAGATAAAGTGGTTAAGGATAGCCTTATTGATCATATAGCAGATTGGTTTCCCAGCCACAGCGTTTTATACAGAATAATAAGCAGACCTTTTCTCGGGGATGAGGTTAGACAGTTAAGAAGGTTACTTAGGAGTGAGGAGATAATATTTTTTAAAAATAAAGAGCACAATATTAAAGCTGGGTTCATGCCATCTGCTAGATTGCAGGCTTTCAACCTAGAAGACCCAATTGTAGAGGAAGGATTACGGATAAGCCTTGAATTATTTTCGAAAATGAATGATATCTCTAAAGAGAAAAATATAGATTTTCTTGTTTTACTTATACCGGCAAAGGAAACTGTTTTCTCGGAATTTATAGAGCATAATGGGGAATTACCCAGCTCCAATGTAATAGATAAAGTTATAAGTAACGAACGCCAGGCAAATCGTCTAGTGAAGAGTTATTTCAGCGAACGTGGTATTGCATTTATAGATGTGCAAGAAGTTTTAAGAAATGCCGCACACTCAGAGCAATTATACCCTAATAACTTCGGTGAGCATTTTAATAAAAACGGGTATAGAATAGTTGCAAGAACTATAGAGCGATATATAACTCAAAACAACAAAGGTTCTAGTAATTCCAATTAGATTGAGCATTAATGGCGTCTCTACATTAGGTTACTGCTGGTAAGTGAAGGGATTGCTTCGCTTTGTTCGCAATGACAACTTTTTGGGCAATCGCAAGAGTTGCCCCTACAATTAGTGAAAGATTTGCCTTGGTGCCCACCAGCAAACTGTCCTGACCTTGCCAAGGGAGCTGGTGAGCTACCCCTTCTGGTGACCTTCTTTAGAGACACGTCGTGACGTGTCTCTACATTGTTAGGATTAATCTATGTCCTATATTATAGATAACATGTTAAAAGCTCTCAATATCCAAAATTGCAAGGTTTAATATGGGAATTGAGTGATCATCTGTCTTCTTATTGCATGTCCCAAGCAATCTCCGATCCGAGACCTGCCACGAAGGAAAGTCGTCAACGGTACCAGGACTGTGGTTCTAAGATATTCGTTCAAAATGTGCAATAGCGTGCTTCGGTCGAGCGGCTGGCAGGATGGAACTTCGAGCAACCCGCCCTTGTCTTCTGTTGGTTTTGAACTTTCACCACATGAGACTCACCTCTTTGGGTCGGCATCCAGAAGCCTACGCACCCGGCTCATTTTCGAGGTAACCTAAGCGGCATCAAACTGCGAAGATGTTGAAGCAGTGAACCAAATAGACCCGTGGTGTGTAGCGTTTCCACCTCGTGAAATTCCCTGAAGTGGAGTATTTTCGGCTGAGCCTCGAACCTATCCCAGATTTTGAGATACTTATGGGATCGGAGATTGTATTCAGGTGGCAAGGTAGCGATGCGCAGATTACCAAACCAGAGGAGTTCACGCAGAGTCACTTGGTCCTTTTCAAAAGATGTCTCGTGGAATGCACGGCGCCAGCTTTCCAGAAATTCAAAAACTTCGGTTGTTGATCTGTATACGATCACACCGCCGTTGAATTGGGGGAAGCATTGTGGAATGTCCGTTTTCCACATCGTCATGGTTTTGGGATGGTAGCGATAATGTGCATGTGCTAATGCAATATCAAATCGATCGAGAAGGTCGAATAGGTCGTCGATCGGAGTGCAGATGCGCGTGTCAGAATCAAGATAGAGTGTGCGTTCGAAAGGCGTTTTCGTCAGATAATCAACCTTGGATCGGTAATGAGGGGAATGGATCAGTCCGAATGAAGAAATAGAGTCGTCATTGTCATTTAGTAATTGAAGGCTTTCTTTATCGACGTATATATGCACTCCAAGGTGAGGCGAGTGCTTTCTGACAGACTTTGCTGACTGGATTGCCGCTTTGACATAATGTTGCCCGGATACGATATAAAGAACACCTCTTCCTCGTAAGCTATGGATTTCGTCAGAACTGGGAAACGACCTCCTAGAGTTTATCATCTAATGAACCATCTCTAAAACATGCCGGCAATCAAGAACCACTATATTAACCTATTTTACACAATGTGATAACGAGATCCTAATCTAACGTCTTAACTCATACGCTAGATTCAATCCGGACATTAGAATTTTACCAAAGCTGCCCTTATGCTAATCTTATATCTACTGGTAATGAGGTGAAACACGGTATGAGAATCGCATATGTGGGAAGTCCAGAGCTTTTTCTAAGAGGAGCGAGTCCTATACATGTAATGAAGATGTGTCAAGCAATGGCAAATCTTGGAGTAGATGTTGAACTAATACTCCAATCTTATGATAAGAAGTTTGATATTTTCGAATCTTATGGTGTTAAACCAAATTTTAAGATCACTACCACAATACCTTCAACTAATACTTCTGCTAGGCACTTTATTCATGGCACTTACAGCGCATTTTATACATGGTTTAAAAAGAGTAACTATGATTTAATCTTAACTAGGAATATAATATACACATACCTTTCCACCGTTTTTCTCAAAATCCCAACGATATATGATGCACATCATCCACTTGTGAATACTGCAGCTACTTATCTTTTTAATTCATTCAAGAATTCAAAATATTTAGTCAGGTTTTCTACTAACTCTTACGGTCTTGGAAAGATATACACTTCTTTGGGTCTTCCGGAGGATAAACTTGTTGTAGCCCATAATGGTGTTGATTTAGAAAAATTTAAAAATGTTCCCTCTAAATTAGAATCACGTAAGCTATTAAACTTTCCCACACATAAAAAAATAGTTTGTTACTCAGGTAATTCGTATAGGGGAAGAGGAATCGAGTTGCTTATAGACGTTGCATTAAGGCTAAGTGAAGTACAATTTCTGATTGTTGGTGGGTTGGAAAATGATATTAAATACTATAGAGAGGTTGCTCAAAAGAAAAAAGCTGAAAACTTCAAACTTGTTGGCTTCGTTCCTCATCCTAAGGTTCCTCATTATCTATTTTCCGCAGATGTACTTGTCATGCCTTATACATCACGTATGACTATTAAAGGTGGTGTTGCCGCAGCAGAGTTTACATCTCCTATAAAACTTTTTGAATATATGGCATCACGACGTCCTATAGTAGCGACGGCCCTTCCTTCTGTTAAAGAGATTCTCGAGGATGGTAAAAACGCTCTTATTGTAGAGCCAAACAGCGAGGATTCTCTTTATTATGGTATAAAAAGAGTTCTTGATGACCGTGAGCTTGCAGAGCGACTGGCACTTCAAGCCTCGAATGATGCTAGGAATTACACATGGGAAGAAAGGGCAAAAAAAATCCTCAATGGGTTATGAACACTTTAAATTAACCTACCTTACAGGTATGTTTTCTATCCGATTTTCATCTTAATTTTATTATTAAGCCTAGACAAAAGATCTATGAAGCGCGGGAGACATAGGAACTGATTACACATAACAGACTTTTGACTCTACTTCTTGTGGTATTCGTGGCAGTTACTCAAGTAAAAGGTGTTAGGTCGGCCGAAGCGAGTGAGCTTTTTACTTTTGATGCTTCAACAAATGATCCTGTCAAGGAAGATGAGATTCAACCCGAAGATCAAAGTGACACAGGAAAAGATCTTGATCTAGTGGGCCAACCTGGCTCATCACAGAAAGCCCTAGGTCTTAAAGAATATCTTATTGATACCGGTTTTGCTTTTGGTTTTACTTGGGCAATGAGGTTTATATATGTAAGAAACAAAGGTGAAAGGATATTTGATACATCTTTTTCTAAATGGATAGATAATATCTCACAACCCCCAGTAGTAAGAGACGATGATGACTTTGTAACAAACTATGTTAATCATCCTCTCTATGGGGCAGCAGCCTATCTCTATTATAGAGCGATGGGACATAGTGTTTGGGCATCTGCTCTCGGTTCTGTCATTCAGAGTACCTTCTTTGAATACTTTGTAGAAGGGCTTGTAGAAACCCCATCTCTTATAGATCTTATCGCTACACCTACAATTGGTACGGCTTTAGGTATCGGCTTGGAAAATCTATCAAGTTGGCTTATAGAAAGAGAGAACAAAGCGGTACGTGGGTTGGCATATATTATTAATCCTACTAGGCTTTTCGTTCGTGATAGAAAATTTGGAATATTAAACCCTCTTACGGGGAACTTTGAATTGCAGGGTTCATTTAACGTAACACCAAATGAATGGAAGGCTATAGAATTCGGTTATCCCTTTTTTCTTGAATCCCCGATTCCGTTAGGAAGGATAGGAGGAAACTTTGAATTAGTTGACTTAGATAAAGACTTAGGCGGTCAATTTATATTTTATTCTTTACGGTTGGATTTCCAATCCACGAATAACCTTTATGGCGTATACATAAAGGTCCCGTTTGCAGGTGTAAATAATGTAACACTTAATGGAGAAAAGCTTAGCGATGGCTTTGAATTTGGAAACGTCCTAATCGGAGGAAAGTTGGTCGTTATAAACACCGAGCAATACACTGTCTCAGGAGGTTTAGACCTCACTCTTCCTACAGCTTTTAAGGATAATCTAGATAGGTTGCAAGCGGTGATAGAATATAGAAGGGATTTCCCGCTTTATCTCTTTGAAGCGGTAACAACAACACCATATGTCTCCGCTGGTTATTTTAATAGAGGCGTCAGCCTTCAAGGAAACTTTGGCGTTGATTTAATTGCGAACGCTGAAAATTTTGAAGGGGATGCTTTTGAAGTAAGAATTAAATATGGAACTGCACTTGGGCTAAGTACTTGTATTCCAACCAAACCTACATTATTTGTTGAGTTTGAGGGCTATACACTAGCATCGTCCAACCAGGGTAAAAAAAATGATTTATTTATTACGCCGGGTGTTAGGTTAGGCAAGAAATACAGTCCGGGATTTGGAATACAAATCCCTCTTACAGGAGAAACTGCAGATATAGCGAAGCTAGATTTCATAGTTGATTTCCAAGCTAGATTTTGAAATTGTAGGGACAGAACATAGTTCTGTCCTACTTAAAAATTATCCTTTCAACTTGGTTGTAAACTCTTCTATAGGGATTGCTACAAGTGTCATAAGTTGAACCGTACCACGAGAGCCCAATTCGACAGAAACCTTTGAAATAGTTTCATTATCTGGAGCTTCAACCACGTTTACAAAATCGTATGGTCCAAGTACTGCATACTGAGCTATTACCTTAACACCCATCTTTTCCAACTCTTTGTTTACCTCTTTGATCCGTTCCGGTCTCATTTTGACCGTCTTTCTCCCCTCGTCCGTAAGGGTGCTTAACATGATATAAGTAGCCATGAGCTCTTTTCCTCCTTTTGCATAAAAATTTTAAACACTGTTACTTAAATGATATTACTTGCTTTGAATTTTGCAAGTGGATTTTTAGTTTGTGTATTTGGTTATACAAGGCTTATCTGTCATAATATTAACTTGTATTACGGAAGTATTTGGTTTATGTTATAAAAAATTATCAGAAGAATTTCGTATTTGGAGGTGGGAGATGGGAGCATTTCCTCCTCCCTATTATCGCTGGCGGCCCCATCCCTGGCACGGTCTCGAAGTTGGTCCACAACCTCCTAAGATTGTCCATGCTTACATCGAGATAACCCCGTTCGATGGGATCAAGTACGAAGTGGATAAAGTTACTGGATACATTCGCGTTGATCGACCGCAAAAGACCTCCTCGCAACCACCTACTCTTTACGGGTTTATTCCTCGTACCTACTGTGGGAGGAGAGTCGGCAGACTTTCACCGAACGTTCAACGAGGTGACGGTGATCCACTAGATATCTGTGTTTTTAGCGAGAGACCCATTACTCGTTCGGAAGTTATATTAAATGCAAGGGTTATTGGCGGTCTTCAAGGAATCGATAATGGGTTAGCCGATGATAAAATCATTTCTGTCTTAGTGAACGACAACGTTTGGGGAGAAATCGAAGACATTTCGCACCTGCCGGCAATTCTAGTCGAACGCTTACGGCACTACTTTATTACCTACAAGCTTGAGCTTGGAACGCAATCTCAGATGACCATCGAGAAAATTTACAACTGCGAGCATGCTCTACAAGTAGTGGAGGCAGCAATGGAAGACTATTATGAAGAGTACGGTGCCTGAGTACTTGACAATATCTAATAGCTCACTCAACTTGACGGTTTACTAAGGAGTTAATTATGAGTTGAAAATTGTTTGATTCGCCAAGATTTGTTTGACTTTTTTAGCTAGGAATGTATATTCTCACTTTCTATGCAAAATACCTTGAAGGACAAAGGAGGAGAGATTGAGGGCCCTAGGGAGGCATCTCTTGGCGGAATACCTTGGGTGCGACCCTACTGTTCTAAACGACTTGGAGAAAGTAAAAGAATGTATGCTCGAGGCAGCCTCACATTGCGGAGCCACTGTACTAGAAAGTTCGTTTCATTACTTCACACCTCAGGGTGTAAGTGGTGTTGTGGTGATTGCCGAGTCTCATTTAGCTATTCACACCTGGCCTGAATATGAGTATGCAGCCGTAGATATTTTTACCTGCGGTACGGCGGTAGACCCGTGGGCAGCATTTCATCATCTTAAATTAAGTTTAGTTTCAAAAGAGTGCAGTGTCCGCGAGATTGTAAGAGGTGACGTTTCTCATCTCGAAGGCTGGCTGGGTCGCAAAACCGTCTAGCTATGGATGATTGGTTGTTTTTAGAGAGTATTAAATATGTAGTCTCTGAGGGGGTTTTACTAGCGGTTTATCAGATTGACCGCTCGGGGGTCTCCAAGATGGGTCGAGTTCTTACGCAGTCTGAACGTGTATCAGACTTTCTGTAACCAATTATACAATTTTAAAGAATGTATAAGCATTTCCAAGCCACATAGAAGTCACATATATAAATAACCTTCCCACTTTTCCTGTGGAAATTAACTAAGTCAGAGGGAAAAAAGTTATTTATTGGCTCAATTTAATATCTTATATCTAGCTAATAAAACGAAAAATATAAGATTCTTAATGGCTAGTTATATTAGAGTAGTTTAAAAAAACTAAAGAGCTTTTTTAACCATCTTCTCTATTTCACTTTTTGGAACGGCTCCTATAATCTGATCAAAGGCCTTTCCATTTTTAAAGAGAATAAGGGTAGGGATACTTCTTATACCATATTGCATTGTGGTTTCTTGGTTGTCATCAACGTTGATCTTTCCTACTTTAATACGTCCAGTATAGGAATTTGCAATCTCCTCAACTACTGGAGCTAGAATCCTACAGGGGCCGCACCAGGGGGCCCAGAAATCAACTAAAACCGGTGATTCACTCTTTAAAACCTCGCTTTCAAAGGTGGAATCGTTTAAGTCTAATATTCCTGCACTTGCCATACTGGTTTCTCCTTAAATTTATTAGTCAGCTCTGATATTATAGCTGAAACTCTACTAATTCTTCAAGGGGTGTGACCTGATAAAAATCTGGCAGAAAATTAGGTTATTTAAAGAAGGCTGCATATAACAATATCAAACCGACTTACAGATTGCTGAATTCGAGTCGTCAGAATTTCTTACTTAATCGTAAATCTGAGATTGAGTGGCACTTGTAATTTACTAGTTTCCCAGTTACGATTTCATTCCCTAAAAACTAAGTTGGGACTTTCCAATTTTAGGGATTAGGCTTGAATTTGTTTCCATATAGACTGAGGATAAAGAGGAAAACTATGCTTGCAGGTTAGGTCTAACTTCAGTTGCTAACATACTAATTTCCTAACATCCTAACAAAATTAGGCCTACAATACTTTAAAAAATAGAAAGGAGGATATAAAAAATGGAATTTGACCACATGCTCCTTGTGCTAGTTCTGGGCATCAGTGTTATATCACTAGGTTTCGCTGGGTATCTAGCCAAGTATGTGCTTAACAGTGATACAGGAACTTCGGCGATGCAGGACATAAGCAACGCTATTAAAGAGGGAGCCGAAGCGTTTCTAAAAAGACAGTACTCAACCATAATAATGCTAAGCATCGTTCTTGCCGTTCTTATCTTTGTTCTATATTGGTTTGCAAAGGGAGATCATGACATGGCATGGCGCACTACCGTAGCCTTTCTTTTCGGTGCGGGGTGCTCTGCACTTGCAGGATACATCGGAATGTGGATTTCAATCAGATCAAACATTCGAACGGCAAGCGCTGTAAGGTCAAGCCTGGATAGGGCTCTTAAAATATCCCTTCGAGGGGGAGCAGTTTCAGGAATTACAATCGTTGCTATGAGTCTTCTTGGGGTAGGAATCCTTTTTACCCTCTACGGTGGCTCAGCAGATGACCCGGAGGTTGTGAAAAGGGTCCCCTTTCTCATAGTCGGATATGCATTTGGGGCAAGTTTCGTTGCCCTTTTCGCTCAGCTTGGTGGGGGAATCTACACTAAAGCCGCCGACGTTGGAGCAGACCTTGTTGGTAAAGTAGAAGCAGGAATCCCGGAAGACGACCCCAGAAACCCCGCGGTTATTGCAGACCTTGTGGGTGATAATGTCGGCGACTGTGCGGGTCGCGGTGCTGACCTCTTTGAATCCACAGCGGCTGAAAACATTGGGGCTATGATCCTTGGAGTTGCTCTTTTTCCTGTCTTTGGTATAAAGGGGATTCTATTCCCTCTCGTTGCTCGTGCCTTTGGGCTTATTGCCAGTATGGTTGGGGTTGCATTGGTAGGTTTAAAAGATGAGAAAGAGGATCCTATGTCAGCACTTAATAGAGGGTATTACGTCGCCTGTATCTTGGCTGCTATAGGGTTTTATATAGCTACTTATTTCTTGCTCAACCATAATCTCTGGCTGTTTATTGCAGGTGTTATCGGAATCGCAACAAGCATCGTATTTGTCTATATCACACAATACTATACCGAATACAGGTATCGCCCCGTGAAGTTCATAGCAGAAGCCTCTCAAACGGGACCTGCCACAAACATCATAGCCGGTCTTGCGGTTGGGCTTGAGTGTACGGCGCTTCCTGTACTTGCAATCTCAGCCGCATTGGTTGGTTCATTTTACTGCGGGGTTTATGGTCTAAGCGAATTTGCCGATATTTCTAGGACCAGTGCCGGACTTTATGGCACTGCAATCGCTACGATGGGAATGCTGGGAACAGCCGCATACATTCTTGCTATGGATACATTTGGACCGATCACTGATAATGCAGGCGGTATTGTCGAGATGAGTAAGCAGCCGGAGGAGATCAGGGTTAAAACAGACAGGCTCGATGCTGTAGGAAACACAACCAAAGCTCTTACAAAAGGATACGCAATCGGCTCCGCGGCACTCGCAGCATTTCTACTTTTCTCAGCTTATCTCGATGAAGTAACCCATCTTACCGGTAAGGCTTTCCACTCGGTTGATATTGCTAAGGTTGAGGTGTTCGTAGGAGGTCTTCTGGGAGCGATGCTTGTGTTTCTCTTCAGTGCTCTTGCAATTAGGGCTGTTGCACGAGCGGCTTATTATATAATCGGCGATGTTCGCGCTCAGTTTAAGGAGAACCCCGGTATTCTTGAGGGAACAGCAAAACCAAATTATGCAAGGTGTGTTGACATCGTTACAAAAGGGGCACTCAAGGAAATGGTTCCTCCTGGGATTCTTGCCGTTGCTATGCCTATAGTGGTTGGGCTTGTGTTTAAACAGTTTGGGCTTGGTGCTGAAACCGTGGCAGCGTTTCTTATGGTTGGAACAATCAGTGGAATTCTTGTTGCAACCTTTATGAATAATGGGGGAGGTGCATGGGATAACGCAAAGAAGTTCATAGAAACCGGAATGTACGGTGGAAAGAGGTCCGAAACCCATAAAGCTGCTGTAGTGGGAGACACGGTAGGTGACCCACTTAAGGACACTGCTGGACCATCAATCCACGTTCTAATTAAACTTCTCTCTACAATTACACTTGTTCTCGCACCTTTGTTTATTTAAATTGGTTGAAATAACACTGAGGAAGAAGAGGGGCATCTAAGATGTCCCTCTTCTTCTTGGTATATTGAATTAGCGAAACATTGCTCAATCCTTAAATATCCACATAACTCTTTCTTTAACTTGGTAATTCCATGTAGCTTCCTACAGGGTTTCCGTTATCCCTCCGTGTCATTGCGAACACATTCGCGGAGCCTGTGCTGAGGAAACCGAAGTGCTCAGTGTAAACTCCGTGAAGTAATCTGACACAAAGTGTCATTCCGAACCATGTCCTGAGCGAAGGCGAAGGAGCAGTGAGGAATCTAAATGGGATTCTTCGTCGGGGAGTTTATCCTGAGCGGAGCCGAAGGGCTCCTTGCAATGACTGTTGAGGTGTCTGTTTGATATCCAGATACCCTGCAGTTTGCTGCAGGGAGTTTTACTTCCAGATTGTAATGTTCAAGTTAAATTCATATATTAAACCTTAATCCTAAAATAGCACTGGATGTAAGTTTGACAATTAGATTTTACCTCTAAGCCGGATCTAATGATTTAATAACTTTCAAACTACAATGATCCTCGATAATTAACAAAATCTATATTTCTACTATAAATTTCCCATACTTTCATTTTTGGAAGCTATTTAACTAATAAAAGTGCGCAGTTACCATTAGTTAGCAGCTTTCTTGCTAATTGGCTAATTGACAGAGAATAATTTCAGGTAATAATGTTTCAAAAAATTAATAGACTTATTGAAAGTATTCTGAATGCGATTAACTTTATAGCAAAGTTGAAATAGTGGAGGTTAAATGTCCAAGTCTCTAGTTATTGTTGAGTCTCCTGCTAAAGCAAAAACTATAAAAAAGTATCTAGGAAAGGATTTTAGCGTCGAGGCATCATCTGGCCATTTGATTGATCTTCCAAATAACAAACTCGGTGTAAATATAGAGAAGAACTTTAAACCTGAATATGTTGTGATTAAGAATAAGAAAAAATTCCTTGACCAACTTGAAAAGGCTTCGAAGAAAGCCGATAACATATATCTTGCATCTGACCCTGATAGGGAAGGGGAGGCGATAGCTTGGCATATAGTGGACAGGCTAAAGATAAAAGATAAAGCTTATAGAGTCCTGATTTATGAAATTACGGAGAAGGCAGTTCTTGAGGCGATAAGAAACCCGAGTAGGCTAAGCCGTGATATGTTCGAAGCGCAACAGGCTAGACGAATACTCGACCGTCTCGTGGGTTATCAGGTAAGCCCACTTCTCTGGAAAAAGGTAAGAAGAGGTCTTAGTGCGGGAAGGGTACAGAGTGTGGCGCTAAGACTCGTCGTTGAAAGAGAAAGGGAAGTAGAGAATTTTAAACCGGATGAATACTGGACTATTGAAGCTGAGTTAAAACAACTTTTGGATGATGCTATTTCATTTGTTGCCGTACTTTCTAAATATGACGGAGAGAAAGTTGATATCAAAACGGAGGAAGCAGCAAATAGAGCTGTAGAGGGCTTAAGAAATGAGACATACAATGTTATATCGGTTGAGAAAAAAGAGAGATCGAGGTCTGCACCACCCCCATTTATAACAAGCACACTTCAACAAGAAGCATCGAGAAAGCTTAGGTTTCCTGTGAAAAAAACTATGACTATTGCTCAAAAGCTTTACGAGGGTGTGGAGCTAGGTGATGAAGGTCCTGCAGGGCTTATCACGTATATGAGAACAGATTCAGTTAGGGTTTCAGAGCATGCGATTAATGAGGCAAGAGGCTATATTGGAGAGGCTTACGGAGCTGATTTTCTTCCAGAAGGCCCTAATATTTTTAAAGTGAAAAAATCCGCCCAGGATGCGCATGAGGCGATAAGACCGACATCGGTAATTAAATCTCCGGATTCTGTAAAAATCTATTTATCAGAGGACGAGTTCGAACTTTATAAGCTTATTTGGCAAAGGTTTATTTCCTGTCAGATGAATCCGGCTCTCTATGACCAGACAACAGTAGAGATTGAAGCTGGAAAGGGCTTATTTCGTGCTACAGGTTCTGTAATTAAATTCCCAGGATTCACAATAGTGTATATGGAAGGAAAGGAAGAGGAGGAGGAAGCAAAGGAAAAGGAGGAAGAGAAAAGGCTGCCTGATCTAAGTGAGGGTGAGGACTTAAAACTCATTGCTCTTGAAGGAAAACAGCACTTTACACAACCACCTCCAAGGTTCACAGAAAGTGCGCTTGTAAAGGAGTTAGAAGAAAGGGGAATAGGACGCCCTTCCACTTATGCAACAATATTATCCACGATTCAGGACAGGGAGTATGTAATAAAGGAAAAGAATAGGTTAAAACCCACATTACTCGGCTGTGCTATAACCGATCTTCTTATAGATGGTTTTCCTGAGGTAATGGATGTGCAGTTTACAGCAGAGATGGAGGAAAAGCTTGATGAAGTGGAAGAAGGGAGCGTCAACTGGGTGGAGCTTTTAAATGGTTTCTATAAGGGATTCGGAAAGAGGCTCGAACAGGCTGAAGTTTCTATGAGGAGTCTTAGGCGCGAGGGTATGCCTACAGAGTTAGATTGTGAGCAGTGCGGTGGCCAGATGATAATAAAGTGGGGAAAAAGAGGAGAGTTCTTATCTTGCTCGAAATATCCCGAATGCAAGAATGCAAAACAGTTTGAATATGGTGAAGACGGTGAAATAAGGATTAAAGAGAAGAAGGAACCGGAAATCAGGCACGACATACTCTGTGATCTATGCGGAAAACCGATGGTTGTAAGGAAAAGCAGGTATGGAAAATTCTTAGGCTGTACTAGTTATCCCGAATGCAAGGGCATAAAGCGTCTTAAGGATGTTCAGGGTGAAGAAGTAGATAAAGTAAAAGAGAGCGGGGAGAGCACTGAAGAAAATAAGAAGGAGTCAAAAAGAAAGTCATTTAGAAAAAGCCCAGCTAAGAAGAAAGCCGAAGTAAAGTCTCAAGCAAAAGGATATCAAGCATAATTTCAATTTGTCTATATTTAGACTATATTACCAAGATATATACCTGTAGGGGCAACCCTTGCGGTTGTCCCAAATTAGTGTAGGTGCAAGACCTGCCCCTACGATGATGGTTATCTGCTTAACTTTGTCTAACCAAAGACTTTAGGTACTAGGGCTGTTTATTAGACCAATTTTCACTATCAATTTTCCATCCCGAATCCTCTTTAACTATAGCAACCGTGCCAATCATTTCATCATTGCCAGACATATCACCGATGCCTGTGAGCTTCAAAGTTACGGTTTTGCCATCTTGGGAAATAGTTTGCTCTAAAACCTTGTATGATTTAGGCATAAAAGTACCTATCATTTCTATCATCTTTTGTTGCATCTCAGGGGTTTCTGTGTTCATTTCATTTATCGCTTTCTTACTCATGTACTTTTTTAATTCATCCAGATTCTTGGATTCGATGGCAGCGGTGTATTTTTGATAACCAGCTTCCGGTAAGTCTTCTGCAAACGCAACGTAACCTCCTAACAGCG
>LDXN01000029.1:0-15443 GCA_001443445.1 Candidatus Dadabacteria bacterium CSP1-2 | reverse complement strand
TCACCGATGCCTGTGAGCTTCAAAGTTGCGGTTTTGCCATCTTGGGAAATAGTTTGCTCTAAAACCTTGTATGATTTAGGCATAAAAGTACCTATCATTTCTATCATCTTTTGTTGTATCTCGGGGGTCTCCGCATTCATTTCATCTAGCGCTTTCTTACTCATGTATTTTTTTAATTCATCCAAATTCTTGGATTTGATCGCAGCGGTGTATTTTTGATATACCTGTTCAGGCGAGTCTTCTGCAAAGGCAACGTAGCCTCCAAACACCGAGAGTGTGACTGTAATTAACAAAACACGCTTGAGCATTCTATACCTCCTAAGTAGATAAAATTTTAGCTCCTTATTGTACTGCAAAAGGTATTTTACGCAATAACCTTTTTAAACACCCTCAATTCCTTTGTTGCAAGTATCATTTTTCCCCAATCGTATTTGAATTTTCAAGCTGGAGACACATAACCAAACTGGGCAAGCAAGGAGTTCCCTCTGTCAAGCTCGGGACAGGCTTGCTCGTGACCTGTTATTACCGGGACAAGAATGTCCCGGCTATCGTTGATTTAATTATGACCCGACCCTCAATAGGAGGGGTTTTCTAACCCCTCCAGCACACCAGCAATCTTGTCCTGAGCCCTGAGTATATCGAAGGGTCGAAGGACCTCGCTGGGCCATTTTCCTTATCTTTCCAACGGAACAGTCCTAGATAATTAATATTGACAAGCTAGATTCAAGTTCATAAAGTTTTAAGAGTCAATGAAAAATAAAAATTGAGCTTTGGATTTATTACTTTCATAGCGGAAGACGGGAAACAATTAAGCAAAAGGAGGTTGCTTTATGAGATCAGGAATAGTTATTAACATGCTGCTAACATGGATTCTTGCTATCACGATGTTAGAATCTGCGACAACCAACGAGGTCACAGGTAAGTTCATAGGCAATGGTAAAAATGCAAAACTTGCCTATGCATGGGTCTCACCATACGAAAGCTGGCAGGGAGAGGAGGCGTTCATCTTAGTACTCTCGGAAAAGCCAGCGACTGATGCGAAACAGCCAGATTTTGACGCTTTCTTTGGCAATCTTGGTAGTGCATTAATTGTTAAATTTACAAAGAGCGGCGATATATTTGGCACTGAGGTATACCACGAGTCTCATGAGAAAAAGCCATTCTCATCAGTCGGCCCCTTGAAGCTACAGGACATTAAGTTTGAAGGAGACATAATTTCCGCACGGCTTTATACCGGAGGCGCTGAGGAGATCTTCGGCGAAGAGACCTTGGAGGTCGATCTCTCCTTCAAAGCAAAGCTCTCGAACTAGACAAAACAAGTGTCACGATATTATCCTATGACCCCATTTTCCCCATTTTTCACCGAGATTTACCGAGATTTAGGGTCAGGCTTTGATTGTTTGATTATGAAATTGATGAGAAAAACAAATAACCAAAGCCTGACCCTGACCTGCGCGGAGTCAATAAATCTGGATCATCAGTGTTAATACAGATGGCTAATTTTGATGTTATGTCTCTGTGTTTTGTCATAACCTCAGCCTAAAAAGGGTACATGCGTCCCCTTTTTTTCTTCAATTCTACTTAATGACCAAAATCATAGCCACCTTGACATCCAAGCATCTGACTAAGAGCTCCAAGTTTGTAAGTTAATACTCAATCGGGAAACCTGACAAGGTTGTGCCCCAACATAAGCATAGGAAAGTGGTCCACATTCCGGGTTACTAATACGAGCCCTTCCAAAACCGCAGTAGACCCAATTAAAGCATCTTCTAAGTGTATAGTAAATCCTCTTTTCCGGTACTGATAGACGTACCTTCCAGCAAGATCAGCAATGGAGGATTGAATCGTGATGGCCTCGAAGCGATCAAGGAGATTTGTTGTTGCTCTCTCTTCATGAGGGTGACAGCCTGCGAAAACCTCTGAACGAGTAACTGCTGAGACGGCAGGCACCGTTTCATCTACTAATTTGTCTAAATAATCCCAGTAGGAACTTGCACCACGTAGAAGGCCGATAACAAAATTTGTATCAAGAAGATAGCTCATCCTGTCACTCGACTCTTGGCAGGTCGGTAGCGACTAAAGTCCTCTGGGGATAGAAGATCAGGATGGTCCTTTTCCTTCCATACAGTCCTGCGTTTTAGCTTCTTCAAATCCTCGGCCAATGATTTGCGATCAAGTTCCCGCTTAATGGCCTTAGCTACCAGTAAACTCCGTTTACCAGCAGGGACCTTTTCTAGCCTTCTTAGCAGTTCCTCAGGAATAGTAAAAGTTGCTTTTAGAACAGCCATTTTGTTTCCCCCAATATTTATTGGTATAAGTATACTGATACAAATTAGATAGTCAACGCAAATCAATGTACATACAGCGAGATTATTGAATAACGTCATAAGAAACTTCTAGATCGGGTTAGTTAGATCATAAAGCGCAAGTACCATTCTTTTAGCACTGAACGGAGCCAACTTGAAATCTGTATGTAAGAAACAGTAAGATTATTACCAATGGCTGAAGAGCTTCTGAATATACTAGAAGCACTTGAAAAACCTCTCAGGTTTGTTTCTAAAAATAATTTTGTCAATATCAGTAAAGTAAAAGACCTTGACCAATTGGTATCTGATTTAACATTAAAAGCACTTTCCCTTAGTCTATCCAGTGATGAGCTTGGAGTAATACAAACTCTTAGAGAGTCATTCTCTGGTTATAAAGAATTAGAGCTTGAAAGTAAGAAGAAATTAATAGAAGAATCATTAAGTACGATAGAGGAATTAAAAAAAGATAAGCATTCTAACTATACTCATACTCTCCAAACAAGCCATTCGGTGGTGAAAGAAACCTCAATTAAAGAGGACCTTTCTCAAATTCCTATTCAGTATGTGAAGGGCGTCGGCCCTAGGCTTTCTAATATTTTGGCGAAAAGGGGGATTAAAAGTGTAGAAGATGCCCTCTACTACTTTCCAAGAAGGTATGAGGATAGAAGGCGCATAAAAAAAATATCTGAGCTTAAGCCTTATACCCGTGAAACTGTTATGGGAAAGATAATCCTTACTGGAAAGGTTCGGACAAAACGAAGAGAACTTTTTCAAGTGGTTTTATCTGATGGAACAGGCAGGCTTAACCTTGTTTGGTTTCAATTTAATGAAAAA
This sequence comes from Candidatus Dadabacteria bacterium CSP1-2, assembly GCA_001443445.1. Taxonomy (GTDB): domain Bacteria; phylum Desulfobacterota_D; class UBA1144; order Nemesobacterales; family CSP1-2; genus CSP1-2. The sequence continues at coordinate 12,303 of LDXN01000029.1, read as the reverse complement.
TATTTGCGCGCTGTGTATAAAAAGGAAGCGATAGTAATATTAAGCGGCGAGACAACAGTGGATAGATATACCGATTCTCTTCAGATAATTCATCCAAGGCCTGAGGACACCGAGATAATTGATAATGAAGAAAACCTCGAGAGAGATTTTCTTAACTTTAACCGAATCGTTCCTATTTATCCTCTAACGGAGGGTATTAAGCAAAGGCGACTTAGGAGCATAATGAAAACAGTAGTAGATACCCATTGCCACCATGTAATTGACTGTGTTCCCGAAGAGATCAAGCGAAGAAGGCATATTCTAAACCTAGGCGACGCTTTATCAAGGGTCCATTTTTCAAGTGATTCTGACCGATTAGTAGATCTTTTTGATAATGGTTCGGTTTATGGTTCAATGCCTCATAGAACGGTTTCATTTAACGAGTTCTTTTTCATGGAACTTGGACTCGCTTTAAGAAAACGAGATCTTACTAAATTGTCTGGAATAGCTTTTAATCCTACAGGAAAACTTACTGAAAAGCTTCTCACCAATCTTCCATTCAGTTTGACTTCAGCGCAGAAGCGGGTAATTGCTGAAATAGAAAGAGATATGAGGGCTGATAGCCCGATGAATAGACTTCTTCAAGGAGATGTCGGGAGTGGAAAAACAATAGTTGCGCTGCTATCAATGCTTAAGGCGGTTGATAGTGGATACCAGGCTGCTATAATGGCGCCTACAGAAATCCTAGCTGAGCAGCATTTGAGATCAATCATACAGTTTACTAGACCCGCTGGTGTCAAAGTCGTACTTTTGACGAGTGGTTTGAGTAAAAAGGAAAGATATACTTATTATGAGGCTATTAAGACTGGGGAAGCGGATATTGCTATTGGCACACATGCGCTTATTGAACAAGGGGTTGAGTTCAAAAATCTTGGGTTTGTTGTAATTGACGAGCAACACAGATTTGGCGTTATACAAAGGGCGGAGTTAAGAAGCAAGGGTAAAAATCCTGATGTGCTTGTTATGACTGCGACCCCTATACCTAGGACACTTGCTATGACTGTTTATGGTGTCTTGATGTTTCGGCTATAGATGAGATGCCGCCTGGAAGAAAACCGATAAAAACCCTAGTTTTCTATGAGGATAAAGGGACACGTAAAAAAGCTTATGAAATAGTCCGGGAGGAGGTTAAAAAAGGAAGGCAGGTCTACGTTGTTTACCCAATGATTGAAGAGTCGGAAAGCCCGGATTTTAAGGGTTTAAAGTATGCAACCCTAATGGCGGATGAACTTCGGAACAAAATCTTTCCAGAGTTTCAAATAGGACTTCTTCACGGAAGGATGAAAACGGAAGAGAAAGACGAAGTAATGAGAAGGTTTATTTCTCATGATCTGGATATACTCGTTTCAACCACTGTGATAGAAGTTGGAGTAGATGTGCCTAATGCGACAGTAATGGTTGTAGAAAACGCAGAAAGGTTTGGGCTCTCTCAGCTTCATCAGCTTCGAGGGAGAATAGGAAGAGGGGAACACGAATCAGTTTGTATATTAATTTCGGGTTATAAGAGGAGTGAGGAAGCACAGAGAAGGCTTTCTGTCTTAGAGAAAACAACAGATGGGTTTAGGATAGCCGAAGCGGATCTTATGATTCGCGGCCCTGGAGATTTTCTTGGAACAAAACAATCGGGTCTTCCCGAATTCAGGTTTGCAAACTTGATTCGAGATGTGAGGATTCTCTCTGAGGCTAGAGAAGAGGCCTTTAGGATTGTCAACGAATCTCCAACTCTAACAAATCATCCTGGTTTGATTGAAGAGGTTTCAAGAAGGTGGGGAGGAAGATTAGAACTTGCCAGGGTGTCTTAATTTTTACTATTCTCAGTTTTAGGATGTAATTGCGCTGTTAATAATGTAGAGACGCCATTAATGGTGTCTCTACGGAATATGATGGCAACATGTTTTCTACCTAGCAGGGGGATTAAATGTAGAAAAGCATTGCTATGCGTCTCTACAAATGAGAAATAATGCTTCGTTACCTGGGTTTGACACAAATAAGTCATTTGGTTATTTTTTAACTACTTGAGTGAGGAGAGGTGGCCGAGCGGCCGAAGGCACTCGCCTGCTAAGCGAGTAGGGGGCTAAAACTCCCTCGTGGGTTCGAATCCCACCCTCTCCGCCAGAAGCTTATTAATTACTCCTCTGCCCCTCCTATTTCCTCTTCTGCTTCTCTTACCTCTACTTCGTCAATTAACCATCTCCCGTTTACACTCTTAAGCTTATAACTTTCAATTTTACGGATTGTGCCGTTATTGGTGGAGATAACTCTCCTATAATCTACTTGAGCGTATTCGGGCTCTTTGATAATGTGTTGAACAACTTTTCCCTCTAGGGATTTGTAGTCAATCTCCTTAAGTTTCTGCGATGTTTCAGAAGCCCATTCGTTTTTCGGTTTGCCTTCACGAAAATTCTCAGTTGTAAATTCAGCGGCTTTGTTCATGTCAATGCCATAGACCTTAGCCCACTCTTTAATCACTCTATCTGGGGACCCTTTTTCTTTGATTGCGATTTCCTTGTCCTCGCGTCTTTTCGCTTTGATACCCTCTATAGCTTCGGTTTCACTATTTGCTGAGCGAATTCTAAGAAATGCGTTCTCAACACTATAAGGCGACTTGAGATATTCACTATATTTCCCCCAGCAAGCTTCGAAATTGTCAAAGTCATTTTCTATAGTAACTTCATCGCTATTCTTCACGATCTTTACGATAAACCACATAATATCGTAATTCCTCTTTCGGAAGTTTTTATTACTGATTAAAACTGCCTTACGATATTTCTCTAAGGAAGGATACTATAATCATATTCTTTGAAAAGTCCACCTTTGACCTGTGCAGGTAATTGGAAGAAGTATTCACAACTTAAGAAAACTAATGTAGATTTTTAACCATGCGCCCGTAGCTCAGATTGGATAGAGTGCCGGACTACGAATCCGAAGGTCGGGGGTTCAAATCCCTCCGGGCGCGCTTGCTTTTTTCATACACTTTTGCTCATTACTATACTTATGCCATGCTGTTATTGCTGCCTACGAGGAGAATTCATGGATCGGAATTTTCCGGTTAGCTGATCTTATTGAGCTTTAACCTCAAAATGTTTAAAGTCATGATCATCCCTTGGTTCGAAAAGGATGTCTTTTGAGAACTGCGCTTCGAGTTGCTTAAGATTATCCCTCTCAAGCTCCTCTAGGGTTTTTATGACATTTTGACTTGCGCGGACCAAAATCTTTCTCACAAAAGGGTTTACAATTTGGCTTTTTATTTCCCTAATGATTTCATAAGAAGCTGTCTCTTTGGATTTAACATAGCCAATTCCGTCACAGTAGCTGCAGGACTCTGCTAGGTTTTTAAGAAGACTTTCTCTCACACGCTGGCGTGTCATTTGAACTACCCCAAAGGAAGATATCTCCTGTATTGATGACCGAGCTTTGTCTTTCCTTAAGGCATCAACAAAAGTTTGAAATAACGCTTCCTTTTTTGAACGGTTTTTCATGTCAATAAAGTCTATAACGATTATACCTACGAGGTTTCTAAGTCGTATTTGACGGGCGGCCTCGGATGCCGCTTCCGTATTGATCTTAAATATGGTTTCTTCATGAGTGTCGCCGCTTAGGTATCTGCCAGTATTGATGTCAATTACAGTCAGGGCCTCAGCTTCTTCTATGATCAAATATCCTCCGGATTTGAGCCATACCTTCTTTTCAAAAATCTTTTTTATCTCAGGTTCTATGCCGAATTGAATAAAAAGAGGGGTATTGTCTCTGTATAATTCTATATTGGTGTTAAACTCAGGAAAGCGGGCTAGAAAATAATCTGATATGTCTCGATAAGCGTCCATTGAATCCACTATTATGCTTTTTACCTCACTTGTAATCAGGTCTCTTACAGCCCTTATTTGAAGGCTAGGCTCCTCGTAAACAAGTACTGGGGCTTTCTGATCCTCGGCCCTTCTTTTAATTTCATCCCAGAGTCGGATTAAATTATCCATATCCTGATATATCTCTTCTTCGCTTCTCCCTGTACTGGCAGTCCTCGCAATAAAACCAAGCCCCTTAGGCTTAGAACTTTTTACCAATTCAGTAAGTCTTTTTCTCTCTTCCTCATTTTCTATCCTTCTTGATATTCCTATAAGATCAGCCATGCCAAGAAGCACAAGGTATTTCCCTGGAAGGGCAATATTAGAAGAGAGTTTTGCTCCCTTCCCACTTGTTGATTCCTTTAAAACCTGTATAAGAACCTCCTGACCCTCTCGAAGAACATCTTGAATCAGGAACTTACCCCTTCTTTTTTGTGACTGTGACTCCTCTTCCTCTAGAAACAAGTCAAGAAATATATCCTCATACACATCTTCCACTGAAATAAAACCAGACCTATCAAGGCCTAGATCTATAAAAGCTGCCTGCATGCCAGGGACGACCTTCCCGACTTTTCCTTTATAAATATTGCCAACAGTCCGAGGGTGTGACTTTCTCTCAATATATAATTCGACAAGAGTTCCATTCTCTGTGACAGCAACCCTAGTTTCGTTGAAGGTTACATTTATTAAAATCAGGTTTTCCATAACTAAGACGTTTTATAAGGAATTATTGATTTTAGTCAGTTTGTCAGTTAATTATAGACTATAAGCTATTTATATCAAAGATTAGGGTGGCAAAAATACTATTAAATACGAATGGTGGTTAAATATTAAAATATATAGAGTATATTATTATATGCTACCTTTGAGTAATAAATTCTTTTAAGGAGGTCAAAGAATGCGCCTAAAATTAATTTTGGCAGCAGTTCTTTTAGGAGGCATAGCCTTAGCTCAGGGTCAGCTTCCAGAGCCTAAGGATGGGGTAACAATTTATGTGGTTCGTTCTGGTGACTCTCTTTGGAATATATCTAAAAGGTTTTTTAATAGTCCTCTTCTCTGGCCCCGTCTATGGGAATTAAACCCATTTATTGATAACCCCAACCTTATCTACCCAGGAGAGGTACTAGCTTTAAAATCTATACCTCCAAAGGCGCCTACGATTCCAGTAGTAAAAATCGCCCCAGAGATTGGTGTAAAAAAGATTGAAGAGGTTCAGCCTCCTCCCCCAGTAGTTTACTATTCGCGTGGTGGAGACGTAGGTTTCATAGCCCCTGATGAATGGGAAGATATGGGGGCCATTCTTAGCTCAGAGCCACCAAAGATTCTTCTTGGTGAAGGAGACACTGTTTATACGAATGTCGGATCAGAAGATAATGTCCAACCGGGAGACGCGTTTACAATCTTCCGTTCTTCAAAGGTGGTGCTTCATCCAATAACCGGCAGGAGGGTTGGATATAAGGTGGCTAATCTCGGGGAGATCGAGATCATAGAGGTTTTAGGAAAGAGAATGTCATCTGCTAAGATCACAGGTTCATACAGGGAGATTACTAGAGGGGCACGGATTCGACCCCTAGAGTCTTTTGTAAAGGAGGTAGTGATCAAAAAGGGTATAGAAAAGGCAGATGGGTACGTAGTCGAGTCTCTCAATAATGTAGAACTAACAGGCAAGGGAGACGTAGTTTACGTAGATATTGGTGAGCAAGACGGAGTGGTTCCGGGAAACACGTTATCAATCTACGAACACCCCAGGTACGCATATGATCCGGATGCCGGGAGGAATGTGGTTATACCTGGCGCCCTTATCGGAAAGATTGTCGTGTTTAATATTCGTAAGGATACGGCTACAGGGATAATTGTCGAAAGTGCTAGGCAAATAGAAAAGGGCGATGTTGTGAGCGTAGACCTCTAATTCTCTCTGATCTTAGATTTCTGTGCCTCTCCTGTCATTGGAACGAAACGGACCGGTGTGATGGTGTTTTTCTCAATGCCTTTGTCGGTCTTAGTAATAAGAAGGAGCTCTTGATATAAATCTCCGATTGGTATTACCATCCTTCCATTTTCTTTTAGTTGTTCGATAAGAGGCTCGGGTATATGTTCTGAAGCTGCTGTTACAATAATTGCGTCAAAGGGTGCATGTTCAGGCCAACCACTATACCCATCCCCGACTTTGAAATTTATATTACTATAGCCAAGAGATTTTAGGATCTCCTGCGCCGTTTCTGACAAGGATTCGAGTATTTCTATAGTAAAGACCTCGCTTCCGATATCAGCCAGTATTGCCGCTTGATACCCGGAACCTGTGCCTACTTCCAGCACCTTTTCGCCACTCTTTAGTTTTAAAAGCTCAGTCATAAGGGCTACGATATAGGGTTGAGATATTGTCTGATCCATTCCTATTGGGAGTGGATTGTCGCTATAGGCCAGTTTTCTTAAACCTTGTGGAACAAATTTATGTCTCGGGACTCGGAGCATTGCCTGTATGATTTTGGAATCTTGAATGCCACGTGATATAAGTTGATACTCAACCATTTCGAAGCGCTGCTGTGTATAAACATTTTCGTCATCTTCGTATGTGGAAAAATTGGAAAGTAACAAAAGGATGGATAAAAGACTTAAAGCCAATATAATAAACTCCATTAAGATATACCCTAGGGTTAAAGGAATGTACTTAAAGAAACCCTTGGGATTCTCCCCAAAACTACTTCTAAAAATCCAACGTGTTGGAAAGATTCTACCGAGGTGAGAATTAATAATCAAGTAGTAGTAGATTGAATGATACGATGATTCTAAACAACAGAGGCTGATTTAAGGATTTTTAACTTGAATCTTTTAATATCTAACTGAACCTTAGCGAATAAAATGTGAGTTTGTGCATATATTCAATTCAAGCCTTGACGGTGATGAAGGATTTTTGAAAGTATTAACTCAGCTCCTTCATATGGGTCTAATTCCCCATTTTTGACTAGATCTAAAATTCTTCTAAGTTCGTTGCTTCTTAAGTCCTCTGAAATCTTACGCTCGATAATTTCCGATAAAATCTCAAAAAACTCTTCTTCTCTTCTTTTTACTCTTTTCTCTTTAAGTAGATCGCCGTCAATTTGGAATGCCTTATGCCTTTCAATCTCTCTTACCACTTCGACTATTCCCTTGCTTTCATGGGCGGAAGTAAGAACTACTGGAATCTTCCATTCATCTTCTTTAGGTTTCAGTGAAATCATGAACTGGATTTCTTTGGATAGCCTATCTGCGCCTTCTCTATCCGCTTTATTCACGATGAAAATGTCTCCGATCTCCATAAGCCCAGCTTTCATGGTTTGAACTGAATCCCCTGCTTCGGGAACAAGTACGACAAGCACGGTATCCGCAAGATCTATGATATCGAGTTCCGTCTGCCCAACACCTACGGTCTCAATAATGATGTAATCCATTCCAAAGGCATCGTATAGCTTCATAATTTCTTTTGTAGCTCTTGAAAGCCCACCGTGGCTTCCCCTGCTTCCTAAGCTCCTTATAAATACGTTGTCGTCGAGTGTGTGGTTTTGCATTCTGATTCTATCTCCGAGAACTGCTCCCCCCGTGAAAGGGCTTGATGGGTCAACTGCTATTACTCCTATTTTATTATCTTTCTTCCTAAAAGCCTGAATGACTTCATTTACGAGAGTGCTTTTTCCAGCACCTGGAGGGCCTGTAACACCTATTGTGTAAGCACGTCCAGTCTTAGGATTTATCCCTTTAAGTATTTCTAGAACAGACGGATGACGGCTTTCAACCATAGTTATAAGGCGTGCAAGAGCCAATCTATCCCCGCCCAGCATTTTATCTACGAGTTTTATTTCCTTATCAGAAATCGGCATATGAAATACGATAAATTGAGTGATATAGTTTGTCAAAGCTCAATATGTTGACATTAGCACCCTCTTCGGTAATCATTTATTGAGGAGGCAAAGATATGTTTGGCGCATTTGGTGGTTTTGGTGTGTGGGAGCTTCTCATAATTCTAGTTATTCTTCTTCTTATATTCGGTCCAAGTAAATTGGGAGACCTTGGCACTGCACTTGGAAAGGGTATTAGGGGATTTAGAAAAACTATGAAAGAGCCAGATGAAATTGATGTCACACCTCCTAAAGAAGAAGCCAACAGAATTGAAGGCACTCGGCTTGAAACGCAAAGTAAAATAGCCGAGAAAAAAGAAGAGGTAAAATAATTTTATTTATTCAGCTTAGCATCATTACTTATTTTTCTCGGCAATCTCGATTAAAACTCCCTTTAAAGCCTTTGGATGAATAAAAGCTACCCTTGTTTCATGGACACCAGGACGGGGCGACTGATCTATTAGTTGAACGCCTTCTTTTTTTAGCCTTTCAAGTGCTGATTCAATATCATCCACTAGAAAACATATATGATGAATGCCTTCTCCTCTCTTTTCTAAGAACTTTGAGATGGGGGAGTTATCGCTTAATGGTTCAAGAAGTTCTATAGCAGGCCCGCCACCTTCGGGCTCTAGCATTGCTGCTTTCACTCCCTGCTCTCCAACTACTTCCACGTGAGTGATTTTAAGACCCAGTGCCATTTCGTAGAGCTTTGCCACCTCGTCAATGTTCCTAACAGCAATCGCTACGTGATATAGGCTCTCTGTTATTCCGTTTTTCATTGACAAGCCTCCTGTTGCCTGTCATTGCGAGGAGTCCTTCGACTTGGCTCAGGATAAATTCCACGACGAAGCAATCCAAACAACGGAATTGCTTCCCCTTTTGCGGAGTTTACCCTGAGGTATCGAAGGGCTCTGGGCTTTGGTTCACACGCTCGCAATGATTATTATGGATAGTCATGCACTTAACTATAATTGGCACTTTGAGAAAATTCAAATTGAATCTGGAAACTTGGATTCGGAAGAACATTAGTTAAAATTATGAAACACTAAACCAAAAAGAGGAACGCATTATTATGTCACGTAATAATATACATAAGGTTACCCTTATCCCTGGCGATGGAATCGGACCTGAGGTTACAGATGCTGCAAGAAAGATAATAGAATCCACAGGTGTAGAGATCGAATGGGAAGTAGTAACAGCAGGTTATCAGGCTTTAAAGAAACATAAAACTGTTTTACCCGATATTGTGTTTGATTCAATTAGAAGGAACAAGTTTGCCCTTAAAGGCCCTGTCGGCACACCTGTTGGAGAGGGGTTTAGGAGTGTAAGTGTGACGATAAGAAAGACCCTTGATTTGTATGCGAATCTACGACCGGTAAAAAGTTTTCCTGGTGTTAAATCTAGGTACGAGGGCATTGATATTGTTGTAATTAGAGAAAACACAGAGGACCTTTATTCAGGGCTTGAACATGAGGTTGCTCCTGGCGTGGTGGAGACCTTAAAGGTTATTACTGAAAGGGCATCTCTGAGAATAGCCAATTTTGCTTTTCGCTTTGCAAAAAGGCGCGGGAGAAAAAAGGTAACCGCTATACATAAGGCGAATATAATGAAATTAAGCGATGGACTATTTCTCGATTGTGTCAGGAGAGTATCAAGAGGTTATAAAGAGATCGAGTATGAAGAGATGATAGTTGATAACACTTGTATGCAGCTTGTTCTAAATCCCAACAGGTTTGATGTCCTCCTCACTGAAAATTTATACGGTGATATTGTCTCTGAAATCTGTGCGGGACTGGTAGGGGGACTAGGATTTGCTCCCGGTGCTAACATTGGAGATAACTATGCAGTTTTTGAGGCAGCGCATGGTAGCGCGCCAGATATTGCGGGGAAAAACCTTGCAAATCCTATAGCGATAACGCTTTCTGGGGCGCTTCTTCTAAAACATATCGGGGAAAATAAAGAGGCAAAAATTATAGAACAAGCTATAAGCAAAGTATTAGCAAGAGGAGAGGTACTAACAAAGGATATGGGCGGAAGTGCTAATACGACAGACCTGAGAGATGCTATTATCGCTGAGATTAAGGCCAAGAATCATTAGTTTTCTAATAACTATTCAGCCACGAATAGTGCGGGTAGTGGAAAGACACTATCAGCAAAGCTAATTAACACAAAGGAACATGAATGAAAATAAACGGGATGCAAGATACAGGATGCATTTAAAAACTTTTATCTATCCTGCATTATTTTATTAGTGTAAATTCGTGTTCATTAGTGGCTAAATTCTTCATACGGTCTGCATTTGTGTTTTTTCCCACTTTCTTTTGATTCCTCTTTCAAACCTTTCTTCGTCAATTATAAACATATCGTTATAGCCTTGAGCGGTTTTCTCCATCTCATCAAAGGCTTCTACCTTGAAGTATATTCTTCTCCCATCTACTCTTATAATCTCAGCTTTAATTGTTACAGGCATACCTATAGGCGTTGAGGCAAGGTGATTCATTTCAATCTTTATTGTTACCGCCATCTCACCTGCATCGAGGAAGGGTGTAAGCAAGTCCGCACAAGTGGTCTGAATAAAAGTAAGAAGAGATGGCGATGAAAGCACGCGCGGTGAGCTTTCATGAAAACGCGAAGCCGCCATCTCTGGTGTTGTCTGAATCTTCTTTTCAATAAACATTCCCGCCTGAAGTTTATCCTTCATGACTCCTCCTTAGATTTGGGTAATGCCGATCCGATTTTTCGATTGGTGCATAATCAATCATGTCATTGCGAGGAACCCTTCGACAGAGTTTACCCTGAGCGAAGCCGAAGGGCTCAGGATAAATTCCGTGACGAAGCAATCTGACACAAAGTGTCATTCCGAACCCTGTCCTGAGTAAAGTCGAAGGAACGGTGAGGAATCTCAAATAGATCGCTTTCCCTTCACTCTGGGCTTCGGCTCACACTCTCGCGATGAAAGCTCCTTTTTTAATTTACTAATGTTTGATACTGAAATTATATCAAATCTTTTGGTGTGTGAATATACGGAGCAAAAAATTATCTGAAAAGATTATAATTAACGAAGCCCGTCATTGCGAGAAACGAAGTGACGAAACAATCCAAAAAATGAGATCACTTCCCCTTCGCTTCGCTCTGGGCTTCGGCACATGCGCTATCGATTACGAACCTTTTTGAATGTGCTACTTTTCGGAATTAATTCATAGAGCGACTTCCGCTTAGTGACTCGAGCGGTGCGATGGTCTTTCTCTGATTCGTCCAATAAATCTAAAAACTCCTGGCTATAGAGTCCCGCTGCATCACAAAATGCCTCCAGGGTATCCCTGCGGATTTTAAGATATATGTAATCATTATCCTGCTTGATTTTATTAGCCAAGACTTTTGCTCTCATAGCACAATTATGGTAAGATTCACCATCTCACTTGTCAAACCAAATCGGGTTAAAGACAGATCGTGTCATTCTGAGCAAAGCGAAGAATCTCTTGATTGTGATTGAGTACCGAAATGCTTCACGGAGTTTATCCTGAGGCATCGAAGGGTTCAGTATGACCAACGGATAGTCATTAACCGGATTTGGTATCAAACCGCATTCCGCAGTCTAAAATGTAACCGAAATAGCATTGGTTCTGTAATTTAAAAAGGTGACCAAAATTAAAAAGCGTTGAAATCAGACTGTCTTTTGTGATATAAATAGCTTATGCATAATAAAATCAGATGAATTGTAGTATAATTAAGGTAACTAATGTCTTTGGATAGCAGGTGTCTTATGGCTTCGATAACTATCAATAAAGATGACTCAGAAAGAATAGTCGTTACCTTTTCTTGCAAGCGCTAAAGTTTTGGGCAGTATTAAAAGCCCTCTGGATAATTTGAAGAAGAGAAGAGGTGAGGAAAACAACAAATAAGCCTATCCTGAGCTTTGTCGAAGGATTGGTTTTAACTATAGCAAGAAATAACCGCGATATTGCGGATAATATACCAATTTGGAGGGGATAACCGCAGTAATGCAGTTATTGACCGTTATCTGCTCATTGCGGGCAGGGGGCAGGAGAAAGGAGGATTAAAAAAATACAACCGTCTCTAAAAATTAAAAGGAGGTAGTATAATGGATGAAAGAGATGAAAGAGATGTTTACAGGGCAAAAGAGGCAATGCAGTCTGCAATGAAGAAAGGACCTATGAGGCTGGCAGTGATTATTGGAGCAATTCTGGTCGGTTTTCTGTTTTTACATCCATGGGTTCAGATTGGTGCAGGTGAAAGAGGGGTTGTCCTTAATTTTGGTGCTGTTCAGGATAAGGTGTTGAATGAAGGACTGCATTTCAGGATGCCTATACAGCAGAGGGTTGCCATAATGGATGTCAAGGTTCAGAAGGCAGTGACTGATGCCACATCTGCCTCAGCTGATCTTCAGGATGTGACTTCATCGGTTGCGCTTAACTATCATGTCATACCTGATAAGGCAAATGTTGTCTATCAAACCATTGGGGTAGAATTCAAGGAGCGTATTATAGACCCTGCAATACAAGAGGTAATGAAAGCTGTGTCAGCCAGAT
>LDXN01000028.1 GCA_001443445.1 Candidatus Dadabacteria bacterium CSP1-2 | reverse complement strand
TACTATAAACTTAGTAGAAAAACTTCTAATTCCCTTCGGGAATTGAAACACCCTTTGAAGCAAGAACTCTGTGCTTTCTGCTCTTTATCCTAAAGGCAGTGAAGAAAAAAGGTTGATTGATGCAATGCTTCTAGCTGTACCTAGGTAACAATTGGTATACTGAACTTAATTAATTTTGTTTGGATATAGAGGAGGTAAATTGATATGGCTACATTTGATAGAATCACTTTTGATCCAAAAATTATGGGTGGCAGGGCTTGTATTCGCGGCATGCGTATACCCGTCTCTGTAATCATAGGCCAGATTGCTCACGGCGCCACTGTTGAAGAGATCCTTGCTGATTATCCAGACCTTGAGCCGGAGGATATAAAACAGGCTCTCGAATATGCTGCATGGCTAACTCAGGAAGAGGTCAGCACTACGTAATATAAAATGAGATTCCTTGCTGATATGGGTGTTGCACAAAGGATAGTAAAGTGGCTCAGGAACGAGGGGCATGACGCTGTTCATTTGCGAGAAGAAAGACTCCACCGCCTGCCTAATGGCGCAATTTTTGAGAAAGCCTATGCAGAAAGCAGAGTTATCTTGACTTTTGATCTTGATTTTGGAGAAATCGTTGCAATTTCTGGTGGAAAGCCAGTGAGTGTCATTCTTTTCAGGCTACATAATACAAGGACACCCCATGTAATAGAGAGATTAAAAAAGGTTTTGAAAGACTCAGGGGATGATCTGGAGAAGGGAGCTATAGTTGTTGTGGAAGAGTCCCGCCATCGTACCAGGCGTTTACCAATTGGTACAAAAGGAGCAGACTGATGGAACCCTGGTATAAGGTAATAACGCCGAGAAGTCGGGGTCAAGTCTTGAATCGTGCATTTCTGTTTTGTAGTAGGTTTTGCCTTAGTATAGCTCAACCCCCAGAAGTCCTATAAATCTCAAAAAGAAGTTTATTTCCTGTGCTTGCTTGACATGCAAAGGTTAGTCGAAAATTCGGGGGTCAGGCTTGTATTGTGCATTTAAGTTATTCATTCACAATTCTACTTGCTGTTGCATAAATTATTTCTTTCTAACTCGTTGATTTCTTTAATTATATCTTTTCTTCTCGCATTAATTTTTTGGAGAAGGTCAAGAAAAGATGACCGGGACTGCAGGTCAAAAAAGAGTTCCAGCAGAATTTGTCGCTCTTAACCCTTTTCCACTTCCACCTCTCAAGGAACAAAAACGCATTGTGGCAAAGATGGATGAATTGATGAAATTGTGGGATGAGTTAGAGGAACAACTTAACCAATCCAAAGAGGAAAGCGAACGGTTGATGCAGGCTGTTTTGCAAGAGGCTTTTGAAGGTAAGTATTCAGAAGAACCCAGACAACAAGTTTCTGTAGCCTGAAAAGAGTTCTACATTATTTTGTTCATTTTTTATGCATGTTCATTATTAATGAACACATAAATTTAGTGAACAATTGTCAATATTATATTTTGGAAAGTGTCCAAAGAGGTATCTAAAACACGCCAGAGCTTTTGCTAGATACATCTGGGAAAACGCTTCCTGGTTCTTTGTTTTAACCATGGTTAAAGCCTATTTGACGTTGGCTGTCAAAAGGTTCATCAATTCCGGGGCGATAAAGAGTTTATTTCTTTTCCTTCCATCCACTTCCTGAAGAATCCCGATTTTTGCTAGTCTTTGAACTCCTCTCTTGACAGTATTAAATTGTAAGTTCCATTTTTTACTCAACTCTGAAATTGAAATCACAGGGTTAAGAAAAATTTCATCAATCAATCTATGAGCGGACTCTGGAATTTTCTTGGTTTTTTCAAGTTTGTTTTGATATTCAGCGTGCAAAGCTAAGATTTTTTTTGCATCTGACAAAGCATCTTTAGACTGGGATACCATGCCTCGCAGGAAAAACTCAATCCATTCACACCAATCCCCCTTTTTGCTGACGTCAAGAAGTCGAGAATAATACTCATGTCTGAACCTTTCAAAAAATGCCGATAGATAAAGTAGAGGTTGAGTTAAATACCCTCTTTCACACAAGAAGAAAGTGATTAAGAGTCTTCCAATACGACCGTTGCCGTCAAGAAATGGATGTATTGCCTCAAACTGATAATGTATGAGGGTACATTGAATTAAGGTGGGTTCTTCAGGATTTGAGTGGAGATATTTTTCCCAATCGCTAAGAGCTTGGTGCATCTCTTCCACAGGCGGGGGCACATAGGTGGCTTCATTAAGCAAACATCCTGGCGGACCTATCCAGTTCTGGCTCCGCCGGAATTCCCCAGGAGTAAGATTATCGCCTCGGACTCCTTCCATTAATACCCCGTGAATCTCACGTATCAACCTGCCAGAAATTGGCAAATCCTTTAAACGTTTAAGACCGTATTCCATCGCTTTAACATAATTTCTTACCTCAAGAACATCTGGCACCTTTTGCTCCTCCGATTCAGCCGCTTCAAAGAAGAATAAATCGCTTAGGGATGCCTGGGTTCCCTCGATTCGTGAACTTGCTACCGCTTCACGCCGGATGTAGGGGGCAATCAGAAGGTAAGGGTTTCGTAGTAAACTTCCGGTCCCGGATAACTCCCCTAACAGTCTGTCTGCCTCAGAAAGGAGTCGGATAAGCTCTCTATCATAGTTAATCTCAGGCGGCAGGGGATTAGGCACAAATGCCAATTTCCTCTTATATTTTTACATTTCCCCGTCGTTGAATTTTCGAAGTCTTTAGGGTTCAATATTTCCCTCTCTAATCAACCATCTAAAAATGGATATTGACGGATACGTCAATAAGATTTTACCTTATTGACGAATAAAGTCAAATTCGTCAATAGATAGGTTTTTATTGACAGATAGGAGCAAATCCGTCAATAAAAAGACGCGTTATTGACGGATCCTGCAATAAGCCTATCATTACAGGTGGGGACTGTACATTGTTCTGTTCCTACAACTCCGTTTGCTATGACGGACAAAAGGGGTATCTCAATGGGGGACTGGAAAGTTCTCTTTAGAAACTACTTGCAGAATTATTTATTAAACCAACTTAGCCCACCAGCAACCCTTCGACTTCGCTCAGGACAGGAACTGGGGGACTACCCTTAAAGAAGCCATTTCTTGAATTGTTTAAATTCTTATGGATAAAGTCCCCGTATCTTTTTTGCTTGGGCCACCTGATTTATACCAAGCATTAGAGCTGCCATACGGAGTGTAACCCCTTTTTCCTTTGCATAGTCTGATACTTTTCTAAACATGTTGTGCATTCTCTTCTGAAGTTCAGAAAAAATTATATCCCTTGACCAAAAATATTCCTGAAGACCTTGCACCCATTCAAAGTATGAGACAATTAGACCACCCGCATTGGCTAAAATGTCTGGAATCACAGGAATACCCCTTTCTTCAAGTATATCGTCTGCATCTATTGTCGTTGGTCCATTTGCCCCCTCTACTACTATTTTGCATCTTAGTTTAGGCCCATTCTCTTTAGTAATAACCCTTCCAATTGCTGCAGGGATAAGAATATCGCATTCAATTGTAAGAAGCTCTGAGTTTGTTATTTTATCAGCTTCTTTAAACTCCTGTATGCGTCCTCGCTGTCTTGGTATCTCAAGCAGTTTTAAAACCGGTAGCCCAGAAGCATTATAAATCCCACCTTGCATATCGCTTACGGCAACGACTGAGCAACCCATCTCTGAGAGTTTTCGTGCGGTATAGGTACCCACGTTGCCGAATCCCTGAATAGCCACCCGTGTTCCTGGAATTCTTTTTTCAAAATGTCTTAGTGCATCTTCGACTATATAGGCTACCCCATAGCCTGTGGCTTCTTCTCTTCCAAGTGAACCGCCTATAATAACGGGTTTTCCAGTCACTACAGCGGGGGTAGTATAGCCTTCGGTCATGCTGTATGTGTCCATCATCCATGCCATGACTTGTGGGTTTGTACCCATGTCAGGAGCTGGAATATCTTTGTTGGGACCGATTATGGGAAGAATCTCTGCTGTATACCTTCGTGTGAGACGTTCAAGCTCGCTCAGAGAAAGATTCACAGGGTCAACAGCAACTCCGCCTTTTGCTCCACCAAAAGGGAGTTCTGCTAGACCGCATTTCCAGCTCATACCCATAGCAAGTGCGGCTACTTCCCCCATATCTACATCTGGATGATAACGAACTCCACCCTTGCCTGGACCAAGAGTGAGATTGTGCTGCACACGATAGCCGGTAAAAACTCTAATCTTTCCATTATCCATTCGTACAGGGCAATTTACGATTAAGGTACGCTGAGGGAACCTAAGTCTGTCCCTGAGCCAATCGTCAAGCGCCAGGTTCTCACAAGCTCTGTCAAATTGTGTAACTGCGTTATCAAATGCAGGTGACTTAAATAGCTCGTACATTTATTCCTCCTCAGTTTACAAACGTTTTCTCTATATCAATTAAATACACACAGTGAGTGATAGAATAATGTTATTCCAATAAAAGTTAAGTTCCGTCTGTACCTTTTTCCTTGTTGTAATAATTACAAAGTAAGTAGCTTGCGAAAGCATAATGTTCTAGTTGTTCTTTGTCCAGTAGGTAACTCGATAATTCACTGCAGCTTGCTGAAGTGATTCACTGTCATCGCAAACAAATGGAAGCAATAATTTGAGATTCCTCACTATGTTCGGAATGACAATCGGTGTTGGATTGCTTCGTCACGGAGTTTACCCTGAGTTAAACCGGGGGAGGGGTTCCTCGCACAAAAGCGATTTTTTGTTATATGCCGATACCCTGTGGTTTGCTGGAGGGTTCTTCATTGTTCAATAACTAAAAAATAAATGAAACCATGCTTGGTTGAATTGCTAAAATAATACCTAATAGAATTAAAAATCCACCTATAATTCTAGAAATTATAACACCGTGTTTACTTATCTTTTCAACGAATATCACGAGTGTAAGAATCCCCATCCATGTTAGATTCATAACCCCGACTACAAAGAGAACCAGCATAAGTCCCCAGCAACATCCTAAACAGTAACCCCCGTGGTCTATACCCATCAGGAATGCACCTAGGTATCCTTCCCTCCATTTGTGCATAATAAAATGAAGGGGAGAGCGACAGTGTGTTAGACAAGCGTTTTTAAGGGGGGTTAGTTGATACAAACCCGCAGCTATTAAAACGACTCCGCCAATCACTGTACTATACGCCTTTAGCTTTGGAAAACTCATAGCTGAGTGGTCTACGAGTAAGCCTCCAAAGTAGGCTAACACCCCAAAAAAAGCCCAGACAAGAAGGTATCCTGAAACAAAAACCCATGTTGGAATTGATCCTTCGTTCCTAGCTTTTCGTTCGTCGTGTACCTTAGAGAAAATTAGAACCATCGGTACTACAGCAGGAAACATCATTGCAATCATCATAACGACCCACATAACGAGGAAAAGAGAAGCCTCAAAAATCATAGAATGATTTCCCATACCCATGGGCATGTCCATTTCCGTAGACATTTGGCTGTTCATAGAATGAGCATGAAAGACTGTTACAATCCACGAGACTACAGAAAGGATTACTAAAGCCAATATGATAATTTTTTCTTGTTTGCCTAACTGTAAATGCTTCATGTTAACTTTTTATAGTAATCTATATCTTTGAATCATAAACTTAATCCAAACTTTTTAAATTTCTACACTCCATATGATTCATTAGAAAAATTACAATCTCTTGTCAACAAAATTTTCTTCTCGAGCAACGTTCCAAGCTTTTCTATGCTCTTAACGCTTTGTTTTAATTAGGCTATAATTCATCACAAAAAATCTTAGGAGGTCTAAATGGGAGATACCATTGAATTTAGTGAACTAAAACCACCTGAGCGTATTCTAATGGGACCCGGACCTAGTAACGTTCATTATCGTGTGTACAGGGCTTTAACAACACCAATCATCGGCCATCTCGACCCTGATTTCATGAAGATAATGGATGATATCTGTGAGATGTTAAGATTCGTTTTTCAAACTAAAAACAAGCTTACTATTCCAATTTCAGGAACTGGAAGCTCAGGAATGGAAGCTTCTTTTGTCAATGTTTTAGAACCCGGAGATAAAGTAGTAATTGGAGTCAACGGTGTCTTTGGGGAAAGAATGGTTGATGTTGCAACAAGGTGTGGAGCAGAGGTCATTCGGATTGATGAAGAATGGGGATATATAATAGACCCCAATCGAGTAATTGAAACATTAAAAAAACACCCTGAGGTAAAAGTGTTTGCTGTGGTTCATGCTGAGACCTCTACAGGAGCAATGCAGCCACTTGAGGAGATCGGCAAATTTCTCAAAGGCGGAGAAACACTTTTTGTGGTAGACGCAGTGACTTCACTCGCAGGGTGCGAATTAAGAGTAGACGAATGGGGAATTGATATATGCTACAGTGGAACACAAAAGTGTTTGAGCGTTCCTCCGGGGCTTTCTCCTATCACTCTTAGCGAAAAAGCTGTTCGTGTTCTGCACTCAAAAAAATCTAAGGCTCAAAGCTGGTATCTGGATTTAAGCATGATTGAAAGATACTGGGGTGAAGAGAGGTTTTATCATCATACTGCCCCAATCTCTATGCTCTTTGCCTTAAGGGAAGGGCTTCGAATTATACTTGGGGAAGGGTTGGAAGAAAGGTTCAAGCGTCATCAAACCGTTGGTGATTACCTAAAATCGGGGCTTATGGAATTAGGATGGAAACTCTTTGCCCAAGAAGGATACAGGCTTCCTATGTTAACTTCAGTAATACTTCCTGACGGGTTGAATGATGCTGAAGCAAGAAGAAAGTTGCTTTACGACTATGGTATCGAGGTTGGGGTGGGGCTTGGAAAGACTAGGGGAAAGGTCTGGAGAATCGGTCTTATGGGTGAGACCTGCAAGCGCCAAAACGCCGATGCTCTTCTTTTAGCTATAAGGGATTTAATTAGGAAGTAACAAAATTTCATACAACACACCCAAATCTCGGCCAATCTAATATAAGGATGACTTATGAAATTGCATCAGGTGTTAGTTTTATGATTTCTTCTGAACCTGACTTAAAGGCATTCGATATTAAAAATTTGCGAAAATAATCAGAAAAAAAAGTAGATTTCCTTTTCTATCTACTATATAATTTTAATACAGAATGGTTTTAATACAGGTCAATAAAATTTAGGGAGGGAAACGTGGATGAAAAAGTTAGTTCCAAGCTTAATAATTACCTTTTTAATTTTATTCCCTCCAACTTTACATGCTCAAACCTTTAGTTCTGGCGGATTTGGCAAGGGTGGGTTTAGAAGTGGTGGTTTTACTCGTGCCGGAGGTATTAGTAAAATTTCGGGTTTTAGAGGAGGGTTCAGTAATAGCGCCGCGATTTCAAAAACCTCCGGTATGGGATCGAAGAATGGAAATAGCAAGGGCTTTGCAAGATCAAATTTTAATAGGAGAGGTTTTGGCCCCAATCTTTCTAATAAACCTAACGCCACATTTTCTAATAATACTCCATATATAAAAAGACAATCTATAAATACTGGCATTTCAAATCATAAGGTACAAAATCTTAATAATGCACAGGATGGGTTATTTAAAACTGTTAGAAATGAATCAAAGAATATTAATCCAAATTTACTTACAAAGGCTGGTGACTTTAGATCAAATTCTTTAAAAAACGTAATTAAAGCCAAAGAAAACAGAAACATAGCTTTCAGAGACGATGTTAATGCTACACCCAAGGGAGGAAGTATTAAATCTTTCACAAACAGCGGTAACAAGTCACCATTAATGTCAAGAGGATTAAACTTAAATAATAGTCGCATCTCTAATATAAGAAATGCCAATGTTAGCCCAAACTCATTAATTAACAGAGTCCCACCGAAAAAAGAAATCAGTTCAATTCAAACTGATCTTTCAGCTACTCCTTCCAGAAATACCGAGATAAGACAATGGGTTGATGATGGAGTCTTGCATTTTACTAACCGTGTCAGTTCACTTCCAAATGGAGAGAAGACAGTTAATGTTATTAATGGAAATAACTCGGTTCCAGTATCAAGAGATTTAAACGTAGATAGGAATCTTTCTACCTCAGGTGCTTTGACAAATTCTTTGTCTACAGACTCAAAAAACCCAGTAAGGCTTTCTATGAAACAGAATACTAATTCTTCGCATTCTAATAACGGTTTTGTCGATGATAATATTCATGTATCAACTAATAACGTATTTAATTTTTCATTTAACTTCTTTTTCCCTAGTCCATTCTTTTTCCAACCCTTTTTCTTCCCCGCATTCTTTGATCCATTTGTATTTAGTCCTTTATTTCCTTCACCGTTTTTCACTTTTACTCCCTTAATACCTGCACCCGTGTTCAATCCATTTCTATTCCAACCATTTTTTGTATCGCCGTTCTTTAATCCATTTCCTTTTAGCACGGTCTTTTTCATTAATACAGTTGTATCTAATGATGTAATAATTGACTGATCGAGTTATGTAAAATCCATCCGATCTATTGGAGTTTTAAAGGGATTAGCAGGTTTCTTATCCTTGACAATCAAAGGGGATTTGGTACAATCCTTCACTGATTTTAAACGTGGGTAGGGATTATATGAAGACATTTATGGCAAGAAGTGAAGATATACAAAAGAAATGGTTTCTCATAGATGCAAACGGAAAAACAGTTGGAAGGCTTGCAACAAAAATCGCAACTATTTTGAGAGGTAAAGGAAAACCCGAGTTTACTCCACATGCAGATATAGGAGATTTCGTTATCGTAATCAATGCCGATAGGGTTAATTTTACAGGCAAAAAATTAAGCCAAAAAACATATTATTGGCATACGCTATACCCTGGTGGTTTAAAGTCTATAACAGCCGAGAAATTGCTTAAAGAAAAGCCTGAGGAAATCTTACAAAAGGCCGTTTGGGGAATGCTTCCCAAGACAAAATGGCAAAAAAAGTTAATTACTAGGTTAAAAATCTATTCAGGGAATGAGCACCCTCATAAAGTCCAAAACCCTGAAAAGCTGGAGGTATAGTTAGTTCTAATGGCCGAGGTTATGTATCAGGGAACAGGAAGAAGAAAAACCTCAGTTGCCCGTGTTTTACTCAGGGCAGGTGAGGGGAAGATCTCAATAAACGATAAACCGGTTGAGTATTACTTTCCACGTGAGGCATGGAGGATACACGCACTTGAGCCGCTCCAGGTTACTCAAACATCAGGGAAATTCGATGTGATTGTAGATGTAAGCGGAGGTGGTCTCAGGGGTCAGTCAGGTGCTATACGGCACGGGCTTGCAAGGGCTCTTCTTCATGTTAGTGAAGCATTTAGAAAGTCGCTTAAAAGCGCGGGGCTTCTTACGAGAGACTCCAGAATGGTTGAAAGTAAGAAATACGGAAGAAGAAAGGCTAGACGGGGTCAGCAGTACTCAAAGAGGTAGTATTCTTTGGGATCCGGGGTATCCACGATCCCCCCGATCCGGTCGGGGCGGGGATCAAGAGGGGGGGTAGGTAGGGAACCACGGGATCTGGGGTAGTGATCAAAGAGGGAGAATTTTAGGGAACCATGGGATCTGGGGTAGCGATCAAAGAGGGAGGATTTTAGGGGACCATTTGCCAACAACCAAGAAAAAGAAATCCAACTATAAACAAAGTGGAGAGATTAAACCGCCTCAAGGAAGGCTTGGCGTTTTACTTCCTGGACTGAGCGGTGCTGTGAGCACTACATTCATTGCTGGTATTGAGGCAATTAAAAGAGGGCTAGGAAAACCTTTCGGTTCTCTTACACAGATGGGGACAATTAGACTCGGGAAAAGAACAGAAAAAAGGTCTCCCCATATCTTAGATTTCGTTCCCCTTGCACACACTCAGGATCTTGTATTTGGCGGTTGGGATATCTTCCCTGATAATAGCTACGAAGCAGCGCTAAAGGCTGGTGTACTAGAAAAAAACCTTCTTGATGAATTAAGGTTTGAACTTGAAGAGATTAAGCCCATGCCTGCTGTTTTTGACAGAAGGTATGTGAGGAACCTTAAAGGAATTCACCTAAAAAAAGAAAAAACAAAAATGCAACTTGCCGAGCGGCTTATTGATGATATTACAAGCTTTAAAAAGGAAAATAAACTTGACCGCCTTATTATGGTATGGTGTGGCAGCACGGAGATTTATATCAAGCCTACAAAGGTTCATAGCACTATCCATAATTTTGAAGAGGGCCTTAGAGACAACCACCCTGAAATTGCGCCAAGTATGATTTATGCTTATGCTGCAATTCAATGTGGGGTATCATACGCAAATGGAGCGCCCAACCTTTCAGTCGATATTCCGGTTCTCATCCAACTGGCTAAGAGAAAAAGGGTGCCTATAGCGGGTAAGGATTTCAAAACAGGACAAACCCTCATGAAGACAATAATTGCTCCGGGGCTAAAAGCCAGGATGCTCGGTCTTAAGGGATGGTTTTCTACTAATATCTTAGGAAACAGAGATGGCGAGGTCTTAGACGACCCATATTCATTTAAAACAAAAGAGGAAAGTAAGCTGAGTGTACTTGAATATATTCTTCAACCTGACCTATATCCAGAGCTTTATTCGGATTATTACCATAAGGTGAGAATTAATTACTATCCTCCAAGAGGTGATGCAAAAGAGGCTTGGGATAACATTGACATTTTCGGATGGCTTGGTTACCCGATGCAGATAAAGATTAATTTCCTTTGTCGTGATAGCATTCTTGCTGCGCCAATTGTACTTGACCTTGTTCTATTTCTTGACCTCGCTCAGAGAGCAGGTTTATACGGGATTCAAGAGTGGCTTTCATTCTATTTCAAGAGCCCGATGTTCGGTGAAGGGCTTTACCCAGAACATGATCTTTTTATTCAACTTATGAAATTAAAAAACACCCTCCGCTATCTAAAAGGAGAAGAGCTTATTACCCACCTTGGATTAGAATATTATGACTACTACGAGCTTGGGTGAGTTTTAGACAGAATTTACATTGAAAATGGTTGACACACACCTAAGACTATGAAAAACACAAAGCTTCTAAAGGCAACTCAGAAAATCATCAAGACTTAATCCTGCCTGCTTAAGGATGCTTTGAAGCGTTCCTCTCTTTAAATCTTAATTATGATATGGTAGCCAACTCTTTTTGATGGATGGGAGGGATGTTTTAGTATTATATGGCTCCCAGTTTGATGATGAATATAAAATCCAGCCCTTTGAAGAGCTCTCAGAACTTCTTTTGGTTTCAGGGATGGTAGAGGAGGAGACATATATATTACAAGGCATCAACAGCAATCTTGATCCTCTCTTGTAGTGAGTTGTCTTCCTCTGGAATGGGTTCACCATCTTTGATTAAACTTTCTAAATAGGCTCGAATAGCATCACGTGCCATCTCCCTAGCTTCATCTAGTGTATCACCTTCAGTTACAAGCCCTGGAAGTGCAGGTACTGTTACTATATAACCGCCTTCTGGAGCAGGCTCGAAAAATACAGTGTAAGAATATTCTTTGGTTGACATACATATTCTCCTAGATTGAAGCACCTTTTTTCATAGATATGTTTAACCTATATCCCAACCTTACACCAATTTTAGATTATTACCAAATCCGGTTAATTAATTCGTCCTTCCACTTCTGTAGCAGCGGCTTTTATCCGTGAGTGTAGTATCAGGGATGATGCTCCTACAGCACAATTGTTTATCTGTGTAGGACACTTCCAGCTTCGAAGGAGTCGCGCAAAGCCTGTCCTGAGTCAGTCGAAGGGATGGCGCTCCTACTTGAGGAGGGCATTTTTGAACTCTTAATAACTGATGTTACGCACGGATACACTCAAGGTAAGCATAAAGCTGTCATTCCCGCATGTATTTAGCGGGAATCCAATGTCTAAGCACTTCATGGATGCCCGATTAAACTTGTCCCCGCATGTCACTCGATTAAAGCATTCGAGTGCAAGCTTTAGCGGGGAGCATTCGGGCATGACAAAGTGTAAAATATGCGTAACACGAGTTAATAACTGGAAATGGTATTATTCCTTTACACCCGCTCGGACCTGAGCTAGTTTAAGCCTTCTGTTTAGCTCTTCGAATTCCTTTTTATTTCCACTAAAGTTTTTAAGTTCTTCCAGAATGGCTTCTAATTCCCTTCGTGCAGCTTCCGTATGTATACTCGCCGGGTCCTCTAGATTATCTGTGAGAATACTTACCTTATCTTCTCTAACCTCCGCAACACCTCCAGATATGATATACCTTCTCTCAACCCCACCCTTTGTGTATCTGAGTTCCCCAGGCATAAGAAGCGTTATAAAAGGAACATGTCCTGGAAGAACCCCGAATTCTCCAAGCTCCCCAGGTGCTACGACCTCGTCTACCTCTTCCTTTACAGCTAGCATTGAGGGTGTTACGACTTTGAGTTCTATTTTGTCCGCCAATTCCTATTTCCCCGTTCAGATTCTGTAGGGGTAACCCTTGCGGTTACCCAATGAGGGCAGGTGTAAAACCTGCCCCTACGAAACATCTTTTCATCCGGATATAAGCTGCTTGGCTTTGACATAAACCTCTTCTAGGTTTCCAACCATGTAAAAAGCCTGCTCAGGGACTTCGTCCATATTTCCTGAAAGGATTTCTTTAAATGCCGCAATGGTTTCTTTAATCGGTACGTATTTACCAGGAGTCCCAGTGAACTGCTCTGCTACGCTGAAGGGTTGTGAAAGAAGCCTTTGAATCTTTCTTGCTCTCGCCACCGTAAGTTTGTCTTCTTCCGAAAGTTCATCCATACCAAGAATCGCTATGATTTCCTGAAGCTGCTTGTAACGCTGGAGTAATCTTTGAATCTCACGTGCAACCTTGTAGTGCTCTTCTCCAACAATTCTCGGGTCAAGGATTCGAGAAGTTGAATCTAAGGGGTCAACAGCAGGGTAGATTCCGAGCTCTGTAAGCTGACGAGAGAGAACTATGGTTCCATCTAGGTGAGCAAATGTTGTTGCAGGCGCCGGGTCTGTTAGGTCGTCTGCGGGAACGTAGATTGCCTGAACTGATGTGATTGAGCCCTTGACAGTTGATGTGATTCTCTCCTGAAGCTCTCCAAGGTCTGTTGCTAGCGTGGGTTGATAACCGACGGCAGAGGGGATTCTTCCAAGAAGCGCTGATACTTCAGATCCCGCCTGAGTAAATCTAAATATGTTGTCAATAAATAGAAGCACATCCTGTCCTTCTGTGTCTCTAAAGTATTCTGCAAGTGTTAGAGCGGATAACCCTACGCGTGCCCTTGCCCCCGGGGGTTCGTTCATCTGTCCAAAAACCATCCCTGTATTTTTGATAACACCAGACTCCCTCATCTCAAGCCAGAGGTCATTTCCCTCACGTGTTCTTTCACCAACACCGCCAAAGACAGAAACGCCACCATGTTTCTTCGCCACGTTATGAATAAACTCCATAAGAAGCACGGTCTTTCCGACACCTGCACCACCAAAGAGACCGATTTTCCCACCCTTAAGGAAAGGGGCTAGAAGATCAATCACCTTAATTCCTGTTTCAAACACCTCGAGCTTTGTGCTTTGCTCCACAAACTTAGGCGCGGGGCGGTGTATAGGCCAGCGTTCTTTCGTTTCTATTGGACCGAATTCGTCAATCGGTTCTCCTACCACGTTCATTAGTCTTCCCAGAGCCTCTTTCCCAACAGGGATTGAGATTCCTTCACCAGTGTTTAGCGCATCTTCTCCCCTTTTAATTCCATCTGTTGAATCCATAGCGATACAACGTACGCGTCTTCCACCAAGCTGCTGAGCAACCTCAAGCACCAGATTCCATTTATTATCGTTTAAAAGTGGATTAGTGATTTTAAGAGCTGTATATATCGGTGGAAGGTTCTCGTCTTTAAACTCCACGTCTACAACGGGGCCCATGACCTGTACGACCTTTCCATATCCGACATCTGTTCCCATTTTATTCCATACCTCCTTTCCTTAAAGCCTCGGTTCCATTTACTATATCCATAAGCTCTTTGGTAATAATAGACTGCCTTGTTTTATTGAATAAAAGAGTAAGCCTTCTCATCACGTCTTCTGCATTCCTTGTAGCGTTCTCCATAGCCGACATGCGCGCAGCATGCTCGCTTGTTATTGATTCTAGTATTGCCCTTTCCAAACGAACCTCTATGAATTTGGGAAGTACAAATTTAAGCACCTCAGATCTTCCAGGCTCATATATATAATCTACAGGCTTAGAATCACCGATTTTTTCTATAGGTTCTATAGGGAGAAGTTTTTCAAATGTTATTATTTGAGAAAGCGCAGATTTAAAGTAGTTATAGACCAAGATAATCTCATCACACTCACCATTTATAAATTCATGAGTTAATAACGCTGAAATCTTTCTTGCTACTTCACCGAAGTTTCTCTCGTTTACTCCAATGTAATCTTTTCTCGACGGAGCCTTACGTCTTAAAAAATAATCCCTCCCTCTTCTTCCGATAAACATGAATGTGACCTGCTCGTAGGCCTTGGCATCCACAGATATATAAGTTTCAATTCTTCTAATAAGATTGCTGTTAAAGCTTCCACAAAGACCCCTGTCTGAAGTCATAAAAACCAGATTGAGCTTTTTTCTTTCTTCAGGACGTCTTAGAAGTGGGTGCAACTCAGGATCACATCTCGTAGCTAGATTCCTGGCTATTTCATCAAAAGAGTCCGAATAAGGACGAAAGGCCTGAAGAAGCCCTTGCGCACGCTGAAGCTTGACGGCAGAAATAAGCTTCATCGCCTTCATTATTCTCTGAGTGCCTTTTACGCTACTGATCTTCCTTCTGATTTGTCTTAGACTTGGCATTGGTTTTCTTTAATTTCCCATAATTCTCATTGAACCTGTAGGGGCAACCCTTGCGGTTGCCCAAAAGAATAGGGCGGGTGCAAGACCCGCCCCTACATTTATTTCAATTCTCCCAACTTCTCCCTAAGCTCATCAAGAGCCTTTCTTGTCCTCTGTGCTAAATCATCTGTTATATCCTTTTTCGTTCTTATTTCTTCAAGAAGATTTTTATACTGTGCCTCAAAGAAAACGAAAAGCTCCTTTTCATATCTTTTAACTACATCTAATGGATATCCGTCTACATAGCCGTTAGTAACAGCAAAGATGAGAAGCACCTGCTTCTCCACTGGAAGCGGCTGATATTGGTCCTGCTTAAGCGCCTCAACAAGCCTGCTTCCACGAGCAAGCTGAGCCTGAGTGATCTTATCTAAGTCTGACGCAAATTGTGAGAAGGCCTCAACCTCTCTATACTGAGCAAGCTCAAGTCTTAGCCTTCCAGCAACCCTCTTCATTGCACGGATCTGAGCAGAACCGCCGACTCGGGATACTGAAAGGCCCACATTAATAGCGGGTCTTACGCCTGCATAGAAAAGGTCGCTCTCGAGATATATCTGACCGTCTGTAATCGAGATAACGTTTGTCGGGATGTATGCGGAAACATCGCCGGCTTGGGTTTCTATTATAGGTAGTGCTGTGAGTGAACCGGCTCCATCTTCATCCCTCATCTTTGCCGCACGCTCAAGAAGCCTAGAATGTAAATAGAATACGTCTCCGGGGTAAGCCTCACGACCGGGTGGACGTCTTAGAAGTAGCGAAAGCTGACGGTATGCCCATGCGTGTTTTGTAAGGTCATCATAAATCACAAGTGCGTGTCTTCCTGTATCGCGGAAGTATTCACCTAGAGTGCATCCAACATAAGGGGCAATAAATTGAAATGGTGCAGGATCGCTTGCGGTGGCAGCAACAACGGTTGTATATTCCATAGCGCCAAATTCTTTTAGTTTGTCAACGACCTGTGCAACTGTTGACTGTTTCTGGCCAATGGCAACATATATGCAGTAGACATCCCCTCCCCTCTGATTAATAATAGTGTCAACTACAATTGCCGTTTTTCCAGTCTGACGGTCTCCTAGTATTAATTCTCTTTGGCCCCTACCTATTGGGATCATCCCATCTATCGCTTTGATTCCTGTCTGAAGCGGTTCACGAACGGGCTGGCGATATACAACACCTGGAGCTTTTATCTCTATTCGTCGGTATTCCTTTGCCTGAATCTGACCCTTGCCGTCAATCGGCTGTCCAAGCGCATTTACAACCCTTCCTTTCATATCATCACCAACTGGGACCTCAGCGACTCGCCCTGTGCGCTTGACCATATTGCCTTCCTCGACATATTTGTCCTCCCCGAATATTGCGATACCGACGTTGTCTTCCTCTAAATTTAAAACAAGCCCCATGATTCCACTCTGAAATTCGACAAGCTCTCCCGCCATAGCTTCGCTCAGGCCGTATGCACGGGCTATCCCATCACCTACTGAAATTACTGTTCCAACTTCAGAGGTTACAATTTCACGCTCGTACCCCTTGATTCTACCCTTTAGAATTTCACCAATTTCTTCTATCTTAATTTCTTCCATATTGTTACAACTCCTTCTTCAAAATTTAGCCACAAAGACACCAAGTCACGAATTCAATAAAAAACTTTGTGTCTTAGGGTCTTGGTGGCATTGCCTTAAACAGAGAGAATACGTCTTATTCTCTCAAGTTGTGTTTTGATACTTCCATCAAATAGCTTATCCTCAACCTTTGCTATAACTCCGCCTAGGATTGAAGGGTCAACCTTGAGTGTTATTTCAACGTCTTTTTCCATAAGCTTATTCAGTCTTTCTTGTATTCTATCTAAGTTCTCCTGTGAAGGATTTACAGCCACTGTGACCTCCGCCTTTACCTTTCCGGAGGCTTTTCTAATCTTTTGCATAAATGGTGCTTCGGATTTTACTAGAGCCTTAATTTTGCCAAGCTCGATCACTAACTTAAGGAAATTTATGGTCAGTTTATCAAACCCAGCCTTTTCACCAATCCCACTGACTATTTCTTTTCTCACATTAATATCATAAACAGAGCTTCCTAGAATATTTCTTATTTCCTCTTGAGATGAAAGGAGTCCGAGGAACCTTTCAAGGTCTGATGTGACACGATCTAGCTTTCCTTCCTCTTTTGAAGCCTGAAGAAGTGCTTCTGTTAAATCCCTCAGTGTTGCGACTGACGCCATTTCTCTTCGTCTACCTTTTTTACAAAGTCGTCAATAAAACGCCCTTCGTCAGATTCAATCAGATTTTGTTTGAGTATTCCTTCAGCCAGCCCTATTGCCAATGAGACCGCTTCAGATTGAATCTCCTGTTTTGCCTTAGCGGTTTCAAGTCTGATTGTTTCCCTTGCCTCCTCCCCAATCTTTTGAGAAGCAAGCTCAACGTGTCTTAGGATCTCATTTCTTTCGATTTCTCCTTCTTTTTTAAGAATTTCCCTGAGAGCCTTGATTTCTACATCAATCTTACTCATTTTCTCAGCGTACTCTTCATACCTCTTTTTCGCCCCTGCTATAACCTTTTCAGCCTCATCTATAGCGTTGCTAATTATACCTCGCCTTTCGATAAGGAAATTTCTTATAGGTTCTTTAAGATAATAGGCAAGCACAGCAAGGAGAATAACGAAGTTTACTGTATACTGGGCAACATAACTCCAGTTAAATCCGCCCCCTTTTTGAGCGGCAGTTGTAACTACTAAACTTATAGGTCTGAGATGATCAAAACTATAACTCCCTTCCAAGCACTTGCGAAGCCATGTTACGGGCTAGTATTTCTATCTCAGGTTTTATTTTTGCCCTAATCTCTCTAGCTTCCAACTCTAGCTTGGCTTTAGCTTCTTCTAAAAGGGCTTGAGTTTCACTGTGTGCTTTTGCAATCATTTCTTCAGCAGCAGCCTGGGCCTGGCGCCTTATCTCATTTCTTTCTTCCATTGCTTTAGCCCTCACTTCATCCAGTTTTTCTTTATATTCTTTTATTATTTGCTCAACCTTTCTCTCAAGTTCCTTGGCTTCTTTGATTCTTCCTGTTGTCAGTTGTTCTCTTCTTTCTACAAGCTGAAGGAGCGGTTTAAAGAGAAGGGAGTTTAGAATGAAGATTGCAGCTATAAATATTACTATCTGAATGATTAAAGTCTTATCAACTTTGAGAAGCTCTTCAGCAGCATTTGCATTAATTGTGGAAATAACAAGGATTGTAAAAACAAAAAGTAAACCCTTTTGCAATATCAATTTTTTCATGCGCCGTGACCTCCAGAAGGTTTTACACTTGGCTGCGGTAGGACATATGTAAAGGCACAGAAAATCCCTTCAAAAGGAAATTGACATACTTCTTCTATATTCATTTGGGATTTTACGTTCCTTATGGAGTATAAAAGCTAAAAATTTTTAACATGAAATTAAAAACCTGTCAAACTACACATGTCTGAGCTGAGGTTCGTGAGAGGGCATTAGTATAGATATAACAAGGAGAATTCCTTGATAGAATAATACATAGGACATGCAAAGAGGTGTTTGGCGCATTCCCCAAGATCTGCTTTTTAGACGCAAGGTGTGGTGCGCTAGTACATGGGGTACGGAAGGGTAAGGCATGAGATTATAAATAAGTGGAAGAAAGTACCAGATTTAATAGAAGCGAGAGATATTGAAGGGATTTCATATAGATTCTACTCTGAAAAAAGATTTGCAGCGTAAGCTAAAAAATAGTTAACTAAAGCCTAATATTCACTCCAAATAGAAATGAAACAAAGAAGTCTTCACCAGGACCAGCAGCAGGATTCGCATATACATGCGCGCCGAGACCAATATGATTTGTTATCATATAATCCAATCCGCCTCCTAATACAATTAAAAAGGATGCTTCTGTATCGTCATCTCTTCCACCTCTATCTTGATCGGATATAAGAATTCCTGCACCGGCTTCAAGTGAAGGTAGAACTTTCGGCGCTTCTGGGATAGATATTGTGTATTTAAGGTTTCCTGAAATACCAACAAGCGTATCGTCATCACTCACACCGATCTGAACAAGGGGACCCAAAGAGAAACCATAGGCTAGGGGAAAATCGAATTTCCCACCTATCAAGAAGGTTTCGGGATCTACTGTAAATCCGATTCCAAGCCCTAAGGTTGGACGCCCTTCGTATGCCTTAGCTGAAACAACAGTAGATGCTAGAATAAGAACTATTGCAAAAAGCTTTTTCATCGATGTCCTCCTTAAGGGAATTTGTTTTCTATACCCTCTGTTTTTATGAGAGTCAAGGAAATTTAAAAATCAATTTAATAGTCTATGTCTTTAATTCTTAGTCGAACCTCTTTTTTCCCATTCCACACGTTAAATTCTGGAGTAAAAGCCATATCAATTCTATTTGGTACTTTTATTGTTTCTTTTAGATTGAACCAGACAGCATCAAAAACCCTGTCTTTCTGTTTGAGCTTAAGACTTAAATGCTTCTCTTTGAAAAACCGCTCGGAGATCACTTCAAGCGACTTTGCTAAAAGAACCGGCTCTGGGTTTCCAATGCCAAATGGGGCAAGAAGCTCGAGCTCCGAGACAACTTCATCCGTAATCTCAGTTAAATCCACAACATCGTCAATCTTAATCATAGAAACAAAATCACCCGCTGACTCCGATATAGCTCTTTCAAATTTTTTTCTAAACTCATCAATCCTTTCTTCCTTTATAGAAATACCTGCTGCAAGCTCGTGTCCACCAAATTGCTCAAATAACTCTTTACATTCTGAAAGAGCCGCATAAATATTTATTCCCTCAATACTTCTACCCGACCCTTTTCCAACTCCATTTTCTTGAATAGATATTAGAATCGCAGGCTTTTGGAATCTCTCAACTAATTTTGTCGCCACGATACCTATTACGCCAGCGTGCCAGTTAGGGGATGAAAGAACAATGGAGTTAGATTCAAGAAACTCTGGGTTTGATTCTATTAGCGAAACAGCGTCAAGGAAGATATCTTCCTCTATATTTTGTCTTTTCGAATTCTCTTGGTTCAGGATTTTAGCAAGTTCTCTCGATTTTTTTAAATCCTGTGAGATTAGTAATTCAACTGCTACACCAGCACTTTGAAGCCTTCCTGTTGCATTTATCCTTGGTCCTAATTTGAAGCCGATGTCATATGAATTTACCTCACCTTCAATACCACTTACCTCTTTTAGCGCAGTTATGCCTGGCCGCTTAGGGCTCAACATTCTTTTCATACCCTCTTTTACAAATATTCGGTTTACGTTCGTAAGCGATGCGCAGTCGGAAACCGTTCCTAGAGCGACAAGGTCTAGATAATCACCAAGATTGGGCTCATTCCTGTCGTGAGCCGTCTCGCCTGAGCTCGACGCAGGCTCAGGACGTGCTTTTCTAAAGAAGCCTGATTCTCTTAGGGCTCTTCTAAGGGCAATCGCTAGGTTGTAAATCACTCCAACCCCTGCGATCTCCTTTCCGGGATATGAGCATCCTATTTGATGAGGATTTATGACCGAAACAGCTTCTGGAATCATTTCAGGAGGCTTATGGTGATCTGTGATAATAAAATCTACATCTAGTTTTTTAGCGTCTTCAACCTCTTCACATGCGGTTATGCCGCAGTCTACCGAGATTATGAGCGAAACGCCTTCGCTTCTTAGTTTTTTTATTGCCTGAAGATTTACTCCGTAACCTTCCTTAAGTCTGTCAGGATTATAGTAAGTAACATTTACACCCAAGTTCTTCAGGAAGGTATAAAAAAGGGATGTAGCTGTAACGCCATCTACGTCGTAGTCCCCATAAATCGCAATTTTTTCTTTCCTTTGAATAGCTCTTTCAATTCTTTCTACAGCTTTATCCATTCCCTTCAAGAGATTTGGGGAGGGGAGATCGAAAAGGGTGCTTTTTAAAAATAACTCCGCCTCAGCTTCATCTTTGATCCCCCGGTTTATGAGCACCTGAGCTGTAATTGACGATATTCCTAGGGCCTTGGCGAGCTTGTCATTTAGCTTGAGATTTTGTTTTTCTATAACCCAGTGTTTTTTCATTTTTGATTTGCGAAGATCCCACCTCTACAGATAGGCAGGGTTTTCCAACCCCGCCTGTCAATGCGGGACTAGAAAGTCCCACCTATCAGTCCCGCCTTCTATCTTGCTAAATTCACATTCGGATAGAATTATAATTGCTTCTCATCCCTTAAGACTTGAAAGATACCTCACTACTTTTCCTTATTCTTTAGGTGTCTTATCAATCCCCTAAGCCCTAGTATGTAGCTATACACTCCAAATCCTGAGATGACTCCTGATGCTACAGGAGATATAAAAGACTTCTGCCTGAACTCTTCGCGTCTGTAAACGTTTGAGATATGAACTTCAACAGTTGGAATTCCCGTAGAAGAAATAGCATCTCTTATTGCAACACTTGTGTGGGTGTACGCAGCAGGGTTTATAATTAGCCCGTCATACTTTTTTGTAGCATCTTGTATTTTGTTTACTATTTCGCCTTCAGAATTAGACTGAAAAGATTCAACCTGAACCCTAAGTGCCTTGGCTTCTTTTCTTATAAGTGAATTAATTTCCTCTAGGGTTGTCTTGCCATAAATTTCAGGCTCACGCATCCCTAGAAGATTGAGATTCGGCCCATGAATTACAAGTATTTTCATGTCTACTAGGATTTTATCTCCTTGAAATGATATTACTTTAGAATTGCGAGTGGAGTCAAGAAATCTTATGTAGGCACGTTTATCAATAAATGAAAAAGCAAAATGCATGACCTTTCATTCCGACTAAGTTAATGCCTTCATAAATTGATCGAGTTGTGTTATTACTCCTAGAAGGAAGCTATCTTCAGATTAAGGAGTACCGAAGGATCATTATATGAACTTTTTGAATATATTGCGTCGAGATAATGGTAGTACGAGACGTCAAAATGATGAGCCCGTTTTCTTTAGTTATGAAGTAGCTAGAATCCAAATAAAGCTTACTGTTCCATTAATGGTATTTGTGTCGGTTATCCCATAACTGCTTTTATTCATTGTATGGGAGCTGCGCTGTCCAGGTTTATACAGATGGGTTACAGCTATGAAGTATGAAAAGTAATGACAAATCAACCACAGGGCTGTTGGTTGAAACCTGATTAAAGGACCTAATGTTCGTAAGTAGAGTCAAAATAAAGAAGCCCATTCTTCTTCTGTTAAAACAGAGTATAAATAAATGGAGCGATAGCCGAACTCTGTGCAAATACGATAAGAAGTCCGAATATCAATAATACTAATATCATGGGAGTGAGCCACCACCATTTGTGATTTAGGAAGAATTGTAGAAGCTCACCTGCAATACCCATCCTATTAGTCAAACCATCTAAGAAACTCATGTGTGATACCTCCTTTTTGATTAAGACCGGAGACCGAAGGATAAGGAAGACCGAGGACCGAAGACTGGGCTAATAACCGGAGACGGAAGATCGAAGACAGGGGTTTTGTTCAATACCTCTCACCTTTTTTCTATTGTAAACTATTCCGAAAGGCTTGCAACTTCACGAATAAGTTATGCCCAGCATCTCGGATAGCAACCAAATCTTTTGAGGTTAAATAGCTTCGTCGCTCAATCAAGTCCCAGCATGCTACAGTTTCCATATACGAACGCAAAGCTAACCCCAAAAAGCGATTTTGCTCCGCGTTGGTTTGACCAGTTGATCCCTCGGCAATGTTGAGGACAATAGACGTTGCCGCACGTTCTATTTGGGAACGAAGATTGAATTGTTCCGAACTTGGCAATCGGCTGCTCTTCGTGTAAACCTTGTCCACATAGTCTAAAGCCAACTTATACACCGTCAACCGCTGAAACTTGTACATCGGTCGGTCTTCCGTCCTCCGTCCCCTGTCATCGTTAACCATCCCCCGTCCCCAGTCTTCCGTCCTCCGTCCTCAATCATCCGTCCCCTGTCCTCAGTCTTCGGTCCCAATTCCCCCGTCCCCCGTCATCACACGGCCTTATCAATAATATAGTTCCCAAGTACAAGAGTGTCCATTCCACTACGACTGAATGTAAGAAACGACTCCTGGGGAGTGTTTACTATAGGCTCACCTTTCAAATTGAACGAGGTGTTCAACACAACTGGTACACCTGTAGCCTGCTCAAAGGTTTCAATTAGCCGGTAGTACTTTGGATTAACTTCTTTCTGAACTGTCTGGAGCCTTCCTGTACCGTCTACATGAGTGATGGCTGGTACTACATCTTGTTTCTCTTTCCTCACATCTACAACATATAACATAAACCTGGCTGGGTAATGCCTAGCAGAATCGTCTAGAGTGAAATAGTCTTGTGTACGCTCCACCAGCACAGAAGGGGCAAATGGTCGGAAGGGTTCTCGGAATTTGATCTTAACGTTGACTATATTCTTCATATCTTCCCGCCTTGGATCAGCAAGGATGCTACGATTCCCAAGTGCTCTAGGCCCCCACTCAAACCTCCCCTGATGCCAGCCTATGACTTTCCCTTGTTGCAGCCTATCTACAACCTGCTCTATTAGCTTTTCCTCGTGCTCGATTCGTTCGTATCGAATACCGTTATCTTTAAGGAACTTTTCAATCTCACAAGGGCTGTGTTCTTCTCCCCAGTAAGCATGTTCCATTATAAAATTTCGTGGTTTTCCGAGAACCATATGATAACCAAATAGTGCTGCGCCAATGGCCCCTCCGCCATCACCGGCTGAGGGCTGGATATAAATTTCCTCAAAAGAAGTTTCTTTGAGTATTCGACCGTTTGCAACACTATTGAGAGCTACCCCACCAGCCATGCAAAGCCTTTTGAGGCCAGTCTCCTCATATGCACATTGAGCCATTTTAAGTAGAACCTCTTCTGTCACGGCCTGAATGCTGGCGGCTACATCGGCATAATACTCGTTTTCCTTGGCCAGCTCCTCATAGTTCGATGGCTTTTCTCCAAAATAAGAAGGATAGCCACTTGCCTTGGTGAAAAAGTGAGACTTCGGATCTCTTGGTGAACCAAAAAGTTTTTCAAAGTTTCTATTGAATGTATTTTCTGAAGAATAATGAAAAGATAAGTAATCCATGTTAAGCTCAAAACTACCATCACTGCTGACATGGATAAGCTTGTATACCTTGTCCATATACCTTGGTGTTCCAAATGGAGCCATCCCCATTACTTTGTATTCTCCCTCATTCACCTCGAATCCTAGAAAAGCTGTAAAGGCGCTATATAAAAGCCCTAAAGAATGTGGGAAACGAATCTCCTTAAGTAGTTTTATATTTGTACCATTTCCTATTCCAAGCGTAGCAGTTGTCCACTCCCCCACGCCATCAACGGTAAGTATTGCTGCCTCCTCAAAAGGAGAACAGAAAAAAGCACTGGCAGCGTGAGACAGGTGATGTTCACTGAAAAGAATTTTTGAAGGTGGTACACCAAGTCTCTTTTGTAGTAGGTGCTTAATCCATAGCTTATCACCGAACCAGGTAATCATAGCCTCTCGGAATAGTCGGAGAGAGCGAGGGAATGTCTGCATGGTGGATAAAAGAAGCCGCTCAAACTTGACAAATGGCTTCTCGAAGAATACTACATAGTCCAAGTCTGGCCCTTGAATTTCTCCAATCCTGAGGCAAAAGTCGATAGCTTTCTGGGGGAATTCATAATCGTGCTTTTTCCTAGTGAACCGCTCCTCCTCAGCCGCAGCGATCAACTTACCGTCGCTGATTAAAGCCGCAGCAGCGTCGTGGAAATAACAAGATATGCCCAAGATGTTCATCGGTTTTGGTCCCTACTTAGCCACGAATAAACACGAATCTGCACAAATAAAACGATACACGATACATGATTCATCTTGTGTCCTGCATCTTGCATCCTGCATCTTGTATCCTATATTTTCTACTCAGGACTGCTTAGTTGCTTGCTCAATCGGAGTACCTTTCACATCGGTCTTGTGGTGCCAACCATGTGGAGAACTAGCTTTAATCGCCAAAGGGTCACTGCCCAAGCGTATCGCCAGTGCAAAAGGTCCGAGGATTATAAAGTAGAATATTGTTAGTATAATCCTTGCCTGAAAGTCGCCGATCTTCCTAGCAACTCTCTTCCACCATTCCCAAAGTTTTTTCATCGTGATTGGTCTCTTACGTGTTTGTATTAATGGGTCTATCGACTTAATTGTGTTGATTGAATCTTTCTTGTCTTCGGTCATTTGTTAGATATGGATTATTAAAATGTAAGTGAGTTCGAGATGCGTTTCAAGGAGAAAAGTTTGATAAATTATTTAAAATTTCATTCATATAAGACCTATATATCATAACATGAATTAGATTAAAGAATAAAAATAATATTTGAAGGTTATCATTTATCCAGACATCGCAACTGCTAAATGAAAGATCATATAAGCGGCCTGAAACGATTGTATTTTGATGACTGTAGAAGCGAGAGAATATTATTATATGAGGCTAGCGCTTGTTACGAAGCCATGTTAGTGTGCTTCAACGATGCCCTTGTCAACGACGGGTCTTTGTCTGAAATCTTTGGCTTTGCGTAAATAAATTTACCCTTTACAACAGGGTGAATATCTGAACTTAAGTGTTGTGGCATTTAGTATTGAAACCTCCTCATTGTTCATTTTATCTGATAACATATATTAATATCGGTTCTAATAGTCAAAATTGGGGTTCATATTAACTCTTATGTCCCACTAGACCATAGCTTTATACTAATCCGTCATCTATTTTATAAATACAATTTTTCTTTTGTTACCTTATTTAATGAGATGGAATTAAGGAGAGTATTGAGTCTACTAGGTTATGATTTGAATATGAGTCTTTCGCTATCCTATTCACCCTACTACAAAACTTTAAAATGTACTTTTGCTTTTTTCCCTTCTTGAGCCTTGATTATTTCCTCAAAATACTCGATAGTCTTCCGAATTCCATCCTCTAACGCCACCGTTGGCTCCCATCCAAGTTTTTCTTGTGCCAAAGTTATATTAGGTCTTCTCCTCTCAGGGTCATCCTGTGGAAGCGGCTTGTATATCATCCTAGAACTAGAACCTGTAATAGCAATTATCAATCTGCCGAGCTCCAATATGCTTACTTCACTTGGATTGCCAAGGTTTACAGGACCAGTAAAGCCCTTTGGAGTATTCATCATGCGAGTAATCCCTTCAACCATGTCATCAACGTAACAAAACGACCTTGTCTGAGATCCATCGCCAAAAACAGATATATCCTTATTGTGTAAAGCCTGCATTATAAAATTGCTAACCACACGACCGTCATTAGGGTGCATTCGAGGTCCATAGGTATTGAAGATTCTTGCAACCTTTATGTCCATCTTATGTTGTCTATAATAGTCAAAAAAAAGGGTTTCAGCACATCTTTTACCTTCGTCATAACAGGCTCGTGGGCCAATTGTGTTTACGTGTCCCCAGTAGGTTTCAGTTTGGGGGTGAACGGTTGGGTTTCCGTAAACCTCGCTAGTTGATGCCTGAAAAATCCTTATCTTCAACCTTTTAGCCAAGCCAAGCATGTTTATGGAACCCAAAACGTTTACCTTTGTTGTTTGAACCGGGTCAAATTGATAATGTATAGGGGAGGCTGGACAAGCAAGGTTATAGACCTCGTCTACTTCTACATAAAGAGGAAAACAAATATCATGTCGGACGATCTCAAAATTGTGGTTTTCTAAAAGATGTTTAATATTATCTTTGGTGCCTGTGAAAAAGTTATCAACGCATACTACCTCATGTCCATCACCTAAAAGCTTCTCTGAAAGGTGAGAACCAATAAACCCTGCCCCGCCTGTAACCAAAATCCTTTTTTTCATGGTTTAACTCTCTATTTTGCTCATTTATAAGTTAATATAGAGTTATAAGGTTAACATGAACCTGTAGGTGATTGATATTTGGAAGAAAGTTCAATGATAGTATAGGTGAGAAATATGTAATCATAAGTGTACTGGCAACCGTGCAGATGTATCCCTTTTAGTTTATCAATAAAATTTATAGTTTATTTTATCAGAATAATTAGTAAAAGAATCAAATAACGAATTTTAGGTTACTGGCCTTAAGTTCCATCATGTTACTATCGACTGTCTCGTTCTTTCTATTTATTGAAAGAGTTTCTTTACAATAACAAAATTCCCTTTAATGTCAAGGCGATACAATTTTCCAAATGAGAATAACAAGGGGATAACGGTAATTATTATTTCAATGACTATTGGAAGTTACAATGATTTCTTATACTTAAGTGGTGATTGGTTCTGACAAAATCACTGCATTAGATGATTTATTTTTCAGAGACCTTAGGCATTTGGGTTTATATCGCTTTTGCGAGATTATTTAGTAGTCATCAATTCAAATATATTAAACATATTGACGCACTCTAATCGTCTTTGCCACTAAATCAAATTTCTATCTAGTGACCTGTATTGAATTCCTTCTGCAATATGATGTGAGCGGACCTCCTCGGATTCTTCAAGGTCAGCTATTGTACGGGCGACTTTAAGGATTCTATCATAAGCTCTAGCGCTTAATCCCAATCTATCTACCGCTGTCTCAAGAAGCTTTATTCCTGATTCATCAGGTTTTGAAAATTTCTTCACATACCTAGGGGTCATCTGAGCGTTTGAATGAATTCTACCTCCATGAAATCTCCTTTTTTGAATATCTCTAGCATGGTTTACGCGCTCTCTAATGGTGGAAGAAGCTTCTCCACCGGTTTCGCTCGAGAGTTCTCTGTATTTCACAGTTGGCACCTCTATATGGATATCAATCCTATCAAGAAGAGGACCTGAAATCTTAGTCCTATATTTTTGAATCTGGATTGGGGAGCATGAACATTCTTTATGCGGGTCTCCAAAAAAACCACACGGACATGGGTTCATTGCGGCTACCAACATAAATCTAGATGGATATGCAATTGAAGTTGCAGCCCTGGATATTGTCACACTTCCATCTTCAAGGGGTTGACGCATAACCTCAAGGACGTTTTTTCTAAATTCTGGGAGCTCATCAAGGAATAAAACGCCATTATGGGCTAGGCTTACCTCACCAGGCTTTGGAACTGCTCCGCCTCCAATCAGTCCGGCATCACTTATGGTGTGGTGAGGTGATCGAAAAGGTCTTGTAGCAATGAGGGCTGAGTTTATTGGGAGAAGCCCTGCTACTGAATAGATTTTAGTAGTCTCAAGGGATTCTTCAAGATTCATATCTGGAAGAATAGTAGGGAGTCTTCGTGCGAGCATTGTCTTTCCCGTTCCAGGTGGGCCTATCATCAAAGCATTGTGCCCTCCGGCCGCCGCAATTTCTAAGGAGCGTTTTACGTGTTCCTGTCCTTTGACCTCCTGAAAGTCAATCGGGTACTCACGGCTTTGGTTAAAAACCTGATTTACATCAATACTGGTAGGGTTTATCTCTCTAATACCTGAGAGAAACTCCACAACCTCGGGCAGGGATTCTATAGCTAGTACCTCCACTCCATTTACCACTGCCGCTTCCTCTGCGTTTTCTTTTGGGATTATCATTCCCTTAAGCCCTGAATCTCGCGCACAAATCGCAATAGGAAGAACGCCTCTTACAGCTTTTACCCTACCGTCAAGAGAAAGTTCTCCAAGTATGATGTAATTACCTAGCTTCTCTGTATCTGCAACCCCTGTTGCGGCAAGGATACCAATAGCAATTGGTAAATCAAAAGCGGAACCCTCTTTTTTTATATCAGCAGGGGCAAGGTTTACAGTAATT
The DNA here is from genome assembly GCA_001443445.1 of Candidatus Dadabacteria bacterium CSP1-2. GTDB lineage: Bacteria > Desulfobacterota_D > UBA1144 > Nemesobacterales > CSP1-2 > CSP1-2. Next base: position 6,371 of record LDXN01000028.1, on the reverse strand, counting down.
CGTTTTTGAGGAAAGTCATAACCGCAGTTTTTTACCGCTGCTTTTACCCTTTCTTTGCTTTCCTTTACCGCCCCTTCGGGGAGCCCAACGGTAGAGAATTGTGGAAAGCCAAAGGCAATATCAACCTCGACTTCAACTAGATAGGCATCAACCCCAAATACTGCGCTACTTAGTATTTTTGAAATCATATCTATTTATACCTAATCTTCAACTTTCGTTTTACGAGCTCAATTATCTTTTCGGTAAAACCTATGGCTTTTACAGCATCCTTTTTTGTATAAGTTTTATATGGCACTGCAGGGCTTGCGAGAGCATCAGGATAGCGTGTGGGAATATAATAGCGATCGAGGATCTTACCCGCCTCAACTAATCCAGCAAAAGCATTGTCGTACTGTTGACAGAGTCGTGCAAGCTCCTGAACCGAGTGTTCCCAGATATATCTGCGCTTATTAGCGATAATGAATGCCTTTAATGCAACCTGGGCCGTCTGCTCTGCCATGAAACAGGCGTCCGAGTAGAAACCTGCTGCTAAATTGTGTTTAGCGACTTCAAAGTTATGCTCCGCCTGCTGAAGCCACCTGAGGGATTCTTCGTTATTGAGCCTTATAGATAACCCTCCCGTCTTTTAGAACCCTTTCAATAAATGGATTTCCCTTATTTTTCATCTCTTCGAACTCTTTCCTAGTATAAACAAACACATCTACTTTACCTAGGTCATTATCAAGAAACCCTGCCACCTCTATTAGTCGTTCAAGAAAGCGTTTTTTAGTTTGCTTAATGACCACCAAATCCAGATCGCTCTGCTCGTCAGCATCACCACGGGCGTATGAACCAAAAATCATTATCTCTTCCGGGTTGTACCGCTTTAGACATTCAACTACCCTTTTGACCTTATCCATCTTCACCCAATATACCACTAAACCCAATCCTATGACAAGAAAAATTTTTATCCGATTTTCAACAAAACCCCTTGTCATTCTTGCCAATTTATGATTAAATCAACCAAAAAATATAAATGGAGGAAACCAAAAAGAATGGATGAAATTCTAACCTTGTCGGATGAGGAGGTAGATTACTGGGGAGACCTGTATCTTAAATGGCGGCAGTCAATATCAGAAGACATGCTAAACCTTCTTTCTGACTTTGAAAGGCAGCAGTATCTCTGGGCTCAAAGTTCGACGTTTTCTCAATTTGTAACCCTCTGTCTAAAATACGTAAGCAGCTCGTCTCAACCTAATAATCAACGAAAATTAAAGTACGGTTAGGATTTATTATGAAATATAAAATTGATGCATTCATCCTGCTCTAGTTGCTTTTTAGGAGCTTATTAGAAGCACGTTTATCAGTGTACACACACTTAAGCTACTACGTAGCAAGTAACAGTATTAGTTACACCGGGCATTTTTCTTACCTTTGATATTACAAGCTCACCGATCTCTTCTAGACCTTTTCCTTCTACGTGCATAATAAGGTCAAATGGACCAGCAACTATATGTGCAGATTTTACTCCTTTTATTTTTCTGATGTTATTTAATGCAACTTTTGTCTGTGGCCCGGACAGGCTTACAAGAACATAGGCACTAGCCGCCATTGATGTCTCCTCCTTGAATTAGATTTCATGAAGTTAGGATATAGCAAATATCAAATTTGGTAAATACAGTCAACTGGAATAATAACTAAAAACTCAGACCCTTAGTAGGAATTGGTGAGGAGATTGATTTTCAAAAATATCGGGCTGAAAATTATCAATTTAACCCGATAATTCCATGTAGCTTGCTAGAGGGCCTCTACTGTCATCTCGAGCGCACGCGAGAGATCTAGATTTCTCGTTTCACTTGAAATGACAAGAACAGGGAATTATCAAGTAGCGGAGACCTTTAGGTCTCCACATGAAGATTGAAACGATGGACCCTTCTTATGTGCCGATACCCTGTAGCTTGCTGCAGAGGTCTTCATTTTAGTCACCTTGGGAATTCTAATATGAGAGATGGTCTGATTTATTTAAATAACAAGACCGAAGTGGGTATAATAACCTTTATGAACACAAAAGAAATCAAAGTAATGATTGAAAACGCAATGCCCGGATCTATTGTGAATGTAGAGGGAGACGGTACGCATTTTGAAGCTATCGTAGTCTCATCCGAATTTGAAGGGAAGGGGCTAGTTGACCAGCATCAAATGGTTTATAAGGTTCTGGGTGAAGCCATGAAAGATCGTATTCATGCACTGTCTTTGAAAACTTATACACCTCAGCAATGGAAAGGTATTAAGTGAAGAAAGAAGCTTAGGATTTTAGTTTGTAATATCAAGAGATACTCGTAATCTGCCCAATCGTAAAGAGAATATAAATAATAAATCGAGCATAACACAAATCTAATCGGAGTAGCTCAGTAGTCTTGCCAGTGTGCGGTATTCTTGGTGGTCGTAATCACTGCTGTTGTAAAATCGTTGTTTAATAGCTTGCGTTTCACATTCCTTCACATAAAATATTAATATCAAGATATAAGGAGCGAAAGATGACAGAAGACATAATAAAGAAAATTCAATCTCAGATAGACCGACATAAAATACTTATATATATGAAAGGAACTAGAGAGATACCCCAATGTGGCTTCTCTGCGAGAACAGTAAGACTTTTTGAGTCCTATGGTGTCCCTTTTGAAACCGTAGACGTGCTTGCTGACCTAGTGCTCAGGGAGTCGTTGAAGAAATTCTCAAATTGGCCCACATTTCCACAGGTGTATATAAAAGGGAAGCTGGTTGGCGGCTGTGACATCTGTCTTGAATTGCACGAACGCGGTGAGCTAGAGCAAATGGCTAAGGCTGCTTTGGAGGGATAATCTTATACCTTCACTAATTAAATTTTGTCCTAATTTTGGTAAACAAATCTATTTGATTTAGCTTTCAAACACACAAGAGTGGAAGAAAAAATCTAAAACCGTACAGGAACCTTCAATGATACTACGTCCCATTAAAGAAATTCTCTCGATTGACATTCCGCTATAATCAATAGTCTTGTGATTTAAGTCTGGCAGTGTATAACTTGCTATCGTACTACTCGGCTGATAATATAAAGGCGTTTAAATTGCTATATGGGTTTAAATCCATGTCGGAGTTTAAACTACACGGGTAAAAGATGCGAATTAATATACTTGGCTGCGGCGGCAGTAAAGGTAACGGCTCTAGACCTACAGCTTTTTTGGTTGACGGGAAACTCCTTCTCGATTGTGGCACAGCGACTGAGGTCCTAAGTTTAAAAGAATTCGCGTTGATTGATAATATCATCGTATCACACGCGCATTTTGACCATATAGGCGACCTTCCGTTTATAGCTAACTTAGCTTTCGATATGAAAAAAGACCCTATTGTTTTACACGGGATTAAAGAGTCCATAAAAGATATCTCAGCTCACATATTCAACTGGCGCATATGGCCGGATTTCCCTAAGATTCCAAACGCAAAGAATGCAAAACTTTCTTATAGGACTCTAAAGCCACAAAAGAAGGTGGTAGTCGGTCCATATAGTGTACTGGCTATTCCTGTAAACCACACGGTGCCTACCGTAGGGTACTTAATAGACGATGGTCAAACAGCTTTAGCCTACACTGGAGACACCTACAATACAGACCTTTTCTGGGAGAAGATTCGAGGCGAAAAGAGACTCCGGGCTGTAATTATCGAATCCTCTTTTCCTAATCGCTTGGAGGAAGCAGCAAGGACAACAAGACACCTTACCCCAAGCCTTTTAGAAGAGGAAGTAAAAAAACTCAAGCGTGATGATGTTGAGATATATGTATCGCACATAAAGCCTGTCTTTAGAAAAGAGGTCATCGCAGATTTGAGAAGGTTATCGAAGAGATTACCTCTTAAAATCCTAGAAGATGACATGAAGATAAAATTATAATGAAGAGGGGGAAGAAGGGTAACCATACATTCTTTTTTGTGACCGTCTCACTTGGTCTTTTGTCAGCCCTGCTAACTCTATTCCTCTATATATGGTCTCCTCGTTTCTTAAGGGAGGTTGATCTACGTTATAGCGACTTCAGTTTCAAGAAACTACGAGGTATCGTCAAGCCTGGTCCAGATGTAGTCATAGTAGCTATAGACGAAAAAAGCGTTAATGAGCTGGGAAGGTGGCCATGGTCACGAAAGCACATAGCTGAGCTAGTAGAGAAGCTAACAGATTACGGCGCTAAGGTAGTATCATTTGATGTTATTTTTTCAGAGCCTGAATCAGAAGATGCTGATGGAATGCTCTCCTCATCTATCAAAAGGGCTAAAAACGTTATCCTTGGCTATTACTTTCGCCCAACATCTACACAAAAACCATCTTCTGAATCGCTAACCCAGGTTAATCGGTCGAGTATTAAGCTCATAAAGTTCATTGATAAGCCTAAATCAAGTTTTATCGGGGAATTTCCTTTTGTAGAACTGAATATTCCTCAAATCGGTGCAGAAGCCGAGGGATTCGGCTTTTTCAACTTTCCTAACCCTGATACAGATGGGGTTTTTCGTCGTGCCCAGCTTCTTATAATGTTCGATGAAGAAATTTATCCATCTCTAGATCTTGAAAGCATACGATACTACCTAGGGAATCAGGTTTTGCTTAATGTGGCTTCTTATGGTGTCGAGAGGATTAACATTGGTCAAAAGGAGATTCCTACTGATGAGAAGGGGGAGTTTCTTATTAATTATTATGGTCCTACTGAAACCTTCCCAACTTACTCAGCAGTAGATGTAATCTCAGGGATAATCCCAAAAGAGATTTTAAAAGATAAACTGGTCTTCATTGGGGCTACCGAGATAGGCATCTACGATGCAAGGTCTACACCTTTTGATGCTTCCTTCCCAGGTGTTGAAATACATGCTACTGTGGCTGGAAACATCATTGATGGGCGATACCTCATTAAAAACAATCTGACAAAGGGCCTCGATATGATTTTGCTTTTTGTTATGCCTTTACTTCTTGTTCTCTTACTCATGCGGGCTCAAGGGACATTTATCGGTTTTACCATTTTGCTATCCTTCGTATTCCTTCATCTTTTTCTTAATTACATCTTTTTTGCACGTTTTAAATTAATTTTAAGTGCACTTTATCCGGGGTTATCTCTAGCCTTTGCCTATATATTCTTTGAGGGTTATCGGAATCTAGTTATAGAGAGGAGGAGCCGCTATCTTCGTAGGGCTTTTAGTAGCTATGTTTCCCCTGCGCTTGTTGCGGAGATTTTACATAACCCTGATAAGCTCAAGCTCGGAGGAGAAAATAGAATTATCACAGTGCTATTTTCTGATATACGAGGTTTTACTACTCTCTCTGAGAAAACGACTCCTGAGATGTTAGTTTCATTACTTAATGAATATCTAAGCCCTATGACGCAAATAGTTATGGATGAGCGCGGTACACTGGATAAATACATCGGAGATGCCATAATGGCGATATTCGGTGCCCCACTTGATGTTCCTGATCATTCAAAGCGTGCGTGCATCTCTGCTTTACACATGTTGGAAAAGTTAGAGAAGCTTAATCAAGAATGGCATGGCAAAGGATGGCCTCACATCTCTATTGGTATTGGTATCAACTCAGGAGAGGCAATCGTGGGAAACATGGGAGCTGATGTAAGGTTTGACTACACAGCGATAGGCGATACTGTCAACCTAGCTTCCCGTCTCGAGGGTCTTAATAAGCTATATGGCACTGGAATAATTATCAGTAAATCAACACTTGAAGATATTAACTCCTCTGAACCGCCTGTGGTGAGCCCTTCGACCCTTCGACAAAGCTCAGGGCTCAGGACAGGAAAAGACGAACCATCGTTCCTCGTTCGAGAGCTTGATTTAGTTCAGGTGAAAGGGAAAAACGAACCCATTGCAATATTTGAGCTTTTAGGATTAGACAATAAAGACTCAAAAAAGATCGAGATTGTCAGTTTATTTAACGAGGCCTTAAATCTTTATCGGGAGCAAAGATTCCAAAAAGCCAAAGAGGCTTTCTCCGAGATTCTAGAGACATTCCCTGGAGATGACCCCACCACTCTGTATATCAAGCGTTGCACGGATTATATTGATCATCCTCCACCACCTGAATGGGATGGAGTTTATATAGCCAAGGAGAAGTAATCGAACATCAGGCAAAATTTTGCTTGACAACCATGTGTAAAGGTAGTAAAGTCACATTGCTTTTTTAGTAAGTTTGTTCAAAATTTTGCAATCAAATTTATCTAAGGCTTAAAGGAGATGGAGGATTGGGATACAGATGGATTTTTCTCGTTTTCATAATAATATGTGCTATCTCTCAACCTGTTTTAGCTGATTTTGAGCTTAATCTAAATAAAGGAGTTGCTGCATATCTTAAGAAGGATTATCAAGGCGCA
>LDXN01000027.1 GCA_001443445.1 Candidatus Dadabacteria bacterium CSP1-2 | reverse complement strand
TGAAAATCACTAAATATGATATAGCTTTATCTGTAATTTCAGGAGTTCTATTTCCCGTTGCATTTGTAATTCCATACGCTGGGATTATTTCATGGTTTCTACTCATACCATTTTTTCTGGCGATAGAGAACAAATCTCCTTGGAACGCTTTACGATTGGGGGTCTTAACAGGAACTATAGCTAACGCCATAGGCACATACTGGCTTATTGGGACGCTTTCGAGGTTTGGTGGGTTTCCACATATAGTTAGCGTTATCTTCCATCTTGCTATAAGCATCTACTCAGGATTTTTATTTGCCATATTTGCATATATTACTGCCAAGCTAGGACTTTTTAGAAAACAAGGGGTAATTTCAGCTCTTCTTATCGCTTCAGTCTGGACATCACTTGAGTTTCTATTTCCGTTTCTTTTCCCTTATGGAATAACAAACTCGCAAGCAGACTACCTTCCTTTAATCCAAATCTTTGATTTATTTGGGATGTACTCACTAAGCTTCATGATAGTTTTTGTAAACGTAACACTAATGAGGGTACTAAAAAAACTATTAGAGCATAATATAACCCCAACTTTAGAGATCTTAACATCTCTCATCCTTCTCATTATTATAATTTCCTATGGCCTCTGGAAAATTGACCTTGAGACTAAAAAAATAGCGGAAGCCCCAAAAATTAAAGTGGGTATCGTACAAGCTAACTTTGATATTCTCGAGAAGAAGCAGAAAAATGAATCCACAATCACTGAAAGACACAAGTTAATGTCACATGTACTAAATTCACCTGAGTTAATAATCTGGCCTGAGACAGCTATTCAGGCATGGATTCCGGCTTCCCAGGATTTCCTAATTAACGAGGGTGAGTTAGCTATTCCTCAAACTAAAAATTCCTACTTCTTAGTTGGAGGATTATCATACAAGTTTAACAACAACGAAATCAGCCCTGAATTTGACCAGAATATTGATAAATTTAACACGGCGTTTCTTACAGATCCACAGGGAAGGATACTTGGAAGGTATAATAAAATTAAACTCCTTCTTTTTGGTGAGTATTTACCCTTTACAAAGTACATTTCCGCTTTAAAGAAGATAAGTCCTGCTTCGGGTGATTTCACTCCGGGAAGTAATCTCGAAATACTTGAGATAAAAGAAAAAGGTATCAAGATTGCACCTCTTATATGCTATGAGGATATTATCCCCTCTTTTAGCAGAAAATTTGTTGAAAACGGGGCAAACCTACTTGTAAATATCACAAATGACGCATGGTTTGGTAAATCGTTTGAACCCTATCAACACCTTTCTTTTTCTATACCAAGAGCGGTTGAGACAAGGCGTTTTCTTGCAAGAGCAACAAATACAGGGATAAGTGCAATAATTGATTCTGTCGGAAGGGTAACTGCAAAAACAGGCATATTTGAACAGACAACGCTAGAGGGTCAAATCGCAATCTTAGATGGAGAGAAAACAGTTTACACTAAAATAGGAGATGTTTTCCCGTGGGGATGTTTGATATTTTGGCTCGGTTTTGTATTGGTGACAAAATTAAGAGGAAAGATAAATAGGTAGCCACAGAGAACACAGAGTTCACAGAATTTGTTCTTAAAAAATCTTTCTCTGTGACCTCCGTGGCTAAATAGTTACGAAGAAAGAATCTCACCCAACGCTCCAAGAAATATATCGTTTTCCGCTGGGGTTCCAATGGTAACACGCAAGCAGTTCTCAAGCCTCCCGGGAGAATTAAAGTTTCTTATCAAAATCCCTTTATTTATTAGCTCTTTAAAGATTCTATCAGCATCATTTACCCTAAAAAGTATAAAATTTGCATCGCTAGGAAAAGCCTCAACTCCGTTTATTAGTTTTAATTCCTTAAATACCCTATCTCGCTCCCTTGTTATCAATTGGACGTTTTCACTAACAAATCCAACGTTGTCAAAAATTACCTCCGCAATACGCTGAGTAAGAGAATTCACATTATAAGGAAGACGCACTTTATTTATCTCTCCTACGATTTCACTTCTTCCAAAAAGTATTCCCATTCTTATGCCCGCAAACCCAACCTTAGACATGGATCGGAGGATTATAAGATTTTCGTATTTCTCAATTAAGTGAAGAAAGGTCCTCTCAGCAAAATCACAATATGCTTCATCCAGCACAACGATACCTTTCGAATGATTAAGAATCTCAAAAATACTGTTATCAGAAAACCTGTTCCCTGTAGGATTGTTAGGAGATGCAAGAAAGATCAAATCCGGGTTTTTCTTTTTAATCCATTTTACGGTTTCACTAATATCAATATCAAACCTCTCATCAAGCCCAACCTCAACTAATTCTAACCCGAGCGCGGTACCCGTAATCCTGTACATTGAAAAGGTAGGCACTGGATAAAGAACCCTCTTAGTTCCACCAGAAAAGGTTGCCATAATCATTCCTATAAGCTCATCTGAACCGTTACCGATGATAATCCCATGCAAAGGAAAGCTTGTCATTTTAGAAATCTTTTCTCTTACACCGTTCGCCTCAGGGTCAGGATACCTGTTAATTGGAATCTTTTTTATTTCGTTAATGACATTTTCCAATACCTCGGTCGGAAGGAGAAAGGGACTTTCATTTCCATCAAGTTTCACAGGACATTCATAATGAGGAACGGCGTATGAAGAGAGCTCTAAGATGCCTTTTTTTACTTTTGACTTCAAAAGAGATAGGACTTCAACCTGTTCTTGTATCTTTTGCCCTTCATTGCCCAACTTGTCAGTTTTTCGGGAAACTGTTTTATTTTTTCCTTCTTCAATTTCAGCCTCAATTTCGTTTATACACTCATTACAGATTCTCACATTCTTCCCCTGAAAAACCATCCTTCCACCGCCGAGTTCTCCACCACAGAATGAGCAGGCCCCTCTCGACTCATATATATCACCCATGCTAAATTCATCCAGGATTTCCTTTACAAGCTTAAGACACTCAGGACAAATAGAGTACTCCCCTCTTTGAACGATTCCGGTAGCTTCCTTAGATGTAATTTCACAAAATGAACATCTTATTTCCAAAGAGATTTACTCCTGAATATAGTTGATCTCGAATCCATTACTAAATCACCTATCTAATCGTACTTTGACCGACAGTGCATGAGCTTCTAAACCTTCACTATAAGCAAGGTTTATAACCGAATCCCCAAGTTCTTTAAATCCACTTTGTGAAACTGAAATTATGCTAGGCATTCTAAGGAATTCATAAACGCTTAAAGGAGAGGAAAACCTTGCTGAGCCGCTTGTTGGTAACACGTGGCTTGGGCCTGCAATATAGTCACCAAACGCCTCGGTTGAAAGGGACCCGAGAAAAATCGCCCCTGCATGCTTCACCTTTGGAAGAATAGCTTTTGGGTCCTCGACACAGAGCTCCAAATGCTCAGGAGCAATGGCATTTGATACAGAGATGGCATCATCAAGTGTATTTACAACGAAAATTCTTCCCTGATTACGAATAGCCACTTGAGCAATTTGCCTTCTTTCAAGTTTTTTAAGTCTTTTTATAACCTCTTGCTTTACCTGTTTTGCGAATTCAAGCGAATTTGTTACAAGTACTGCAACTGCCATCTCATCATGCTCTGCTTGAGCTAGAAGATCAGACGCTACCCATTCGGCTGGTACACTGCCATCAGAAATTACTAGAACCTCACTTGGTCCTGCAATCATATCGATATCTACATTTCCAAATACGAGCTTTTTTGCAATAGACACATAGATGTTTCCCGGACCAACTATCTTATCTACTTTTGGGATTGACTCAGTTCCAAAAGCCAAAGCCGCAATCGCTTGTGCACCACCTACTTTATAAACTGCGCTGACTCCAGCCATATATGCTGCAACAAGAACCGCTGGGTTTATTTGTCCATTCGGGCAGGGAGTAACTAAAAATACCTCCTTGACTCCCGCAACCTTTGCGGGAATCACCGTCATAAGAACCGTTGATGGATATGCTGCCTTTCCACCAGGAACATAAACCCCAACCTTTTCAAGCGGTCTAATTATCCAGCCGAGTTCATTCCCAAGGGAATCCGTAAAGGTGTGTTCCTGGGGGAGCTTCCTTTCATGAAAATCCTTTATCCTTTCAGCAGCAAGGGCAAGATTGGATTTTACCTCTTCAGAAACTAGAGCCTCCGCTGTTTCTATCTCTTTATTCGAGACCTTAACTGTTTTCGGAGTAAGCTCTACTTTATCAAATTTCTTTGTGTACCTAAATAAAGCCTTATCTCCATCTTTTCTTACCGCTTCGACTATCTTTCTAACGTATGACTCAATGCGTGGGTAAGAATAAGATACTTCTCTACTTAGCCCCTTAAGCCTTCTTTCAAAAACTCCTTTTCTAAGGTCTATTATTTTCAAGATAAAAAAGGATTATACATTAGAAAAGGATGATTAAAAAACCAAGCGTACATAAGGCTTTTTATTTCAATCAGAATTGGACACCATCTCATACAAATATATCATTAGAGCCTCATTCACCAGGGCAAAAACCATTGTCACAAACCTCAATCACAGCCATCATGCCGTTATCCTCGTGAGCCATGATATGACAGTGGTAAACGAATTTACCGAGTATTACTGGATCGGTGAATGGAATTACTATTTTTACTTCACCTGGAACTCCGTTAGTCGTAAATGGGAGGTTAACGGTATCCTGGCGACCAATGAACTCCTGTTTTACCCCGTTTTCTTCACATACCTGGAAATCGAGTTGGTGAATGTGAAAAACGTGGAATTCCTCGGAGGTGTTTTGTATCGTCCATTCTTGGATATCACCTAATTCAACCATTGTGTTTATGACATTAGGATCAAACTGCTGACCATTGATGAAAAATGTTGTTCCATCAGCGTTTTCAGAGAATACGAAAAACTTCTTATTCTCAGGGTCAATGGGTTTATCACACAGGTTCTCAATCTGAGGAAATTCAGATTTTGTAGGTAGATCAACTGGTTCTTCTTGCAGGCCTTCTGAAATAAGTGTTGCCAGTGTTACCTCAGGATACTGATCTCCTTGGGGCCCCATATTTATGGGAAGTGTACGAAACTCGTAGACCCCTTTTGGACCCCCCTGAATAAGTACCTCCACACGTGAGCTTGTAGGAAGAAATATCTCTTCTCTTGGCACTAGCTGATTATGCCTGTTACCATCTCTTGCAATCTCATACATTATGTGCCCATCTAGTTTCAATCTATAGTAAATATCTGCACCTATATTCCCGATCCTCCAGAATTGGGTCTCTCCAGGACGAATTTTGATTGTCGGGTTAACCAAGCCGTTGATTGTGCGGTTAGTAGGGGCGTTACTGTCAATATCCATTGGGACAGTACCATCGGGGTTTATCTGAATGTCTTTTAGGAGCATTACCCTTTCCTTAATACCCCTGAGTTGTGGGAAGGGATCAAGTATTCCCTCTACAATCAATCCCCCCGACTCTCCACTAAAGACCTGGAATTCAGACAAACCCATAGCATGCGAATGGTAATAGAAAAGTCCCTCCGGATGGTTTTCAGGAATTTGGACCTCGTAGTCGAAAGTTTGTGTAGGTACGATCATATTGAAGATGTTATCCGAATTCCCCAGGGGTGAGACGTTCATTCCATGGTAATGGATGTTTGTCATCTCATCAATAAAATTCCTGAGCTTGACCCTGATTACGTCCCCTGGACGAACCCTGAGCGTCGGAGGCACAAATCTCCCATTATATATCCTTGTAGTAACCTTTTGACCTGCCACCTTTATCTTTGAAAAATCTAACCTAAAGGTTGCATGAAGAACCCCGTTTGAGCTTGAGATTTCAGGTGGATTTCTAAATGTCTCTCCCATTCCGCCTCCCTCATTGTTGCAGGCGAAGGTTAGGAACATCAATGCAAAGATAAGTGCTATCAATGTGTTTTTTGACTGGCTTTTCCGAGAAATAAAATTCTCAACGACTCCTTCTACAAAGGTTTTAGTATCGAATATATACGATATTAAGTTATTGTAAGACATGGTTTCTATCCTCCTTGTAGTTATGTACAACCTCTATCGCTTATTATATAAAGGGTGAATATATCAAAAATAATATTATCAGCCAAAAGAAAAATTTCTTAAATCTTGCTGTATCTAGTGACTCTGCATCCCTTTTACTTGGGCTCGAGCCTTTATAATACCGAATTTCTCAAATTTGAGATCGAGTTCTATTTTATCTCCAGCCTTTAGTGATTTATTAAGTCCTATCAGCATGATGTGAGAGCCACTTGGCTTTAATTCGACGCTTTTACCAGAAGGTATATTTATATATTCAAATTTTTCCATTTTTGCAATACCTTTTTCGTCAACTAACGTATTATGAATTACGGCGTTGTTTGAAACATCAGTTTTTACCTCAATAAGTCTGTCATCTTCGTTCCCTTTGTTTTCTATAACCATGTAGACAGCAGTTACGGATGATGCGGGAGGAACCTCTCTTACCCAAACATCCTTAACCTCGATCCTTGAAACACCAAAAGAATGAATAGATAAAAATATTAGAATTACGATTGTCCACATAGATTTCTTCATGCTATTCCACTAGATAATGCTACTTTATTTAAGAATCTTTTTTATATCCTTCGCTATAGCTTTTGAATCTAACTTGTCATAAGTATATATTAGGAATAACCTTCCTTGGGGATCTATTAGATATACAGAGGAGGTATGATCCATCAAATACTCAGGCCATGAATCAGAATAGTTTTTTAAATAGAAAACATTGTATTCCTGAGCAACCTTCTCTATCTCCTGAGGTGTGCCAGTTAATCCAATAAAACTCTTATTAAAGTAAGGGATGTAAGTGCCTAATTTTTCAACCGTATCCATTTCTGGATCAATAGTTACAAATACCACCTGAACTCTATTTTCTAACTCCCCAAGTTCCTTCATAACATCCCGAAGCACGGAAAGAGTTGTAAAACAAATATCTGGACACCTTGTGTATCCCCAATTGATTAAAATCAGCTTGCCTCTAAACTCGGAGAGAGTAACTTTCTTACCATTGTGATCAGTAAGAGTAAAATTTGGGGCTTGTTTGTAATAAAGAAAGCCATGGTATTTATCTTTGTTCTCAAGCAAAAAGTATTGGTACAAAAACAATCCCCAACCAAGCAACGTCAAAATTAAAAGAGTAATTATAGTTGTATGCCTTTTTTTCACGATTTTTTCTGATTTGATGTGATTTTTTGTTGATAATATAACATACTAAAAATAATTAGAAGCTCATCACTCTATACCTCATGACACACAGTTGCCAGACCATTATGTTAAAGACCATTAATTTATTATAGGAGAGTTACAATATAAGATATAAGAACTAGTTATATCGGTATGTTTATTGGCAATAGGTGACGGAATAGAGGAGGTACTAGTAAACCCTTATAAAGCGAGAAACATATTTTAAACACAAGGGGCGAACTATTGTTCGCCCCTAACTTACTCTTATCATAGATCAATATATATAAAGATTATGAAGGGCTAACGTCCTCCATAATTGATCCAACAATGCTAAATGCACTACATTTAAAAGATTTATTGAAAATCAGCTTAGTCATGCCTTAGGAATCGAACTAACCAATCTAGATTAGCTACCAACAGCGTAACCATAGTACTGAAGTTACTAATCACCTATTATATATCGTCATCGTCAATGATTTCACATATGTCACAATCAATCCCGGTGCATTCATCCGGTGCCAAAAATTCGCAATCATCGCAAAGATTAGCTTCGCAATCTGCAATGCACTCTGCTTCGTCAACAACAGGAGTAAAATCTATATTACTGAAAAAGCAATCATCATCATCGCATGCAGGAGCCATGAAGAATGACATACCCACGACCGATATAGCCTCACTCGTCTACTTTCGTATCGCTTTTGGTGGGATCATGCTCTTGGAGGTAATTCGCTACTTTCAATATGACAGGATTAAACGTTACTACCTAGAACCAAAATTCCTTTTCACATACTACGGTTTTGATTGGGTACATCCGTGGCCTGGCGATGGCTTGTACTATCACTTTTTAGCTCTCGGTGTGCTCTCATTCTTCATAATGCTAGGTCTATTCTACCGTGTTAGTGCTTTCCTATTTTTCCTTGGGTTCACTTATATATTCCTGTTAGATCAGACACATTATCTTAATCATTTCTATTTCGTTAGCCTGGTTAGTTTTCTTATGATATTCGTCCCAGCAAATCGTGCCTTTTCGATTGATGCATGGCGGCGCGCAGATATCCGTTCAGAGACAGCTCCAGCATGGGAGCTTTGGATTCTCCGTGCCCAGATGGGAATCGTTTACTTTTATGGTGGGTTAGCAAAACTGAACTCCGACTGGCTACACGGCGAGCCAATGCGTATGTGGCTCGCTGAACGCGTCTATTATCCATATGTTGGTTGGCTTTACTTTCGGTGGGAGACAGCATACTTTTTTAGCTACGGTGGTCTTCTATTCGATCTTTTAGTTGTACCTCTTCTCCTATGGCGAAAGACACGCCTTTTTGCATTCTGTTGGGCAGTAGCATTTCACATTACAAATGCTCATTTGTTCAGAATAGGCATATTCCCATGGTTTTCGATCGCTGCAACAACACTCTTCTTCTCTCCAGATTGGCCAAGACTTTTTGTAAGATGGTGCTGGGGTTTGTTTTCAAAAGAAAAGCATCCTAAAGAGATACATGAACATCTTGTTTCAAATGTTACAGCACAACTTCATCCCGGACACCGTGTCACAATCGTGCTGCTTGGGATTTACTTTGCAATTCAAATCCTTGTTCCACTACGGCATCACCTTTATCCAGGAAATGTTAGCTGGACAGAGGAAGGTCATAATTTCTCTTGGATGATGAAGCTTCGTAGCAAAAAAGCTAAAGCAAGGTTCTTCGCAACTGATCCATTGACTGATATGACTTGGGAAATAAATATACTAGACTACCTCACATACAAGCAACGGAATACAATGGATACACGACCAGGCATGATACTAAACTTGAGTCACAACCTAGCGAAAGGGTTGCGCAAACAAGGCTACGAGCAGATTGAGATTCGCGCGGAGGTATGGGCTTCGCTAAACGGACGTAAGCTTCAATTGCTTGTGGATCCAACGGTAAACCTAGCTGCACAGCAGCGTTCTTTAATGCCTGCTAAATGGATCATGCCTCTGTTAGAACCACTCCCAACTAGGGAACAAAGAAATGACTACATTAAGAAGCTGACCAACCGCATGAACCCACTGAGAAGGCAAAATGAGGAAACTAATGATCTATAGTTTTTATGTTCCAGTCGTAATATATTTTAATTAACTTAAAGCCGGTATCAAAAAACAATGAGTAGGTTCTTCTCATAGAATTAGGCGATTTCCCATTAAATTAGATTATCAACTTAATTAATCCTCTTCCTTTTTTGCTGTTGGCCCATGTCCTGCAGAAGTCTTAGGCTTTAACACATCGGCTATCATCTCAGCTATTTCCTCCACTGTAATAACCTGCTTTTCCTTTCCATCTTCAATAATAAACTCAGTCGCTGTTTTAAGGGCTCCTTCAATATCGATATGGAAAGGCTCTTTAAATGTGTTTTTCACTGGAATCTTAGCAATACCGTGTTTATCAACCACACACAACTCACTCGAATTCTTATCCTTAAAACCTACATCTACCCTCTTTTCAATTGCAAACTTTCTTAGATCTAATAGCTTAATCGTCATATCTCCTAACTCCTATTTCTGTTCTTTTAATACCAATTATATCAAATACTTATGCATTCAAAAAGGAATTGTCAATTGCAATGACAGTCTTCATTATGCACAATCAAACAATCGAATTGGAATAATGTGCTTTTTTAGTTTAATACTAGCCAGAAAAACCCTGAGCGACGAATGATATTGCCATTCCGCAGAAAGGACAGTAGTTAATTCCGTAGTATTCATAACCACTATTTTCTTTTTCCCTCCTAAAGTAAAACTGTGAGTCAATCATATTCATAACCCTACCATCTTCTAGGTATGATTTATCCATTATAATTATGATTTCATTTTGTAAAGCTTGTTCAAGATCATTGCAACACACTTTTATTCTCCTTCAGAATTATTGCAACTTCTCAGCCACTATCTTTCCCCTCGGCATTGGCATAGGTGAAGCATGATGATGAATCATAAGCCAATCTGAGCCATGGCGCTCAAAGATGTTAGTAGCTTGGGCCATGTTTATCTGAACTTGGTCTCTAATTACATAACTTATATGTTCGATGCAAGTAATCCACGCTAAATCTCCCGACATTTCTACATTTACATTTGATATCTGAATCTTTGTAGGACCTCCTGAATCAAAAATATTTTTCCAACTCTGTTTAATTGCCTCCCATCCCAAGAGAATTGGCCAGCCTGGATGAACGCATTTTGCCCTTGGGTCCTTAATCCAAACCTCCTCCATTAAATCTAACCTCCCACTCTGGAGAGCCTCGTAAAACCTTTCATTTGCCATGAGTACCTCTTTAAACTCTTGAGACATATGTAAGCCTCCAGAAAATAAACAAACTCCAATGACCAAATCACAAACAAATTTTAATAACGACACTACAAATTCTAAACGTTTTGTTCATTAGAATTTCGGGTTTTAGATTTGTTTGGATTTTGGAATCTGTAATTTGTGATTTGCAGTTCCATTTTATCCATTCATATTCAAAATAGAAACTATTTCATCCATAACCATCGGTTCGGTTTCAACATCGAGATGGTTTGACAAGATCTCACGGGAGTCCTTTACATCAAGTTTCCATAAAGCCCAGGCAGAATGAGCTCTTACAAGCGGGTCTTTATCCTTAAGCGATTCCTTTAGATAAGGAATAAACTCTTCCAAGCTCGAATTTCCCATGGCAAGCACAATATTTCTGAGAAGCCCTTTTCTCTTCGCCCTCTTTATTGGATTCCCTTTGAATATCATTCTAAAATCCTCTTCAGTTAATTTTGAGAGAGCGGCTAGATCAGGGTTAAATAACCCTTCTCTTGGCTGAAACGAAGATTCATCAGTCACTTTTGCTCTTCTATTCCATGGACAGACATCTTGACATATATCACAACCAAAGATGTTATTTCCTATATTACCCCCGAGTTCTACTGGGATCATTCCTCTAAACTCTATCGTAAGATACGAAATACAGAGTCTTGAATCAAGAACGTATGGTTCAAGAAGCGCCCCTGTAGGACAAGCGTCTATGCAGCGTGTGCACTTGCCGCATCTATCTGGAGCAGGATTATCATAATCAAGCTCAATGTTTGTTATGATCTCTCCAACAAAGATCCACGAGCCGACTTTCTGATTTATTAGGCACGTATTTTTCCCAAACCATCCTATGCCCGAATACTTTCCATAAACTCTCTCTAGAACAGGTCCAGTATCCACATAGACACGGGCTTCGATTTCTTGAGGACTGTTTGCTTTAATAAACTCAAGCAAAATTTGTAATTTTTTCTTCATAATATCATGGTAGTCACCACCCCATGCATATCGTGAAATCCATCCTTTTTGTTTTTCAGTTTCATTCATCGAGTATGGATAGTTGGTATTATAATTCAAACCACATGAAATAACCGACCTTGCTTCAGAAAGTATATTCCTTATATTCTCTCTTTTGTCTGGTTCCTTCTCCATATATTTCATCTCACCCGCAAACCCCTTTGCTAACCACACTTTGTAAAACTGATTTTCAGGGAAAGAATCTACAGGAGATATTCCAATTAAATCAAAGCCTATCTCCAATGCTTTCTCTTTAATAGATTTGGAGACTGCTGCAATAGACATTAAAAATTAGTGTATCATAGCGACCGTGCTATCTCTAATGATTTTATTGTAAGTTGGGATTATGAAATAAGCTAGAATTTAACGAGGCTGAAAGCTGTTCGCCACTCAACTAATGATACGGCACCCTAAAAATTGCGTGAACAAACCAATCCTGCAAAGATCCAACCTTTCCATATTATTCATTTGCTAAATCCATTTGGATGGTTCTTAGCTTTTAAGATAAGTTCAGCCACTTCTCTAACGGCGTTTTCACCACTTCCGTAGGTAACATAATATGATTTTGTCTTGACCTCAAGGGCGGCATCTGCAGGAGCAACAGGAAAACTAACTTGATTAATAATAGAAAGATCAGATAACTCGCCACCGATATAAGCTATCTCACGATCTGAAACAGAATGTTCAAACTTGAGTTTAGTATAAAGATATTCTTTTTGAAAAACACTCTGATACAATAATTCTATCCCCAAACGGTTCAGTATAGAAGAAAGCGCCTCAGATTTTTTTGAAGAAATAGCTATGCTCTCAACGTTAAGCTTCTTTAAATCCTTTACTCCTTGGCCATTACTAAAGGATTGATTTTGAAAATCGTAAGCAGTTTGGTTCTCAGTAAGAAGTCCATCAGCATTTATTATTAAAAGCTTGATTGGACTAAGTTTTAGAACTAGGTCAGTCCTTAATTTCTGGATCATCCTTTCTCCTCCATCAAAGTCTAAACTGACCAAACATTTTAAGCTCTAAAATAACACATGGCAAGTCCTAAATATAAATCAACAGGTTTTGTAAAGCTGGTTAATATTATTTCCAAAATAAAGGCACATCTCATGAGCAAGTTACAATTAATAAGGCGCTCATGAAAAACTTATTGAAATTGATCAGATCGAAATGCTTATGCACTCTTATAGTTTCATAATATTTTGAAATCTACACATGCGGCTCTACAAATACCTTGTGTACTATTAGTATGCATATTTTTCTTTGAATATGATCGTATATTATGTAAAATATGACTTAAAAGTGATCCCTATCCGTGATACAATACCATCTAGACGGTTTCCTGTCGTTAATACGATCCTTATTGTTGTAAATAGCCTTGCATTTTTCTATGAGCTCTCTCTTGGAAACAGCTTAGATAGTTTTATAAAAACCTATGGTCTTATTCCTGATTATCTTGGAAAACACAATGCTTTTTTTGATCGAGTTTACCCTTTTTTTACATCTATGTTTTTACATGGAGGATGGTTTCACTTAATAGGAAATATGCTTTATCTCTTTATTTTTGGGGATAACGTAGAGGATAGAATGGGCCATTTTAAGTATCTTATTTTCTATTTATTCTCAGGGTTAGCAGCTGCATTCTCTCAGATTCTTATCAACATTCACTCCACAATTCCAATGGTTGGAGCAAGTGGCGCTATATCTGGTGTTTTAGGTGCTTATATACTGTATTTTCCAAGATCGAGGATCCTTACGCTAGTTCCAATATTTCTATTCATTCAATTTGTTGAAATTCCGGCTTTATTGTTTCTCCTAATCTGGTTTGTTATGCAGTTTTTCAGCGGCGTCTACACCCTAGCTGTTACTAATGACACAGGCGGGGTTGCGTTTTGGGCGCATGTAGGAGGGTTTGTCGCGGGTTTCATCCTTGCGAAACCCTTTCAGAAAAGAGGTTATTAGTATGATGCGAGTTTATTTAGAACTGTCTCTAAGTGACGCTAAGTTGACAAAAGTAGAAATGAAGTGCTACATTACTTGACCAAGTTTAAGTGTGCCATTCATATTGCAAAAAATATCTAATAATGTAGAATTATCATTGTATAAAACCGACGAGTCGGAGGATAAATTAGAAAATGACAGAATACAATCCATTTAAGGCACTCAAAGAAGAAATGGATAATCTCGTCATAGGGCATGAGGACGTAAAAACGTCTCTTCTACTTGGTGTGATTTCCAGGGAGCATATCTATATAGAAGGACCACCAGGTACTGCTAAGACTATGCTCGCTGAAATAATCTCAAGGGCCGCGCAGCTTAACTTCTTCTTCTATCAACTTCACAGAGACACTAGGCTCTCAGAGCTCGTCGGCGATCTAGTAATATCAAAAGAAATACATGGCACAGGCGAACTAATTAAGCAGAAAATTGTGAAGGGTGGAATACTTACTGCCGAAATCTGTCTTCTTGATGACATCTCTCGCGCCCCTGGAGAGTCTCTTAATATACTTCTTCGGATTTTAAATGAAAGAAAATTTGGTGAGGAGCGTATACCCCTTCTAACTGCAATTGGTACTAGCAATCCAACGGTTGATGAATACTATAACGAACCTTTAGATCCAGCAAACCTTGACCGCTTTGTACTTCAAACTAAGGCTCGAGGACTTTCTTATGGCAAGAAATGGAACGAAGCAAAAGAGGTAATCAAGCTCTACTCAAATAGACCTCTTGAGTATGAGGTTCCTCAAAGGGTAAATAAAAAGGTCTTTGATGAATATTATGAGAAGCTTGTTACTGTAGTCATTCCTTCTGAGGTTCAAGAGGTATTGGTTGACTTCGTTACAACGATGATAGAGGATTACGGACTTAATGAATCGAATTCCCTTATCACTGATAGAACTTTCTTTGTTAAATCCCTTAAAATCATAAGGTCCCACGCTCTTCTCCGCGGAAGAACCAACTGTACACTTGATGATCTTTATGCCCTAAAATACATGACTGCCTTCCGTGTACCCGAAGAGATATTCCTTAAGATTGATGAAATCCTTGAGGATGTGATCTCTAAAAAAAAACTCAATCGGGACCCAAAAAGCAATATAGAATCACCGAACTCTGAATTCGATAGACACGCTCCCGGTGCAACAGAGAAAGAAAGCCCTGGGGGAGAGGAGCGGCCATCCGATCAGTTATCAGAAGCTCGTAAAACTTTTTTTCAAGCCCTAAAAGAGCTCAAGGAGAACCTTGCAGGAGAAAGGAATGATATGATCATGCATTCTGAGCAAGATGCTCAGACGAAGCCGAGTGGAGACTCAGGCGATGACGGTCAAGATGGAGGTCACAGACAAAATAGTCACCATAAGATATATGGAAGTAAGTCTCCGCGTGCAGGCGATGAGGATGATACATGGATTGGAACTGGAAATCGAAACGTCGAATCTGCAGAGAATGTAAAAATCGTTATGAGGGTTTTAGAAGGAAACATCCAAAGAAGTATCGCCCTTGATGCGCCTCACCCCGGTGGGCAGCCCAGAAGATGGAAGAGGATGAACCACTTTGAAGAATTAGAGGATGTTGACCCATTTGAAGGTATGTTCTGGGCTGAATATACAACACCTACACTTCCAAGGGTGCACAAGCGCGAGAAAGAGATGCTAGGTGGAGAGATTGCAATCCTTCGAGATGTGAGCACATCTATGATGGGTGTTTATAGCGAGTGGTCATCTTGCGTTGTACGTGCTGTGGTCGAGCTAGCTAGAGCGAAGAAGATGAGGGTCGGATATATTGAGTTCAACCACCGATCTTACAAGTACAAAAGGGTTGGAAAATTCTTCACCAGAGACTACGAATGGATGCTACAGTTAGCGTCGAAGACAGAGTGCTCTGGAAACACAAACTACGAAGATGCTTTAAAGGATGCCCTCTCTGAATTTAAGGGAAGGGGTCTTAGAAATAAGCATATCCTTTTCATTACAGATGGTATTCCTACTTCGGGTGACTGTGAGGTTCTAAACGAGAGAACGAGAGCTAAAAAGCTCGGCGTTTGTATCCACTCAATATTCATTGGCTCAAAAAACTATCCAAAGATACTTCAGAAGATCTCCGAAGAATCAAGCGGCGCGCAGTTCACTGCATCGCGAGGGAAAGACGGCACGATAAGGATAGAGAGAAAGGAGAAAAAACTAAGCGTTCCCACTACTCATATTGGTAAACCCAGAGTAGACCCATTTACTGACGTATTTTCTCAGTAGGGGCATATTGTGCAATACCCCCCTACCTTTGATACTTTGTTACACCCCTTTGGTGATCTAGATAGTTAGAAGAAAATTCGTGGCTTCCATCACCCTTCGATACGAAATAGAGATAGTTTACATTTGCTGGACTTAAAGCAGCTTGAAGGGAATCTTTACCAGGGTTTGATATCGGTCCAGGCGGGAGCCCAATAATTGTATACGTATTATATTTATTCCCTGTTTTTAAATCATTCTTTGTAAGGTTTCCAAAAAAATCACCCATACCATAGATTACAGTAGGATCGCTCTCAAGCCTCATACCGAGTCTAAGGCGATTGTGGAAAACTGCCGAAATTAATGGGCGTTCAGATGTGTTTCCAGTTTCCTTCTCAATAATTGAAGCAAGAATCACAACCTCGTGATCTTTAAGATTTAGTTCCCCTGAATTTGCCTTAAGTGGCTCGTAAACCTCATTAAACCTAGATACCATCATGCGGATAAGCTCTTCAGGGCTGATTCCCTTTTTATAAAGATAAGTGTCCGGAAAGAGGTAACCCTCAAAGCTTGAGAGAGAAACCCCAAAAAGCTCTTTTGTAAACTCAGTACTGTTGGCTTTTTCAACAAATGACTCGCTATTCATAATATTATTCTTTTCTAAGAGCTCAGCTATATCATTCGTTGTAAAACCTTCGGGGATGGTAATTCTCCTAACAATCACATCACCATTTATTAGCTTGTCTATTATACGATCCTGCGGATCGCCGATTTGAAATTCATACTCGCCTGCCTTTAGCTTGCCCGTGGCTCCTTTAATGAACACAGAAAAGATAAATAGCTTATCGCTTCTTATTACTCCTGCTTCTTCTAACTTTAGCGCTATGTCTTTAAGCCCTAAACCCTTTGGAATTTCAACTAAGACCTTTTCGCCTTTGCCGGAGGAAGGGACTGCATAGAAATTAAGGTAAATAAAACCTATTACAAAGGCAGTAAAGACAATTACAATCACAATTATTTTCAGTTTAAATCCCATTTTATACACTTTCAGTCCTAGTTAAAGATTTTTTAATTTATACTAGTTTGAATATTAATTACAGCGAATTTACAAAGAAAGATTCATGTCTTCTTCGATACTACTACAAGATCATCTCTATGGATTACCTCATCGCTGTATCTATACCCTAAAATCTTTTCAATCTCAGAGGTTTTAGCCCCAGCTATCTTTCTTATCTCATCTGAGCTATAAGAAGAAAGCCCCCTGGCTACCTCTATTCCTCCTTCGTCAATACACCTTACAAGCTCGCCTACCTCAAACTCCCCACTTACGTCCTTTATCCCCGCTGGAAGCAGGCTTTTCCCGGAGGATGAAATGGCCCTTTTTGCACCATCGTCTATTCTGATTTCTCCCGAGGGTTTAAGAGTAAAGGCTATCCAGTGCTTCCTACCCTTAAGTTTCTCTTTTGCTGGCAGAAAAAGGGTTCCTATATCTTTTCCAGAAAAGATCTCAGAGAGCTTTGTTGGTTTTTTTCCGTTTGCGATAATCGTGGGAACACCGAATGCGGCAGCAGTTTTCGATGCCTCAATCTTTGTCCTCATACCTCCAGTTGTAGTTCTTCCTAATGTTTCTCCCGCTATTTCTTCAATCCTTTCGTCTATTTCGTCTATCAATGTAATTAGTTCCGCATCCCTATGGTTTCTTGGGTCTTTATTGTAAAGACCCTCAATATCGGTGAGAAGCACAAGCAAATCCGCCTCTACAAGGCTTGTAACAAGTGCAGCAAGGTTATCGTTGTCTCCAAGCATGATCTCTTCAACAGCCACCGTGTCGTTTTCATTCACAATCGGTATTACCTCCATCCTAAGAAGCGTAAATAGGGTTTTACGTGCGTTTAAAAACCTTTTTCTTACAGATAGGACGTCGTGGGTAAGCAGAATCTGAGCAACTTTCTCGCCAAAAGCAGAGAAAGCCTTTTCATAGTACCACATAAGAGCGCTCTGCCCACAGGCAGCAATAGCCTGCTTCATTGAAATATCTCTCGGCTTCACTCCTAAATTTAGCTTTTTCATCCCAGCAGCTATAGCTCCAGAAGAAACTATAATGGGTTCTATCCCCCTAGATTTGATCCTGGAAATTTCACCTGCAATCTCATCAAACACACCCTCAGAAAGCTCGCCGTGCTCATTTGTAAGAACACTGCTTCCTATCTTAATTACTACTCTTTTGACCCGCGATAAAAGGGTCTTCCTATCTGTCTTTTTCATTATTTTTTAAGGTAAATTATTATATTACCTTAAAAGCGCGAACTAGTTGAGACTCAGTGACCACAATCGTGTTTTTTATCCGAGGTTAGAAAACCTCGGCTATCGTGGTGTGATTGTGTGAAAATTGGCCTTCGATAGCCGTGACTTTCCAGTCGCGGATAATTAAATGGGGATACATATCGCGCCTAGAAGGCGCCCATAAAATATATGCTTGCCATAAGCTCCTTGTAGGAGAGGCTTCCAGCCTCGAACTCTAGTGAGCCAAGATGTAGGGCTCTTTCCCCGAACGAGCGTTGATATTGAGGGCTGATGAGGGCATTAGCCCATACATTATGGGACGGTTTTTCTTGACAATATTATTTCATCTTGCTATCTTTAAAGGCACTAAGAGCGGGAATAGCTCAGCTGGCTAGAGCATCTCCTTGCCAAGGAGAGGGTCGCGGGTTCGAATCCCGTTTCCCGCTCCAGATTAAAATATTCCACAATATTTGCCACAGAGATCACAGAGTAACATCCAAACTTTATTTATAGAGGCATGCCATAGCATGCCTCTACATGATAAGGGATGATTATAAAAGGTATCTGAATATCACTAGGATAGACGGGGCTTTCTAGCCCCGTATTGGCTTCATCGTAAGCACTCGACTGAGCTCGTCTCAGGCTCAGCCGAACGACAGGGAGGATTCGAAAATCCCTATTGTAGAGACGACCCGGCGGGTCGTCTCTACTTATTTATGTTCCTTATATTCTTGAATTTGCTTAAGTAACTAATGATGTACGACACGCCCCTATAGATTGTTTTTTTCAATCTTCCATAGAAATATATCTTGGCTGGGAGCGGATTCGGTCACACCAGCTTAGAACAGCCGGGAATGGAGAAAGACTCACTTCGCCTTCCTCAGCAGTGTGTACATAAGCATAACACCCGATATCAGCTATCGAATAAGAACCAGCTAAAAAATTATGTTTCTTTAAATGATCGTTTAAAATTTGAAGCGCCGATTTACCCGCTTCACGGAGGGCTTCAAGCTCTTTTTCCTTTTGGATTTCTTTCAGAACAAATCTGGTAATAAAACGTGCCCTTGCAAGGGCAGGATCAATGGTCGTCTTCCCAAAGAATAACCACTGTGTTACCGCGCCAAAATCCTTTGGGTCTTCAGAATAAAGATTATTGGGAGCAAATTTCTTACCAATATAAAGAAGTATCCCGTTTGACTCCCACATAGTAAAATCTCCGTCAATAAGAACAGGAACCTTCTTATTTGGATTAAGTGCCGCAAACCAGCGCTCATTCTGCTCCCCTTTAAAAATATCCACATTTATTCTTTCATACGCTACCCCAAGTTGGCTTAGAGCCAGCCTTACCTTATAGCAATTTCCCGAGACTGCATGGTCATAGAGTTTAATCATGTTTCATATGTTACATCTGCTCTCTATCAATAACCTTAGCCACGGCTGCAACCGTTTCCTCCGGTTCAAGCTCAATCAGCCTAAGTCCCTGTGTGCCCCTTTTGTAAACGCTTATCTCTGAGGCCTCCATACGAATTATCTTTCCATGAGTTGTTATTAATATCACCTGCATGTCGTCTGCAACCTGAAAGGCACCTACTACACGACCGTTTTTCTCCGTGGTTTTAATTGTAATAACACCTTTTCCACCACGTCCAGTCAATCTATACTCAGAAACTGGGGTTCTTTTTCCATAACCCATCTCTGTTACAGTGAGAATCCGTGCATCCTGGTTTTCAATCACTTCCAGGCTCACAACCTCGTCTTTATCCTCGAGTCTAATCCCAATTACGCCTGTAGCCCCCCTCCCCGTCTCCCTTACCTCTTCCTCATGAAACCTTATAGCCTGACCGAAACGTGTTGTAAGAAGGATTTCGTTATTACCACTCGTCATTCTTGCGCTAATAAGCTCATCGTCCTCACGAACATTTACCGCTATTATCCCGCCTGCACGTGGATTTGAATAAGCCATAAGTTCTGTCTTTTTCACAACCCCATCCTTTGTAGCCATAACTACAAATTTATCCTCTTTGAACTCACGAACAGGAAGAACCGCAGCGACTTTCTCATTGGATGAAAGATTAAGGAGATTCACTATAGCTTTTCCCTTGCCTGTAGGACCAGCTTCAGGAATCTCGTGCACCTTTAACCAGTAGCATCTTCCGAGATTCGTGAAAAATAGAACATAGCTATGTGTGGAAGCAACAAATATTGTTTCTATAAAATCCGTCTCCTTCGTGCTCATACCAGTTTTGCCCTTTCCCCCTCTCCTCTGGCTTCTATACACACTTAATGGAGTATTTTTGATATAACCCTCGTGCGTAATCGTTACGACCATATCCTCATCTGCAATAAGGTCTTCTACGGAAATCTCCTCAACACTCTCAATTATCTCAGTTCTCCTTTCATCACCATATCGGTTTTTAATGTCCTCAAGCTCGCGGATGATAATATCAAGAAGAAGCTCCTCTGTTTCTAATATTTCTTTTAAATTTTTGACAGTTTTAATTAACTCATCCCTTTCCTCAATAATCTTCTCTCTCTCAAGTGCTGTAAGCCTCTGGAGTCTCATATCAAGAATCGCTTGAGCCTGTATGTCTGAAAGAGACAGCTTGAAGACCAACCCCTCTTTTGCTTCTGTAGGGTCTGCTGAATTGCGAATTAATGTTATAACTTCATCAAGGTGGTCGAGTGCTATTTTGAGCCCTTCTAGAATATGAAGCCTTGCCTCCGCTTTGCGAAGCTCGAATTCCGTCCTTTTAGTAACAACCTCTTTTCTGTGTTCTATAAACTGAGCAATTAAGTCCCTAAGATTAAGAATCCTCGGTTGATTCCTTACTAAAGCAAGCATTATAATTCCGAAAGAGGAATCCATAGGGGTGTGCTTATACAGTTGATTTAATACGATCTCCGGGTTCTCGCCACGCTTAATTTCTACAACAATCCTTATTCCCTCCCTATCCGATTCGTCACGAATATCTGAAATCCCCTCGATCTTTTCATCCTTCACAAGGTCAGCAATACGCTCAATCAGCTTTGCTTTATTAACCTGGTAAGGAATCTCAGTTACGATAATACTCTCTCTATCATTCTTTTTCTGTCTCTCAATCCTAGCCTTTGCTCTGACCTTAATAATCCCACGACCTGTAGAGTAGGCCTCTTTTATTGCTTCCTTTCCGCATATAAACCCGCCTGTAGGAAAGTCGGGACCTGGAACATGTTTCATAAGCTTAGCGAGTGAAATATCTGGGTCTTTAATCTGGGCGATAACGGCATCCGTAAGTTCACCTAAATTGTGTGGAGGAATATTGGTTGACATTCCAACTGCTATTCCAGAGGCGCCGTTTAAAAGAAGATTCGGAATCTTTGCAGGGAGGATAACCGGTTCGACAGTGCTTCCATCATAATTGGGAATAAAATCCACTGTTTCTTTGTCTATATCGTCCAACATCTCGCTTGCAATTCTTGCAAGCCTCACCTCCGTATACCGCATAGCAGCAGGCGGGTCTCCGTCAATAGAGCCGAAGTTGCCCTGCCCGTCTATCAGTTCATAACGCATTGAAAAATCTTGAGCCATTCTTACAAGCGCATCGTAAATGGCTGCATCTCCATGTGGGTGATATTTACCCATAACATCCCCAACAATCCTTGCAGACTTTTTATAGGGTTTATTCCACTCGTTTCCAAGCTCATACATACCATAGAGGATGCGTCTATGAACTGGCTTTAGACCGTCTCTAACATCAGGTAGGGCGCGCCCAATTATGACGCTCATCGAATAGCTGAGATATGATTCCTTCATCTCATCTTCGATGTTTACAGGCGCTATTTGTGAAGCGGTCGGCATTTAAATACACACCTCCTAAAATCTATAAAAGAGACTTATAAAGTGTAAATGAGGGGTGGAAGAGTGTCAAAGAAAGAGCCACTGGATGAGTCTTGTAGAGACGCAAAAATTTTGCGTCTCTACTTCAAAAATGTCCCCTAACTTATTTCTTTGTGTCTTTGTGCCTTAGTGGCTAAACAGTCACGTTTTATTTTCTCTTCTCAGGGTTTACTTCGGACGGTTTTGAGACCAATATATAACTCCTAAGAATATACATGAAATCCTTAATAGCCTGTGGCTTCCTCCAACCGAATAAGATTTGGATAAGGCAGATTACTATCCAAGCAATATAGACAAATATGATTTCTTCTCTCAAGTGCGGTCTTGCAAATTGAACTGCCCAGAGAAGAAAAAGCCCTAAAGCCTCGTACCAGCTATATTTCATGTTAAGAAGAAGCATGAATGCAAGACCTGACTGAACAATGGTAAGAAGGATTTCCGTAAGCTGGAATTCGTCAAAATGTATTGTTGAGACGCCTCCAGCACTTAGGCTGAACACAATTGGAATCATTGCAGCAAGCATAGTCCATTCGTTTATGTTAGATGAAACCATGTTCATTAGGGCTATAGGAGCCTTTTTAATCTGTCTTGCCCAGTAAAATGCGCTAACCTTCTCCGGAAATTCAGATAGAAAGGGAGCTACCCACTGAACAAATACAAATTCAGAGATCCCTAAAGTAACAGCTAAGGCAAGCATACTATGAAGAAAAGGCTCAGCTACGAAGAGCAATATTAAACCCCCTGAAAGAAATAGCCCCAAAATTAATGAGTTTCTAAAAAGCGGCCTACGACGAAGGATACTCCTAGGTATAGGCTCAAGTTCATCTATACCTTCAGCAGCCTGAGGAGGAACCTTATTCAAAGAGTAAAGATATGATGTATATAGAAAAATTAGCACAATGCTATCTATTATGTTGAAAGTACCCTTAAGAAATATCGCCATGAAGTAAATAAGAGGAGGAAGAAGAGCCATAACTTCAAGTGAGTGTTCCTTATTTAAAATTATCGCTTTTATATTCTCTCCAGTTTTAATCCTATTAAAAATAAAGGCTGTAAAGAAGATAAGTGGCCAGCCAAGACCCGGAAGGAGACGTATTGCGCCTGTAAAGTTTGCAGTAACAAGATGGATTCTGCTTGGGTCCTTTCCAGCAGACCATGCGATAACGCCCTCAATTGCAAATTCAGGAAGCGTTTGAATCCATGCAAGTATTGCAAGGGCGAGTCCCTGAGAAATAAGAAACTGAGCAGCTTCAGCCGCCCATGCAATGAGCATTGCAGAAAAAATTACAGCGGGGAATGTCCAGACGGCAGAGATTGCGCTAGCTCCGCCTTTGGACACAGTAGCTCCAACTACTGCAAGAAATTTTATGAGCAATTTATGGGATAACACAGATTTTTCTTGCCTCGGTTTGTGAGAAAGGTTGAATAAAAATATCTTAGGGGTTGAGAACTGTCAATTTATTTTTCGTAATTCGTGAATCGTGATTCATGACTCGACTTCTTAGAATAGAAAATGTAGCGGAAGGATTTAGCCTTTCGTTAATAATTATATTGAAAACCTAAAGGTTTCTTCTAAATCAAAAAGATACAACACGCAATAACATAAGGATAGGCGGGGTTTTCCAACCCCGCCCCCGTTCTGCTGAGCTCACGATGAAGCCAGGCTCAGACTAAGGTCTCGATCTAGCTAACCACGAACAACGAATTACGAGCCACGAACCACGCTCAATGTTTAAAAAATGATTCGAGCTCTTTCATTATCTCATGTGTAGAACCCATGACCAACTTACATTTTGGAAGCGAATCTAAGAAATGTCTTCCGTAATGCTTGCTTATTACTCTTTTATCTAGAACTAAAACCGAACCCCTATCATTCTTCGTTCTTATGAGCCTTCCAAAGCCCTGTTTGAATTTAAGAACTGCAACCGGAACGGTATACTCGAGAAAGGAATTTAATCCTTGCTTTTCCATATGCTCAACCCTTGCTTCTATTATAGGGTCTGTCGGAACCCTGAATGGCAGCCTTGTGATTACAACAAGCCTGAGTGCTTCACCTGGGACATCCACCCCTTCCCAGAAGCTGTCAGTCGCAAAAAGAACGGAATTATCCTCTACTTTGAACTTATTAAGAAGCCTCGCCCTAGGAAGACTGCCCTGTTTTAGAGAGATAATTCCGAGTTCTGAAAGCTCCTTTTGAATCTTTCTATAAACCGTTTCCAGAAGAGAATAAGATGTGAAAAGAATAAGAGCGTTTCCATGAGATATCCTTACAGCCTCGAGTATGATTGGAGATAATTTGTCGGAATATTCCTTTTGTACAGGCTCGGGAATATCTCTAGGAATAGCAAGAAATGCTTGTTCCATATAGTTAAAGGGAGATGGAAGAATAATCTCTTGTACCCTTTCGTTCTCTTCAAGACCAAGTCCAGATTTTATAAAATCAAAGCTCTTTTTTACTGATAAAGTAGCAGAGGTCATCACGACCGTTCTACATCTAGAATACAGTTTTTCTTTCAACTGAGGAGAAATATCAAGAGGTGAAAGCCCTATTCCCGAGAAAACCCCTCCCCGTCCAATATTGCCTTCGACCCATCTAACATATCCATCCTCGCTCGAATCGAGAAAGGAAAGAATCACATCCGAATAGAAGTTTAGCTTATTTGCAATCCCTTTAAACTCAATTAAAAGCCTTGCAACATCGGGCTCCTCTTCATAGTCTATCAGGACTTCCATGAAAGCTTTTATCTCTTCTTCCAACTCTTTCAATTTTATTCTAAGAATAGAAAACCTATTATCTATCTTTTCCCATCCTTCTAGCTTTCTTACCTCACCAGTGATTCGCAAGTTGATTTCTTCAGAAATTCCTTCCTTTCTCCCTACAATCGGGAGCGCAAAATAATAGAGTTCATCAAATGCATCTCTAACAAAATTCTCAACCGTATCAACCTGTGGTGATAGAGTTTCTTCAACTCTCCTCAGCACCGTATTTAAGATCCCTTTTCTAAAATATTTCTTAAGCTTTGTTGCAAGTGAGGCCGTATAGAAAATAAGTCCTTTTACCTCACCCCCACTTCCCTTCCTTTTAAGGCGTCTTAGTATTCTTATGATCCCATACTTAGTTGCTCTCATACCAAAATGCGATGTTGCTGCATCCACAATATGATGGGCCTCATCAAAGATGACCTTTCTATACGCGGGAAGAATTCCAATCTCACTTTCCTCGCTTGCTCCTTTTATAGCTAGGTCAGAAAAGAGCAAGTGATGATTTACAACAAGTATCTGTGATGAAGAAATCTCTCTTCTTGCCTTATAAAAAAAGCACTTTGAATAATGGGGGCACCTCACCCGTAGACAGCTATCACTCTCCGCTGCAACCTTATCCCAGATAGCTTCAGTAGGATTAAAATTTAAATCTGAAAGTGAACCGTCTTTAGTAACCTTTGACCACTCTATGATACTCCTCAAGGAATCAATTTCATCTTCATCGGCAAGCTCTAATAGTCCATCTGTAACGGTTTCAGCTCTAAGAAGACAAAGATAGTTACCCATTCCCTTCACTAGTGAATATTTAAACTCCTCTCCCAGACTCTGATGAATGAGTGGTATGTCCTTTTCAATAAGCTGTTCCTGAAGGTTTATCGTATTGGTAGAAATAACAATCCTCTCACCGTTTAAAAGAGACCAATAGATAGCAGGTATTAGGTATGCAAGAGTTTTACCGGTTCCGGTTCCAGCTTCAATGAGTGAAATCGCCTCTTCGTTAAATGCAGAAGCTATAGCTTCAACCATATCTAACTGCTCAGAGCGAAGCTCATACTGAGAACCCATAACTTTTGAAACCTCTCCTTCAGGAAGAAGGAGTTTTTTTAGCTTTTTGACATCAAGCCTTTCTAGTTCCTTTTTAGCAAAAGGCTCAACTACTACATACACTTGTGACACATCGTTATTTATTATGTAGAACCCAACTCCTAAATTTCCAAATAATCCTGCTATCAGAATATCTTCGTCTGAGGGAGTCAAATTACCTGAAGGATGATTATGGATCACTACCTCACCTGATTGTGCAGAATCTACTATGGCAGGGACTGAGTAATCGTTTCCGCGAGCCACAACCCTGACACCATCAACAACCCCATATTGATCAAGAGAACCTACAAAAAAGACCTCGTTCCCAAAGGCCTCTTTTATGACTTTTTCTACCTCTTCCTTTGCTTTTTCTGAAAAATATTTTTTACTCACTAAAGAAAAGTT
This sequence comes from Candidatus Dadabacteria bacterium CSP1-2, assembly GCA_001443445.1. Lineage (GTDB taxonomy): Bacteria > Desulfobacterota_D > UBA1144 > Nemesobacterales > CSP1-2 > CSP1-2. Next base: position 9,642 of record LDXN01000027.1, on the reverse strand, counting down.
AACACACCTGTATGCTTTTCCAAATCCCTAGAAAAAGTAAGTGTGGTTATGAGAAGATTTTGACTATGCTGTAAGCCTTGTCGTGAGCCGTTCGGCTGAGCTCACGACGAAGCCTCTGGACGAACGGCTAATTCAATCTAACTACCCAATAGAAGGGATAAAAACCGGGCGGTCTACGAGTTTATTTACCAGGTTAGACCACTCGTCTTGCTAGTGGGCAATCTTAGATTACGAGCAAGCATGCCCTAAGCCAGTCGAAGGGACTCGTAATCTACCCATTGAACGAGTATAAAATAAGTCCACCAGTTCCTGCCCTGAGCGAAGTCGAAGGGCTGCTAGCGGGCGGCAATCTATATTGTAGAGACGCCATTAATGGCGTCTCTACCCTTTGCTATTTGCCTATCCAAGAATACGTATATATAAAACAACTTAGTTTATCTTTGTGAAAATAGAGGTTAGAATCAATAAGGGAAACTAGCTCATTATACAGGAGGGGTGGCCGAGTGGTCGAAGGCGCCGGTCTCGAAAACCGGTAGGGTTCTTAAGGACCCTCGTGGGTTCGAATCCCACCCCCTCCGATTAGAAGATGACTTGGCCACCGAGGTCACAGAGAGTAGAGAGAAATTCTTTTGATATCATCATATTCATCTCATTTGAGTTCTCCGTGGACTCTGTGGCTAAACAGTTACAATTAAACAATGCCAACAAAGCCTACTGAGCCAACGTCTAAAGAGATTTATAAACAAACAATTGAACTGATTGGGAGAGAAAAGATCTTTTTTTTATTTACAGGTGGTTCAATCAAGCCCCTAATAGAAGCATCTGAGTATCTATGGGAAAACGGTTTTAATTTAATTGGTATTGATTTTCGAATTGCAGGGGTTAAAGACTTACTCAAGTCTCTTAAAAAACAGGGACAGAAAAATCTCGGTGTTTTTTCTATCTCAACCAGGAAAGAGGCAAGGATAGCTATAAATGCAGGAGCGCTATTTATATTTACTACACATCTTGATAGAGGCATTATACGAAGATGTAAAAAAGAAGACTTATTTCATGCCATTGGTGCAATTACCCCAACTGAAATTTTCAATGCTTATGACTTAGATGCAAAGGCTGTAAGCATTTACCCATCTGGACAAATGGGAGGATTGAGCTGGTTTATGTTTCTTAGAGAAATTTTTCCCAAGCTAAAGTTTGTTCCGACTGATAAAATGAGTTCTTATGAAGCAAGTCAGTATTTAAAGGCAGGCGCTTATGCAGTCGCACCTATAATTGATTTAGACAAGGTAAAAGAACCAAAGGAGCTGATTCGAGAATTCTCAGTGACACTAGGTAGAGACGACCCGTCGGGTCGTCTCTACAAATGATACGGCTATCTAAGGTTGATTTTCACACATTCCCACAACGATAGCCGAGGTTTTCTAACCTCGGATAATTGAGAATTCCTTTTATACGAATCTGCGACTGGAAAGTCGCAGCTATCGAGTGGTTATTTTCAAGTGATCACAGTATGATAGGCAGGGTTTTCTAACCTCGGATAACGGAGTAGGGCTCGTTCCCCGAACGAGCTTTAAGGGCTGATGAGGGCATCAGCCCCTACATTATGAACTCTTGTAACATATCTAGAATCGAAATAAATTCGTCAACCAAGCCTGATTCAAGAATTCTTATCAGTTAACGCTAATCCGACGTAAAAGCGACGAGTAGGGKTTTGATTAATCAAACCCCTACTAATTCTAGTGTAACTCTTCTCCTCTCAAGATCAGCTTCGATAACCTTCACTTTTACACCCTGACCAATTTTAAATCGCTTTCCTCGGTTTTTAATCTTCTCTATTGGAACAAATCCTTCAACAAAAATCTCTTTAAGTTCGACAAATATACCGAATGGAAGGACACTGATTACAAAACCATCAAACTCTTTTCCAACATGGTGCTTCATCGTATAAACCCTTTCAATTTTTATCGCCGCTCTTTCAACTTCATCTGCAAATCTCTCTCTCATCGAAGAATGAGTTGCTGTCCATTCAAGTGATTCTTCATCGTAAGGTGGTCTTCTTTCATTGATAAGTGAGTTAACAATCCTGTGAACAACAAGGTCGGGGTAACGTCTTATCGGTGATGTAAAATGAGTGTAGTGTTTAAGTGCAAGACCAAAATGACCTTCTTTCTCATTAGAATAAACAGCCCTTTTTAGAGAACGAAGAATCAACGTATTTATAGCAACCTTTTGAGAATCATCTTTTGATTCAAATATAACCCGTTGAATATCGGCTGCCTTAAGCTTTCCATCAACATGGAGTTTGTAACCCAGATTTCTTAATTCCAGAGACAGTTCTTTTATCGATGTAATATCCGGGGGCTCGTGTATACGATATATGGACGGTGTTTTCGAATAGTGAACATATTCGGCAACAGCCCTATTTGCACTGATCATAAACTCCTCTATTAATCCGTGCGCTACGTTTCTCTCTGATTTTACAACATCAATAGTTCTTCCAAGCTCATCCCTTATAAGCTCAGGTTCAGGTATATCAAAATCAAGCCCTCCTCTTTCAAGCCTTCTTTCCTTAACCTTCTCGTAGAGTTCATTCATAATTTTTAGGTTCTCGATTAATTCCTGATCTCGTTTACTTCCCTTTCCCTTTCTTTCTATTATGTGGGAGACCTCAGTGTAAGTTAGGCGGTAACGACTTCTTATCACACTGTTATAAATCTTGAAATCAAGCATCATGCCTTCCCAGTTGAAATCCATCTCAACGGTTTTTGTAAGTCTGTCTTCATTTTCAACAAGACTACATGTCCAATCCGATAAACTCTCAGGAAGCATAGGGATAACACTTTCAGGAAGATAAATGCTAGTAGCTCTTTGCAGTGCTTCGTTATCGACAATACTTCCAAGCTTCACGTAATAAGATACATCTGCAATTGAAACCCAAAGTTTATACCCAGACTCTGTGCGTGAAATGCCTACTGCGTCATCAAAATCCTTTGCCCTATCGTTATCAATTGTAATAGTCAAAATACTACGTAAATCAACCCTTCCTTTTAAATCCTCAGGTACAACATCGGAAGGAATCCCTTTTGATTCCTTCACTACTTCGTGGGGAAACTCCTGAGGCAGATTATACTCAACAAAAAGCCCACTCCTTTCTGCATCCAAACCACCAGATCTTCCAAGAACCTCCACTATAACTCCCGATGCAGTTTCACGCTTAGTAAGACCTGGGATTTCAGCAATAACAAGGCTACCATTCCTTACACCCTTAACCTCGCTATGCCTAATTATAATAGGAGGTATTTTTTGGTTCCTAGGTAGGACAACACCGGTTTTTCCAGTTCTTACAAACTTCCCGAGGATCTTTGGAGACCTTAGTACCCCAGCCGGAGATAGAGGTGAGTGCACGATTTCTTTTTTTACATCTTCTTCATGAATCCTGTATCTGCCTCCTCTAATCCTGATAATCATCCCTTCTTGAATAAGTTTTTTGAGAGCCTTTTTGAGAGCTTTTCTACCTTCCCCTGGTACACCAAGACGTCTTGAAAGCTCCCTAGCTCTCATGGGACGATAAGATTGCTTTTTCATAAGTTTTACTATATCGCTTGGGTCTAGAAGCTTCATTCAAGCAAGCATCAATTACCAAATTCCAAATCAGAAACAAACTCGAAATCTCAAATACTAAATTCCAAAGAAAAGAAAGTAATAAACCTTATTGTTTGGAGTTTAGAATTTAGAAATTGAATATTGTTTGTGACTGGTGATTTAAGATTTGGAATTTGTATTTTCATTATTCCACTTCGTGTTTTAACTGCCTCGTCATAAGCTCAAATATAGCATTCTCAGGAGATTTATTTTCGTAGAGCACAAGGGAAACCTGCTCAGCTATGGGCATATCTATATCATGGCGATGTGCAAGCTCCTTCGCAGCAAGAGAGGTCTTTACACCCTCAGCTATCATTCTCATGTTTGAAAGAATATCTTCTAATCTCTCGCCCTTACCAATTCTTACCCCAACCTCTCTATTCCTACTAAGCTCCCCGGTACATGTTAGAACAAGATCTCCAACCCCAGATAGTCCTAGAAATGTCATAGGGTTTGCTTTCATTTTTAACCCTAATCTAGTTATTTCAGCAAGTCCTCTTGTGATAAGAGCGGACTTTGAATTGTACCCAAGTCCAATGCCATCTGCGATCCCTGCCGCAATTGCAATTACGTTTTTGAGTGAGCCCCCTATTTCTACTCCTACAACATCCTCTGTTACATAAGCCCTAAAGTACTCGTTTGAGAAAACCTTCTGTCCGATCTTCCCAGTATTAAGGTTCTTTGACCCAATAGACACTGCTGTTGGTTTATGTTTTGCCACCTCTAATGCAAAACTTGGACCTGAGAGAGAAGCATATCTTTCACGAATGTCTTGAGAAAGTACCTCCTCAAAAACCTCGTGCATGAGCTTATGTGTAGTTAATTCAATTCCCTTCGCTGTGTTAATAATTAAAGAATCGTCTCTAATGAATCTTGACCCATCTTTCAAAACCTCCCTTACATATTGAGATGGAACCGAGAATATAATCAGGTCTCTACCTGTTAAAGCTTCCCATAGAAGGTTTGTTGGATGAATGTTATCAGGAAGTTTTATTTTTGGAAGGTAAAGATTATTTTCTCTCGTCCGTAAAATAGATTCCCTAACGTTCTCTCCTTTTACCCATAAAGTGATGTCAAAGCCCTTTTCCGCAAGGTGTTTTGCAATAGTTGTTCCCCAGCTTCCGGCTCCTATGACGCTTATTTTAAACTCGTTTTCATTGTACATAATGTCCATTATAGTTACATATTTGATATAATGGTTCAAGAGTGAGATGACTAGCACTCATAGTTCTTTTGTTTGTTCTAAATTCGATCAATCAGTAGTGCACTCAAAAAGGAGTTGTCGTTGCGAGCGAGTGAAAGGAGCGAATCTGATTGAGATTCCTCACAGTTCCTTCGCCTTCGCTCTGAACATGGTTCGGAATGACACTCCGTGTCAGATTGCTTCGTCACAGAGTTTACCCCTGAGCGAAGGTCCCCCGGTTAAACCGGGGGAAGGGCTCTTCGCAATGACGGGCTTCGTTATGCAATATCGAAAAATCGAGTTGACATTGTAGATTATTTCCTATTTACCAACAAATTTGTATATCACCTCACATCCAGATAAAATATTTTTCTGATAAGATAAAAAACACTGTACACTGGATCAAGATCATCGGAGGATTAAAGATGCCAAAAACAAATCCAATTGGAAGCATTATAATATGCTTGGTACTTCTTACACTAATCGGCTATGCATTTTCTCGTGCTCTTAATCTAGATTGGAGTCTATATTTCACGGTTGCCGGGATAATCGTTCTAATTGCTGCTATAACCGGCATTGCAGCAGCAGGTGGGAATAAATCTTAGTTTTTCGTCTTCATTATCTCTTTGGGCATCGCTAGAGAGGTTTCTTTAATTTAAGAAGAGATAATTAATGAACCACCGCCTTGTCTTGTTTCAACCCTTTCAGGGTGATACCGTGAGATGTGGATTAAATAACTTTGAGGATTCTTTTCTATTTCCATATAAAACTTAATTTCCTTTAAAAACTCTTCAATTACGTTCTTTGCATAATCAAGCGTTATTCTTCCCCGACGAAGTTCGGCCATATCTTTATATTCTCTTATAACATTTAACACCCGTAACGCAACATCATTAACAACACTGCTTTCAGCTCTGTATTCATATAGTATTCCTTTCTTCTCTGTGTCTAGGGTTTTAAGAACAAGCTCAAGTGCCTCGGCAACTTCTTCATTCTTAAGCTTATTATCATTACGGAATAAACCAACTAGAGTAAGCTCAATCTTAGCGAAAATCTCAGGGTTTTTGCTATATAGTTCGGCGCGTCTGATATAAGGCTCGGTGCCCTCTTTCATTATTCTTTGCCTTGTGATTTTATCCTGCTGATATTTTTGGCCTTCGATATAATAGACACAATCCAGAGGGCAATTTATCTCAACCCCACGTTTTTCACCGCAACATATTGCGCAGATGTACGTTCTTTTTGCAGGACAATATCTTTTAGCTTTTCTTTGTTCACAAAGGATGCATTTCATGATTAGATTGTAGGGGCACGTTGCAACGTGCCCCTACTAAAGACTCCTTRGCTTTACGTTTTCTTTAACCCAATCAATTATTTCCACCGTAGCAGTCCCTGGCTCAAATATAGCTTTAACACCCTTCTCTAATAGTCCACGAATATCTTCTTTAGGAATAATCCCACCACCAAATACGACTATATCATCAGCCTCTTTTTCTCTTAGTAAACGAATCACTTCGGGAAAGAGATAATTATGAGCCCCTGAAAGAATACTTAACCCAACAGCATCAACATCCTCTTGAATAGCTGTCTCAACAATCATCTCAGGTGTGTGATGAAGCCCGGTATAAATAACCTCAAACCCCGCATCTCTAAGGGCCCTAGCCACAATCTTTGCACCCCTATCGTGTCCGTCCAGCCCTGCTTTTCCGATCAGAACCCTTACCCTTCTCTCGTCTCCCATTTTGACTTCCTTTTAATTATTTAACCACGAATGAACACGAATTTACACGAATAAAATGATTCATGATACATGATGAATCTTATATCCTGTATCGTGCATCTTGCATCCTGTATTTAAAAATAACCTGGGTCTCGGTAAACCCCATAGACCTCTCTATAAACATCACTGATTTCACCTACAGTTGCGTATTCCCTCACAGCATCAATTATAAATGGCATGAGATTCTTGCCTTCACGTGCTGCATCAGCGATTGATCTAAGATGCTTTCTTACCGCCTCGTTATCTCTTTTCCTCTTTATCTCCCGAAGCCTTTCTCTTTGGTTGTTATCCACTTCTTCATCAATTTTCAGAGTTTGCATATGTTTTTCATTGTCATTCAAGTATTTGTTTACACCCACAATTACCTTTTCACCCCTATCTAGCTCTAGCTGATACCTATAAGCTGCATCAGCAATCTCCTTCTGAGGAAAACCTGTGTCAATCGCTTTGATAATTCCGCCAAGCTCGTCAATCTTTTTTATGTAATCAAACGCCTCATTCTCTATTCGATTAGTCAGGGCTTCAATAACATAACTTCCACCAAGAGGGTCAATGGAATTTACAACGCCGCTTTCCTCCGCAATAATCTGCTGGGTTCTGAGGGCTACTGTTACGGACTCCTCTGTAGGAAGGGCAAGCGTTTCATCCATAGAATTAGTATGTAAAGACTGGGCACCTCCGAGGACTGCTGCTAATGCCTGAATTGCAACCCTTACAATATTATTTAAAGGCTGTTGTGCTGTAAGGCTGCATCCTGCTGTCTGGGCATGGGTTCTAAGCATCCATGATTTTGGATTCTTCGCACCAAACCTTTCCCTCATTATCTTTGCCCATATTCTTCTTGCAGCGCGTAATTTTGCCACTTCTTCCAAAAAATCATTATGGACATTAAAGAAAAAAGAAAGCTGTGGAGCAAAGTCATCAACCTTGAGTCCACGCTCTATGCATTCTTGAACGTATCCAACCCCATCAGCAAGGGTAAAGGCAAGCTCCTGAACTGCCGTTGAACCAGCCTCACGAATGTGATAGCCAGAGATTGACACAGGATGCCACTTGGGAACGTATTTCGCGCAGAATTCAATCATGTCAACAACGATTTTTACTGAAGGCCTAGGGGGACAAATCCACTCCCTCTGGGCAATAAACTCTTTTAGCATATCGTTTTGAATTGTTCCATCTAGCTTTTCCCAACTCACCCCTTGTTTCTCAGCCATTACAAGATACATAGCAAGTATTATGCTAGCACTACAGTTTATAGTCATAGAGGTTGTTACTTCGTCAAGCCTTATTCCGTCGAATAGCACTTCCATATCAGCAAGGGAGGAAACCGAAACGCCTTCCTTTCCAACCTCTCCCCTCGCCCTTGGATGGTCGCAGTCATAACCCATAAGGGTAGGCATATCAAACGCAGTACTTAAACCTGTCTGCCCCTGCTCTAGTAAAAATTTAAATCTCTTGTTTGTATCCTCGGGAGAGCCAAACCCTGCAAACTGACGCATGGTCCAGAGCCTTCCCTGATACATTGTGTTATAAATTCCACGTGTAAATGGATAGGAGCCAGGAAGACCGAGATCCCGAAGATAGTCGAAATCCTCTAGGCTATCAGGGGTAGCAAGAGGAGGTACATCCATACCTGAAACTGTAGTAAATTTAACCTCCCTTTTTGGGATGTTTTTATATTCGTTCTCCCAGATTTCTGTCTTTTCTTTGATCTTTTCGAGTTCTTTTCCGTCGAACGACATTGTTCCCTCTTAATTCTAACTGTAGGGGCGGGCTTCGTCGTGAGCTCAGCCGAACGGTCTTGCACCCGCCCTATCTTTTGGGCAACCGCAAGGGTTGCCCCTACAAATTATGAATATTCTTTCAATACCTGATTCGCAATCACGATTCTTTGAATCTCCGATGTTCCTTCATAAATCTCCGTGATCTTCGCATCTCTAAAATGTCTCTCAGCAGGATAATCCGTCGTGTAGCCATATCCCCCATGAATCTGAATCGCCTTTGTAGTAACCCACATCGCTGTTTCAGATGCAAAGAGCTTTGCCATCGCTGCCTGCTTTGTAAACTTCATTTTTCTATCCTTCATCCTTGCAGCCTGCCAAACGAGAAGCCTTGACGCTTCTATCCTCGTTGCCATGTCCGCTAGCATGAACTGAATACCCTGAAAACTATATATCGGCTGACTAAACGCCTCCCTTTCCTTCGAATATGAAACTGCTTCATCAAGTGCGGCCTGAGCAATGCCAACAGCCTGAGAACCTATTCCTATCCTTCCCCCATCGAGTGTCTGCATAGCAATTTTAAAGCCCAATCCTTCCTCACCCAGTCTATTTTCTATGGGGACTCGACAACCATCAAAGATAAGTTGAGATGTACTCGATGCCCTTATTCCTAACTTGTGCTCAACCTTTCCAACGATAATACCAGGGGTTTCTTTATCAACTATAAATGCTGTGACCGCCTGATGTCTTTTAGATAGATCCGTAGATGCAAAAAGTATTATAACATCTGCTTCAGGGCCGTTTGTCACCCAGTTTTTTGTACCGTTGACAATGTAATATTCTCCATTCTTGACAGCGGTTGTTATAATACTACCCGCATCAGAACCTGCAGCTGGCTCGCTCAAAGAAAAGCATCCCAGCTTTTCTCCTTTTGCAAGGGGGAGAAGATATTTCTTCTTTTGCTCTTCTGTTCCAAAACGGTATATTGGATCTGCGACAAGGGAATTATTTACAGACATAACTACACCTGTTGATGCACAGGCCTTACAAATTTCCTCCAGAGCTAATACATAACTAAGGGTATCCATGCCTCCTCCCCCGTATTCCTCAGGAATGAAAATTCCCATAAACCCAAGTTCTGCCATCTTCTTAACAAGCTCAGCGGGGAATCTTCCTTCTCTATCAAGCTCTGAAGCTAGGGGTTTAATCTCGTTCTCTGCAAAATCCCTGGCAACATCTCGAATCATCTGCTGCTCGTCTGTAAGCTCTATTATACTCATAATTATCCCCGAGGAAAATTGTAGGGGCGACCGGCC